>JAVEDJ010000309.1 GCA_030841025.1 Actinomycetota bacterium
ACGACCGCCTCGTCGGGGCCGTCGACGGCCGCGGCCCGGTGCCAGGCGTACCGGTCCGGGTCGTCCACGGCGTCGAGGGCGGCGGCGAGGGCCCGGTGCGCTTCGCGTCGCTCCATGCTGGTCGCCGCCTGGTACACCGCGGACCGGACCAGCGGGTGCCGGACCGCGACTGTGCCGCCGTCGACGACGAGCAGCCCGGACCGTTCCGCGGCGTCGAGAGCGCTCGGTTCCACGCCGAGGACTGCGGCGGCCTGGCGCAGCGTGGCGACCAGACCGGAGTCGTCCGCGGCGGCGACGAGCAGCAGCGTCTGCACCGGCGGCGGCAACCGGCGGCACCTGTCCAGGAAGACGCGATCCATCCCGACGGTGAGGTGTAGATGGGCGGGCATCGGCGCGGCGCCGGCCAGCTGTTCACCGGAGAGCGTGGTGGGGAGCTCGACCAGTGCGAGCGGGTTCCCGGCGGACTGGGTCATCAGCCGGTCCGCGACCTCGTCGGGCACCGTGTCGCCGGCCGCCTCGGTGAGAAGCGCGCGGGCCGCTGCGCCGGTCAGCGGCGTCAGCGCGACGCTGGGGAGGTCGTCGGGTGCGAACGTGCGGCCCTCGCCGTCGCGGGCGGCGAACACAACAGCGACCCGATCGGCGCCCAGTCGCCGCGAGGCGACCAGGATCGCGTCCGCGGTGGCCTGGTCGAGCCACTGTGCGTCGTCGATCACGCACAACACCGGCGCATCCTCGGCAGCCTCGGTCAGCATCGACAGGGTCGCCAGCGCCACCAGGAACGGCTGCACCGTGACGTCGTTCTCCTGGCCGAATGCGATCCGCAGCGCACTGGCCTGCGGCCCGGGGAGCCGCTCGAGGTGGCCGAGCACGGGACGCAACAGCCGGTGCAGCGCGGCAAACGCCAACGGCGCCTCGGACTCCAAGCCTTGCGTGCGCAGCACTCGTACGTCGCTGCCGGTGTTCGCGACGAGGTCCTCGAGCAGCGCGGACTTCCCCACCCCCGGGTCCCCGTGCAGCAGCAGGGTTCCGGCCTTGCCCTGACGGGCGTCCTCGAGGAGCGCGGCGAGGCTGGCCCTCTCGGCGTCCCGCCCGTACAGCACAACCGTGACGCTAACGCCCCGATGTCGCCGAGGGGTGGTCTCGGCGGATCCCGGCGCATTCGCCGGGGCGATCGTCACGGATCGCCGCGACCGTGGGGTAACTCGGCACACCGGCGTGCCGGGACGGACCCGGCACGTTCGCCGCAGCTCAGTGGAGACGCCATGACCCAGACACCCACCGACCTCGGCACACATCCCTGGGTGGAACGCAGCGGCGGGCGGCTCACCGCCGCGGAGCGCCGCAGCCTGCTCCGGCCGCTCGCGAGCACGCACGCGACCAACGCGGTCGGCCGGCTCTCGATGCTCCTGCGCCTCAACTCCGGCCGCAGGGCGCCGATCACCCTCGGCCAGCGGCCGCCCCCCGACTCGGTCCTGACCCGGGCAGCCGAGGGACTGGCCCGGCGCCGGCTGAGCGCTGCACTGCTCAACCACTCCTACCGGACGTACGTGTTCGGGGCGGCGCTGGGCGAGCTGGACGACCTGGACGTGGACCGGGAGCTGCTGTTCGCGGCGGCGCTGCTGCACGACGTCGGGCTCCCGACCCCCGTACCTCAGATCGACTTCACGAGGGCCAGCGCCCGGGTCGCCCGCGGGGTCGCCGAGGACGTAGGGCTCTCGACGGCCGCCACCGACATCCTGCGGACCGCGATCACGCTTCACCACAGCCCAGGCGTAACCATGGCTCACGGCCCGGTCGCATATCTCCTCTCGGCCGGCGCCGGGCTCGACGTCGCGGGCCTGCGGTCCTGGCAGCTTCCCCCCGAGATGCTCGCCACGGTCACCGCGGCGCACCCACGGCTCGGGTTCAAGCGGGAGTTCGCCTCTGCGTTCCGCGCCGAAGCCGCCCGGGTGCCCCGCGGCCGGGCCGCGTTCCTGCGGCGGTACGGCGCGTTCGACCTGGCCATCAGGGCCGCCCCATTTCGCGGCTGAGCACGCTTGTCGCCGGTCACCGCAGTTCGCACAAACGCGGGAACCCGGTCATTCGGCCGGGGCGACCAGCCGGCTTCGCGCCCACGCTCAGTACGTACCTCCCGCCCGGCTCGATCGCCTCACCTTCTGGAAGCGAGACCGTCATGACGACCAGCACCCCCACCCCGACCGGCCAGTCCACCTTCGACGACGGCGCCACCGCCCATGAGGTGCCCGTCGCGCGTCGCCGTCTGCTCCCCGTCGGGGTGGCGGTGTCCATCGCGATGCTCAGCGGCCTGGTGAACGCCCTGGTTCTCGTCCTGGTCGTGTTCGCCGGCGCCAGCGAGCCCGTCATCACCGGTGCGGGCCTGATCGGCCTCGCCACCGGGTGGGCGCTCCTCGCGGCACTCACGACCCGGTGCACCGACCAGCCGCAGCGCTGGGCCGTTGTCCCGGCCGTCGTGATGGCCGCCACCGGTGCCGGGCTGCTCGCCGTTACCCCCGGTGACGGCGCGCTCGGCGCGGCCGGCTGGGTGTGGCCGCCGGCCGCCCTGGTCCTTGCCGTCTGGATCGAGCGCGCCGTACGCCGCGCCACGACCGGCCGGTCCCGCTGGCTGCTGTACCCGGTCATCGGCGTGGTCACCGTTGCGGCCATCGGCGGGATCGTCGAGAGCGTCGCCCTGACCCGCGACGACGGCCGGTACCCGATGACCGGCACGCTGTACGACGTGGGTGGGCACCGCCTGCACCTGAGCTGCACCGGCACCGGCAGCCCCACCGTCGTGCTCGAGAACGGCCTGAACGAGATCTCGCCACTGTGGAGCGCCATCACCGCGCAGGTCTCGCGGACCACGCGGGTCTGCGCGTACGACCGGGCCGGGCAGGGCTGGAGCGACGACGTCGACGGCCCACAGGACGGGCACGCCGTCGCCGCCGACCTACATGCCCTGCTGGCCCGTGCCGGCGAGCACGCCCCGTATGTGCTGGCCGGTCACTCCTCCGGGGGCACATTGGCCATGACCTACGCCGCCCGTTATCCGGCACAGGTCGCCGGCATAGTGCTGCTCGACTCGTCCAGCCCGCACCAGTTCACCGACCAGCCCGACTTCCCCGGCGCCTACGCGATGATGCGCCGACTGCTGCCCGTGTTCCCCGCCCTGGCCCGCGTCGGCGCGCTGCACCTCATGCCCGCGTCGACGTCGACCGCCCTCTCCCCGAGCGCCGCAGCGCAGGTTCAGTCGTTCGCGACCAGCCCCCGAGGCGCCAACAACATGCGCGACGAGCAAGCCCAGCTCCGGAACGTGTTCACCCAGGCGCAGGCGCTGACCACGTTCGACCCGAAGCCGCTGGCCGTGGTCACCGCCCGGGAGAACGCCGACGGGACGAAGGGCTGGTCCACCGCGCAGAACCATCTCGCGGCGCTATCGACCAACAGCACGCGCTGGGTCGCAGACACCACCCACGTCGGGCTCCTCGACGACAAGGCCGGGTCAGCCAACTCCATCCGCGCCATCACCGCGGTAGTCACCGCGGTCCGCACCGGCGCACCGCTGACCTCCCGATGAGCACGACCAGACCGGCGAGATCCGAAAGCAGGACCCGTCCCGCACCTTGCGCAGACTCGACCACAGGAGTTCTCATGCACACCACCGAAACCGCAACCACCAGCACCGCACCAGCACCACACCCCGGCCCCCACGCAGCAGTGCACGGCGACCCGGAGCAGCCCGGCACCGGTGACCGCAAGTCGTGGGCTGTCCTCGCCCTCGCCCTCACCGCGCAGATCTTGGTCGTCCTGGACATCTCTGTCGTCAACACCGCGCTGCCGGCCATCGGGAGATCGCTGCGGCTGGGAAGCAGCGACCTGCAGTGGTTGGTCACGGCCTACCTGCTGCTCTCCGGCGGCGGGCTGCTGCTCGGCGGCCGCATCGCGGACCTGCTGCCCCGACGCAGGGTGTTCCTCACCGGCATGACCGTCTTCACCAGCGCCTCGCTGTTCAGCGGCTTCGCCGGCAACGCCGCCGAGCTCATCGCCGCCCGGGCTACCCAAGGGCTCGGCGCTGCGTTGATGACCCCAGCTGCGCTGTCAATCGTGATGACCACGTATTCCGGCGCACAGCGCACCAAGGGCCTCGCTCTCTGGGGCGCGGTTGGAAGCCTCGGCGTTGCCGCAGGTGTCCTGTTCGGTGGTGCTCTGACCACGTGGGCCGGTTGGCAGCTCATCTTCTGGGTCAACGTCCCCATCGGCGTGGTCGCCCTCGTCCTCGGGCTCAAGATCCTCCCGAAGGACGTCACCGCGCGCGCAGACCTCGCCCAGTTCGACCTGCCCGGCGCCTTCACCGTCATCGGTGGGCTCGCCGCCCTCATGTACGGCCTGGCCAGCACGTCGGCTCACGGCTGGCTCTCTGTCCGCGCCCTGGTCGCGTTCGCTGCGTCGGCGGTCCTGCTCGCAGCGTTCATCCACATCGAGAAGCGTGCGGCCCGCCCGCTGGTCCCTCCGCACACCTGGAAGGTCACCACGCTGGTGTCCGGCACGACCGTGATGCTCGGCGCGACCGCACTGCTCGTCGGGGCCGTGTTCATGACCAGCATCTTCTTCCAGACCGTGATGGAGTACTCCGCACTGCGCGCGGGCGTCGCGTTCCTCCCGCTGGCACTCGCCATCACGGCCGGCACCCACCACGCCAGCAAGCTGCTGGCCAAGGCGTCACCGCGCAACATCGCCGCCGGTGGTCTCACCCTCGTCACAGCTGGTGCCGCCCTACTGTCATCGGTCGGCTCGGATGCGCAGTTCGCGACCGACCTGCTGCCCGGGATGCTCGTCCTCGGGTTCGGTGTCGGCGTGGTGTTCGTCGCCGTGGCCGTGACGGCGATGGCCGGCATCCCGGCCCAGCACGCCGGCATGGCCTCCGGGTTCCTGATGACCGGTCACGAGGTCGGTGCCGCCCTCGGTGTCGCCGTCCTGTCCGCGGTCGCGACCACTGCCGGCAGCCTCACCGAGCCGGCCGGAGTCGCCGACGGGTTCTCCGCCGCGTTCGTCGCGGCCGCTGTCCTCGCCGCCGCCGTCGGTGTCGTCGCCTTCGTCCGGATGTCCGCCGCTCGGATGGACGGCGCCGCAGCGATGCACATGCACCACTGAGTTCCTACGCGGTCGCTCCAGACCCGGCAGGACAACGGCCCTCCCGATCTTTCGTGCACGCGACTCACCGAGAAGGACACCATGGACAGCAGCAGAGCCTCGATATCGACCGCGACGATGCCGGCGCCCCCGCGTCGAGCGCTGCCATCAACGGACCCGGCTCGACCGAAGCGGCACACCGCGCTTGGCCGTCTCGGTACCTTCTGCGCCCGCCACCGCTGGTTCGTGGTGGCGGCGTGGATGGGCCTGTTCGTGATCGGGATGGTGGTCGGCAGCCAGGTGTTCGTGCACCTGAAGGACTCAAACGGCAGCGGTGCCGCAGAGTCGGTCAAGGGCTTCGACATCGTGGACAAGGTGTCGACCCGGGGCGGTTCGATGGTGGCGGTGATCGACGGCGCTGAGGTTGGCGATCCGGCGACACGACGCGCGGTGATGTCGGTGAGCCGAAGGGTCGCCAAGATCCCGGGCGTGACCGACGTGACAACGGCCTACAACAGCAACGACCTGCGGCTGCGGTCCACCGACGGGCGAGGCACATTGCTCGTGGTGTCCACCACGAAGACCGACGACATGGCCGTGTCACATCAACAGGTGTCCGACGTGCGGAAGGCACTGGCCGGCTCTGTTCCCGGCGCCACGATCAAGGTCGGCGGCGGCCTCGCCGTCATGCACGACCAGATGCTCACGACGCAGAGCGACCTGGTCCGTGGTGAGGCGATTGCTATCCCGGTCCTGCTTGTCGCGCTGTTGTTCGTCTTCCGCGGCGTACGCGCCGCGCTCATCCCCATCCTCGGCGCGCTGGTCACCGTCGCTGGCGCGCTCCTGCTGCTGCTCGCTGTCACCAGGCTCGTCGACGTCGCGTCGTATGCCATCGACGTGGTCGCTCTGTTCGGCATCGCGCTCGCCGTCGACTACAGCCTCCTGATGGTCAACAGGTTCCGGGAAGAACGGGGTGCCGGACACCACGTGGAGGACGCGGTCGCCCGATCGGTGGCCGCCGCGGGACGCACGCTCACGTTCTCCGCGCTGACGGTGATCGCTTCGCTCTCCGGGCTGTTCGTGTTCAACGACCCGACCTTCACCTCGCTCGCGCTCGGCGGCATCGCGACCACACTGATCGCACTGGCCGCAGGGCTGACCCTCGTGCCGGCGCAGCTCGCCGTGTGGGGAAACAAGATCAAGGCAGAGACTCGGGCACCGGCCGCCGACGGCTTCTTCGGCCGGCTGGCCCGCCGTGTGCAGCGGCACCCGCTGGTCTTGGGATGCGCCGCCGCGGCCGCACTGCTCGCGGCCGGCGCCCCGTTCCTGTCGGTCAACTACGGGCAGAACGACCCCCGCCTGCTGCCACGGGCGCTGGAGTCCCGCTCGGTCGCCGACACGCTGGCTGCCCGCTTCCCCGGCAAGCAAGCCGACCCCATCCAGCTCGTGGCACGACGCGCCGCCGCCGACCCTGCGGTCGTGGCCTACGCCCACCGGATCGAAGCGATGCCAGGCGTCAGCACAGTCTCGATCGACGCAATGCCCGACAACATCTCCATCACCAACGTGGTCGCGACCGGCTCAACCCAGGGGCCCGGCGCCCAACGATTGGTCACCGAGTTACGGGCAGACCGCCCGACCTACCGAACGTATGTCAGCGGCAGCGCGGCGTTCCTGATGGACTTCAAGCACACCATCGCGACCCGGCTGCCCTGGGCGCTCGCGGTGATCGGCACAGCCACGTTCATCCTGCTGTTCCTGATGACCGGCTCTGTCCTCGTGCCGATCAAGGCGCTCGTCATGAACGTCCTGTCTCTCGGCGCAACCTTTGGTGCGCTCGTCTGGATCTTCCAGGACGGTCACCTCTCCGGGCTGCTCGGATTCGACGCCTTCGGGGCGATCGAAGTCTGGGTGCCCGTCGTCGTATTCGTCTTCGCGTTCGGCCTGTCGATGGACTACGAGGTGTTCCTCCTCTCGCGGATCAAAGAGGCCTACGACAAAACCGGAGACAGCGACAGCGCTGTCGCGGTTGGCCTGCAGCGATCCGGCCGCATCATCACCTCCGCCGCCGGACTGGTCATGATCGTGTTCCTCGGCTTCGCCCTCGGGCAGAACCTCGGCATCAAACAAATGGGTCTCGCCCTCGCCATTGCGGTGGCCGTCGACGCCACTCTCATCCGCTGCGTCCTGGTACCCGCCACCATGACCCTCCTCGGCAACGCCAACTGGTGGGCACCTGCTCCCTTACGCCGCCTACACAACCGGTTCGGCCTAGCCGAAGGAACCTCCGCGATCGAGGTGGACCGCGTCGATGAGATGTGAAGCGGTGTTGGGTCCGGGCAAACTCGCTCGCGGAACCGGGTGGGAGTGGTCACAGCAGTGGTCAGACTCTGCCGGACACAGCGGCGCTGAGCGTCACGGGAAGAAGCGATCTTGCTGACGCCTTGCTCACAGCAGCAGCGGAAACCGGTGGACGTGGACGGAAGATCCACTGACAAACCCGCAGGTCAGGGGGTTGCAAATGGATCGGGCAGGGCTGTGGCGAGGTGGGTAGGCGTCCGGCCAGCCCCAGAGCGCTCGCGCACGGGCTCGCCCGACGCCTAGCCACCCGCGGGTCAGCGCGCGAACAGGAACAGCAGCAGGATGACGGCGATGACGAGTGCCGCGATGGCGATCATGCGAGTACTCATTGCGAGCAGTCCCTTCCGGAGTGTTGCTGGTGGCCCCCGCGCCTTGATCTCCCGGCCCGTGGGGCAGCAAACTCTCCGGCCCTTGACAGAATGCGCGGTGCAGGGCCCGGTGCCCTCTTGGCAGCGCTCACTGACACGTCGGACGGAGCCGCAGTGCAGGTCACGATGATGCTCGCCGACGCGGCGCAAGAGGTGAACGGCAAGCTCTACGTCCTCGGCGGCGGGTGGTCGGTGACCGGCCCCGGGCTGCCGCCGATGGCGCTCGCGGTCAAGCTCGACGTGCCGTGGAGCGACGCCAACACACTGCACGAGTTCGAGATCCGGCTTGTCACGGCGGACGGCCACCCGGTGCAGGTCGAGGGCGACGACGAGGCGCTCGAGGTTCGGATCGCGGGCAAGTTCGAGGTGGGCCGCCCGCCGGGCCTGCCGCCGGGCAGCGACATCGACTTCGCCTTCACCGTCAACGTCGGACCGCTACCTCTGGCCAGCGGGCGGTACGCGTGGCAGCTGTGGATCGACGGGGCGACGGCGGAGGAATGGCAGCGGCCGTTCCAGGTGCGCAGTCACGCCTGAGGCCCCGATAGCCTGCGCCCGTGACTGATCCCGTCCAGTCCCTGCCGCGACTGGCCGACGTCCTCGCGGTGCTCGATGGGCTGTACGACCCACGATGGGCGCAGAGCTGGGACTCGGTCGGACTCGTCACCGGAGACCTCGACCAGCCGGTCCGCCGGGTGCTGCTGGCAGTCGACCCGGTCGACGCGGTCATCGCCGAGGCGGTCGACTGGCGAGCAGACCTGCTGCTCGTGCACCATCCTCTGCTGCTGCGGGGCGTGCACAGCATCGCGACCAACCACCCGAAGGGACGGGCGGTGACCGCACTGGTGCAGGCGGGCCTGGCCCTGCACGTCGCGCACACCAACGCCGACGTGGCGAGTCCCGGCGTCTCCGACGCGCTCGCGCGAACGCTCGGTCTGCATGACCTGCGGCCCCTTCAGCCCGTCGCCGGTGACGCCCTCGACAAGATCGTGGTCTTCGTGCCGACCGCTGATGCCGAGCGGGTGCTGGACGCGATGGCGGACGCGGGGGCGGGCCGGGTCGGTGCCTACGAACGGGCTGCCTGGTCCACCGAGGGCATCGGAACCTTCCGGCCACTCGACGGAGCGCGCCCAGCAGTCGGCGAGATCGGCGCCGTCGAGCAGGTCCACGAGGTCCGGGTCGAGATGGTGGTCAGCCCCCGCCGTCGTACCGCCGCGATCGAGGCACTTCGCGCGGCGCACCCCTACGAGGAACCGGCCTTCGACGTGATCCCGACCGCGACCCCACCCGGCCCGCGGGGCGTCGGACGCGTGGGCGAGCTCCCCGAGTCCGAGACGCTGCAGGCCTTCGCCGCGAGGGTCTCGCGCGCGCTGCCGGTGACACCGGCCGGAGTGCGGGTTGCGGGCGACCTCGGCGCGGACGTACGCACCGTTGCCGTCTGCGGGGGAGCGGGCGACGACCTCTTCGACGACGTACGGCGAGCCGGGGCGGACGTCTATGTCACGGCAGACCTCCGCCACCACCCTGCCTCGGAGTCTCTCGCGCACGGTGGGCCCGCTCTGGTCGACTGCGCCCACTGGGCCACCGAGTGGCCGTGGCTGGGCGTCGCCGAGCAGCAGTTGCTCGACGGGCTGGCCGCGCGGGGGGCTACGGTTGAGACTCGTGTCTCGCACCTCGTGACCGATCCGTGGTCCTTCCGTGTCTGACGGCGGATCGCAGCTGAACTACGCAGACCACTGGAGATTGCGCTGAAAGCCCCCGCCAACGATCAGCAGCGCCTGCTCGATGTACAGGCGCTGGACACGCGGATCGACCAGCTCGCGCACCGCCGTGAGACCTTGCCCGAGCATGCCGAGCTGCGCGAGCTCGAGACGACGATCGGCGCCCTGCGTGACCAGATCGTGGGCGCGGAGACCGAGGCCAGCGACGTCACCCGTGAGCTGGTCAAGGCCGAGGGCGACGTCGACCAGGTGCGAGCTCGGGCCGGCCGCGACCAGCAACGGCTCGACGCCGGTCAGGTCTCCTCGCCCAAAGAGCTCGAGGGCTTGCAGCACGAGATCGCGACGCTCGCCAGGCGGCAGAACGACCTCGAGGACGTCGTCCTGGAGGTCATGGAGCGGCTCGAGTCGGCACAGAGCCGCCAGGCAGAGCTGACGGCACAGCGCGAGCAGGCGGAGGCCCGAGTGGCCGCGCTGACCGCGTCGCGCGACCGCACGACCGTCGAGATCGACAACGAGGTCACGACGCTGCGCCAGCAGCGGGACACGCAGGCCGGTCGGATCGACGCCGACCTGGTCACGCTGTACGAGAAGATCCGGGCCCAGCAGGCCGGCATCGGGGCGGCCGAGCTGCGCCAGCGGCGGTGCAGCGGCTGCCGGCTCGAGCTGAACAACGTCGAGATCGGTCAGCTGCGAGCAGCGGACGACGACGAGGTGATGCGGTG
Source organism: Actinomycetota bacterium (assembly GCA_030841025.1). Taxonomy (GTDB): domain Bacteria; phylum Actinomycetota; class Actinomycetes; order JACCUZ01; family JACCUZ01; genus BP-173. The sequence goes on from JAVEDJ010000309.1 coordinate 10,297, forward strand.
CGACGAGTGCCGGCGCATCCTCATCCGTACGTCCGAGTCCGGTCTCTAGACCCTTGACGCGATTCATCGTCGAGGCAGATGGGGGTTCGCGAGGGAACCCGGGGCCCGCTGCCTATGGCGCGGTGGTCCGGGACGCCGACACCGGTGAGGTGCTCGCGGAGCGAGCGGCGTACATCGGGACCGCCACCAACAACGTCGCGGAGTATCGCGGGCTGATCGCCGGTCTCACGGCCGCACAGGAGATCGATCCCGCGGCACCGATCGAAGCGCGTCTGGACTCCAAGCTCGTCGTCGAGCAGATGTCCGGCCGCTGGAAGGTCAAGCACCCCGCGATGCGTCCGCTCGCCCTGGAGGCGCGCGACGTTGCGCCGCCGGAGCAGGTCACCTACACCTGGGTGCCCCGTGAACGGAACAAGCATGCGGACCGGCTGGCCAACGAGGCGCTCGACGCCACAGCGCGCGGCGAGGTGTGGTCCGAGTCGCAGAGCAGCGCGGCGCTCGATGTCGGTGCCGGGCCGTTCGTCGACGAGCCGTCGGTCGACGAGGCCGAGGTCGAGCCGCCGCCGGCCAGGACGCTGGTCGGGTGGGACGTCGGGCTAGGGACTCCCACCGCGTTCGTCCTGCTGCGTCACGGGGAGACGGTGCACACCGGGGAGAAGCGCTTCAGTGGCAGCGGCAGCGCGGACCCGCCCCTGACCCCGACCGGTGAGGAACAGGCCCGCCGGGCGGCGCAGCTGCTGACCACCCGCGGCATCACGGCGATCGTCAGCTCGCCGTTGCAGCGCGCGAGGCAGACCGCCGACATCGTCGCGGCGACCTTGAAGCTGCCGGTCCGGGTCGTGGACGACGTACGCGAGTGCGCGTTCGGCGAGTGGGAGGGACACACGTTCGCCGAGGTGCGCGAGCAGTGGCCGGACGAGCTGACCGCGTGGCTCGGATCGACCGCGGTGGCTCCACCGGCCGGCGAGTCGTTCGACGTTGTCGACACACGGGTCTGCCGCGCGCGCGATCAGATCATCGCGCGGTACCCGGGGGCCCGTGTGCTGGTGGTCTCGCACGTGACGCCCATCAAGGTGCTGGTGCGCCATGCGCTGGAGGCACCACCCGCCGCGCTGTACCGGATGGAGCTCTCGCCTGCGTCGGTGACGGAGATCGAGTGGTTCACCAACGGCACGGCCTCGATGCGCTCCTTCAACGAAGCCGCTCACCTGCCGCCCTCGGCCTGAGCCGCCCGCCCCCACCCGCTGCGTCGATCATGCAGCAAGGGACACCATTGGCCCCGCGTTGGGACATGGCGCCCGGGCCCGTCCAGGCCTCAACTGACGGCGAGGGCTGCTGTGGTGGCCACGAGCACGATCGGTACGCCCAGAAGGCCGACGGCGGCAAAGTGTCGTGCGGACACCTCGACGCCCCGCGCCTTGCATCGCTCGCGCCACAGCAACGTGGCCAGTGACCCCCACAGCAGGACGAGCGGACCCACGTTGGTACCGATCAGCAGAGCCAGCAGCCGGACGGGCGAGGCACCCGCCGCATCGGGCTCCACGACCAGGTACGCGGGCAGGTTGTTGAGCAGGTTGCTGGCCACCGCCCCGACACCGGCGATCTGCAAGAGGTCGAAGCCGCCGTCACCGTGTCCCGTCACGGATGCGACGACGCGGTCCCCGCCGTGACGCAGGAACGCCTCAACCACCAGAGCGAGCCCCAGGACCAGCACAGCAAGTCGCCAGGGAACCAACCGAAAGCCCAGGGCGTCGCGGCGTCGTACGGCGAAGACCATGACCAGCAGCGCGGCCGCCACCGCCACCACGACCGTGGGATCGCCCCCAAGCAGCAGCGCCGGCACGAGACCGAGGCATGCCGCGGCCGTCAGCACGAACAGCGGGCCGTCGTCGACCTGCGGGCGGGCCGCAGCCACGTACCTGCCGCGGACCTCATGCCGATAAACCAGCCCCAGCACCAGCACCGTCGCCACGACAGCGACCAGCGTCGGGAACCACATCCGGGTGAGGAACTCGTGCGGCTCCAGCTGCAGGCGCCGCAGCGCGAGCAGGTTCGTGAGGTTGGAGACCGGCAGCAGGAGGCTCGCCGTGTTGGCCAGCCACACCGTGACCATCGCGAAGGGCAGCGGTGAGATCTCCAGCTGCTGGGCAAGCGACAGCACGACGGGCGTCAACAGCACGGCGGTGGTGTCCAGCCCGAGGAGGCCGGTCGTCGCTGTGGCAAGCAGGGCTACAAGCAGGAACAGCAGCGGCGTCCGCCCCCGCGCCAGGTGTGCCGCCTCGGCGGCAGCGACGTCGAAGACCAACGCGACCTCGGCGAGCTCGGCGAGCACCGTGATCGCGACGAGGAACAGCAGGATCGGGGCCATCCGTCGCCCCACGTCCGCGGCGTCGTCCCACGGCAGCAGGCCGGTGGCCAGGACCGCGACGGCCGCGAGGGTGGTGAAGCGCCACACGGTGTCCTCGGGCCTCCTTGGCTCGTTGGTGCGCACCCTATGAGGTGGGCTGCGTAGGCTGCCGGGATGCCTCGTCGTCATCTCCGACTCCGCATCGTCGACGGCGCCCAGCTGCGGGCCGGATTCGCGAAGATCCGCACCGAGCTGGAGCTGCCCCGGGAGTTTCCCAAGGCGGTGGAGGCCGAGGCGGCTGAGGCCGCGCGGCAGCCAGCCCTTCCGTCGTACGACGTCTCCACGTTGCCGTTCCTGACCATCGATCCGGCGGGTTCGATGGACCTGGACCAGGCGATGCACGTCGAGCGGCGCGACGGCGGCTACCGCGTCCGCTACGCCATCGCTGACGTGGCAGCATTCGTGAAGCCCGGGGGAGCGATCGACGTCGAGGCCCGGCGCCGGGGCGAGACCCTCTACAGCCCCGACACGAGGACGCCGCTGCATCCGCCGTCGCTCTCCGAAGGCGCGGCGTCTCTGCTGCCGGGAGAGCTGCGGCCGGCGCTGCTCTGGACCATCGACCTCGACGGCGCGGGGGAGGAGCGCGAGGTCGACGTACGACGCGCGGTGGTGCGGTCTGTGGACCGCTTCGACTACGCCGAGGTGCAGGCCGCCATAGACAGCGGTACGGACGACGAACGACTGTTGCTGCTCGCCGAGGTCGGCAAGCTCCGCAAGGAGCAGGAGATCGAGCGCGGCGGCGTGAGCCTGCCGATCCCCGAGCAGGAGATCATCGAGGACAACGGACACTTCCGCCTGAGCTACCGGGTGCCGCTGCCGGTCGAGTCGTGGAACGAGCAGATCTCCCTGTTGACCGGCATGTCCGCGGCCGGCCTCATGCTGCACGCCGAGATTGGCGTGCTGCGCACGTTGCCGAAGGCCCCCGAGGAGGAGATCCGCAAGCTGCGCCGCGCCGCCCAGATGCTCGACGTCGAGTGGCCGGACGGGACGTCGTACGCAGAGGTCATCCGCGGTCTCGACCCGACGAACCCCCGACATGCCGCGCTGCTCGAGGACGCGACGACGCTGTTGCGGGGCGCCGGCTACACCGCCTTCGACGGCGGGATCCCGGAGCGCGCCACGCATGCGGCCGTGGCGGCGGCGTACGCGCATGCGACTGCCCCGCTGCGCCGCCTGGTGGACCGCTTCGTCGGTGAGGTCTGCGTGGCGGTGTGCGCCGGCCAGCAGGTGCCGGACTGGGTGCGCTCGGCCCTGCCCGAGCTGCCCGGCCGGATGGCCGAGTGCGACCGGCGAGCGGGCGAGCTCGAGCGTGCGTGTGTCGCGCTGATGGAGGCCGCCGTGTTGCAGGACTCCGTCGGACAGGTGTTCGAGGCGGCCGTGGTCGACGTCAGCGACAAGGGCGGCGGCACGGTGCAGCTACGTGATCCCGCGGTACGGGCGCCCTGCGACGGTCAGCTGCCGCTGGGAGAGGTCGTGCGCGTACGGCTGGCCGAGGCCGATGTCGACAGGCGGTCGGTGCGCTTCACCCTCGCCTGAGGGCGACTACTCTGGAGGTACGGCGGACGAGTCGGCCGGGCGACCGCGTCGAGAGCCTTCGGGCTCTCGCCGAGGAAAGTCCGGGCTCCACAGAGCAAGGTGGTGGGCAACACCCACCCGGGGTGACCCGCGGGAAAGTGCCACAGAGAACAGACCGCCGCCGGCCTCGGCCGGCGGTAAGGGTGAAACGGTGGTGTAAGAGACCACCAGCGCCCAGGGCGACCTGGGCGGCTCGGCAAACCCCACCTGGAGCAAGGTCAGACAGGGAGCGTTCGAGGGCTGCTCGCCCGAGCTCCCGGGTAGACCGCACGAGGCTGTCGGCAACGGCAGCCCTAGATGGATGGTCGCCCGGCCGTCTTCGGACGGCCGACAGAACCCGGCTTACAGGCCGGCTCGTCCGCCGCCTGAGCTCTGGTCGCGCGTGCGGCACGTCCAGCCTCCGGCACCGTCCCAGGGGGCGGATGGTCGGGTGAAATGGTGATGGTCGAGGGTCCCGAAAGGGTGCGAGGATGCGTGCATGGACGAGACCCAGTACGCGATGCTCGAGGACGGCAACTCCGATGGTCAGGTCCGTAGGGTGCCCGCGGGGGCCGCGCCGTCACTCCGCGTAGGCGTCGAGCTGGGCGGGGAGCGCTGGACCGAGCTGTACCTCACCAGCAACGGCCGGACAGTCGAGGACCCCGTGCACGGCACGATCCCCGTCCTCGTGTTCCGCCAGCGCCTGCACGCCTCGAGCTGAACGACGCGCAGGCTGCTCCACAGCTCCAGTCAGCCCCGGCCGCGGGGTGGTTCTCATCCGAACGGCGAGTTGAGCCCGTGCTTGTCCACGAGCTCGGGTACCCAGGTGGGGTCGAAGAACAACCCGTACGACGCCGCGAGCGTCTCGAGTGCCGCTGGATGGGGCGGGCCGGCCGCGATCATGTCGGCCAGCTCGAGGAAGAAGCGTTCGAAGCCGGCCGGCGTGATGATTTCGATCATGCGCGCCTCCTCGGGCCCGGCATTCCACATCGTGTGCAGCTCGCCGCGCGGCTTGCTGATGTAGCCACCGGGCTCGAGGGTCACCTCGTCGGTCCCGGACCGAAAACCGATCGCTCCGGCGGTCACGATGGAGAACTCGTCCTCCCGGGTGTGCACGTGGGGCGGCACGAGCGCCCCCGGCGGGAACGGGTGCTCGACGATGGCGACCTGGCCCCCGGTCTGCTCGCCACCGAGCCGGAACCCGACGCTGATCGAACCGATGGGCCGGTCCGGTGCGTGCGGGCCCGGCAGCACCGTGAGCGGCAGGAGGCGGCCGGCCGCGGTCGCCTCCTGGAAGGTGGTGGGGACTGACGTCGCGGTCATGCGCGGCTCCCTCGAGGTGTGCGGTGGTCGTGACGTCGCCAGGCGACTTCGTTGACCATGGATGTACACTCGAATTCAGATGTACTCCTGAACGACGGAGGCGTCAAGGTTGGAAGAACAGCAAAGTTCACCGAAAGTGCGCGGTTACACGATGCGCGCCCGCCAGGAGAGCGTGGAACAAACGCGCCTGCGGATCACCCTGGCGACGATGCGGTTGCACGAGCGGGTCGGCCCTGCCGCCACCACGGTGTCCGCGATCGCGGACGAGGCGGGTGTCACGCGGCTGACTGTCTACCGGCACTTTCCCGACGACGAGGCGTTGGTCAAAGCCTGTTCGGGACACTGGCGGACCCTGCACCCTCGCCCAGACGTGGACGCCTGGTCACGGATCGCGGACCCGGTTCAACGACTGCGGGTGGCCCTGGCCGAGACCTACGCATGGGCCCGCACCGCCGCAGCGATGATGACGAAGATCTACCGTGATCTCGACGCGATGCCGGCCTTCGTGGGCGAGTTCCTGGCGCAGGACGAGCGGTCCCGGGTGGCGGCCCTCGCTACGGGCTTCCGAGCGCGGGGCTCTGTCCGCCGTCTCCAGGCAGTGTTGGCACACGCCCTGCACATCCGGACCTGGGAGTCGCTGTGCGTCGACGGCGGGCTGGCCGACGACGAGACGGTCGAGCTCATGGTCGCCGCCGTGCTGGCCGCGGTCCAAGCGCCGACTGCAGCCACGGACGCGAGCCGCGTCAGGCCAGCGTGAGGATCTCCGCGCCGGCATCGGTCACGAGCAACGTGTGCTCGAACTGCGCCGACCGTTGGCGGTCCTTCGTGACGACCGTCCACCCGTCATCCCACATGTCCCAAGCGTGCGTACCCAGGTTGAGCATCGGCTCGATGGTGAACGTCATGCCGGGCTGCATGATCGTGTCGTGGTCAGGGTCGTCGTAGTGCGGCACGACAAGACCCGAGTGGAAGGCCGTGCCGATGCCGTGCCCGGTGAAGTCGCGCACCACGCCGTAGCCGAAGCGTCGGGCGTAGGACTCGATGACCCGACCGATGACATTGATCGGCCGCCCGGGCCGCACCGCCCTGATTGCTCGGTTGAGGGACTCCTGCGTGCGCTCGACGAGCAGGCGTGACTCCTCGTCGACGTCGCCCACGAGGTAGGTGGCGTCCGTGTCCCCGTGCACGCCGCCGATGAAGGCCGTGATGTCGATGTTGACGATGTCGCCGTCCTGCAGCACGGTCGAGTCGGGGATGCCGTGGCAGACCACCTCGTTGATCGACGTGCACAGCGACTTGGGGAAGCCTCGGTAGCCCAGCGTCGAGGGATAGGCGCCGTGATCGCTGAGGAACTCGTGACCGATGCGATCCAGCTCGTCCGTCGTCACCCCGGGCGCGATGTGCTCGGCCACCGCATTCATCGCCTGCGCCGCCAGTCGGCCCGCGACCCGCATCCGCTCGATGGTCTCCGCGTCCTTCACCTCGGAGCCGGTGAAGCGCTCTGGTCGCTCCCGGCCGACGTAGGGAGGGCGCTCGATGGAGCTGGGGACATCTCGGATCGGTGACAGCCGACCGGGCGAAACAACAGGCATGGTGCAGAAGTCTAGTTTGCGGGCACGATGACCTCATGAGCGATGACCAGCAGTGGTGGTACTGCCTCAAGCACGAAGCGGTGGAGCGCGGGGACGGGTGCGGCAACACGGACCGGTTAGGCCCCTACGCGAGCTCGGAGGAGGCCGCGCGGGCCTACCAAAAGGTGGCGGAGCGTAACGAGGCGTGGGACAACGACCCCCAGTGGAACGACGACTGAGGCGGCCACACCGGCCAGGGTGCCTTGGCCTGGGACAACAGGCAAGAGAGAGGGGCCGCCCACCGGGCGGCCCCTCTCTCGTGCTCTTTCCGTCGGCGTCAGCGCTTTGCGGCGCGCTTCGCCGTGGACTTCTTGGCGGTCCGCTTGGCAGCGGTCTTGCGGGTCGTCGTCTTCTTCGCCGTGGCCTTCTTGGCCGTCCGCTTGGCCGCGGTCTTGCGCGTGGTCGCCTTCTTGGCGGTGCGCTTCGCCGCGGTCTTCTTGGCCGTTGTCTTCTTGGCCGTTGTCTTCTTCGCCGCGGTCTTCTTGGTGGCGCGCTTGGTTGCAGCCTTCTTGGCGGTCCGCTTGGCTGCGGTCTTCTTGGTCGCGCGGGTCGCTGCAGCCTTCTTCGCGGTGCGCTTGGCTGCGGTCTTCTTGGTCGCGCGGGTTGCGGCTGCCTTCTTGGCGCCGCGCTTGGCCGCAGTCTTCTTGGCTGCCGACTTCTTGGTCGCTCGTGCGGTGGTGGTCTTCCGCGTGGAACTGCTTGCGGCTTGAGTCACCTTCGTTGTGTTCTCTTCTTCTTTGGCCGGCACGCGTGCCTCCTGTGCTCGAGACGTCAAACCCCCTTGGTCGACGTTCTTCACTCGAAAAGATCGCACTGTGTTGCGCTCGTTACCAGTATTTAGACGACACAGTTTTTGGCGCCGTTTGCGCGTGCATCAAGGACCGCACATGTTCGCAGCAATACATCAGTCGGCGACACCGCAAAAAGTCGTTGCGCAGCAACCAGAATTCGCAGTCAACAAAACGAGAGAACCGGTCATCGCTCGGGTGCGGGCCCACTGACGCGTTCAAGAAGTTGTGACAACCGATCGCGTAGTTTTCGGCGTTGGTCGCCTTCGCCGGCCGCAACACTGACGAGATGCTGCACCGCGTCGAAGTCGACGGACACAAGACTCATGTCGACATCAGTCGCGATGTCGAGCTGTCTCGTCGGCACGTAGAGGCGGTCATGCGCGAGCCCCGCGAGGTCGTCATCGCCCTCGTCGATCGACAGGATCGTTGCGCCGATACGTCGTGCATCGGCGACACGTTCCAGCAGCTGCTCCGGGACGGCATCGGGGGCGACTACGAACAACGTCTCGCCGCGCGCGGCAGCCTCGATGCGGTCGAGTCCGACGGCGAGATGTGCCGGAGCATTCGCGGGCGGTGACCACCGCACCAAGGTGGGTGAGAGCTCTGGTACCCCCGCGAACCGGGACTCGTCGCTGAGGTGGGCGGCGAGGTGCCACGGCTCCTCCTTCGGCGTGCCGACCAGCAGCAACCCGCCCGGTCGCGCCGAACGACGCAACGAGCTGGCGAACTCGCGCGTCCGCTCCACCCAGCCCGACGTCGCCAAGAGCTCGCGCAGGACATGCACCCGCTGACTGTCCACACGCACATGCTGCCCGACGGCACCCGCGCTGGCAGGATCGACACGTGGCGCGCGCCGGAGACTCACGGATCGACGACCTGGGCAACCCGGTAGAAGTGCCCCGGGAGGTCCGCCGCGTGGTCTCTCTCGTCCCCTCACTCACCGAGTCTGTGGCCCTGAGCGCCCCCGGGCTGCTGATCGGGTCGACCGACTGGTGCACCCACCCGCCGGACCTCGACGTCGCACGCGTCGGAGGCACCAAGAACCCGGACGTGGCAGCCGTGATCGCGCTGCGGCCGGACCTGGTGGTCGCCAACGAGGAGGAGAACCGCAATCAGGACCTCGCCGCCCTGCGGCAGGCCGGGCTGGCTGTCTGGGTCACCGCACCGACCACGATCCCCGAGGCTCTTGGGTCACTGGACCGGATGCTCAGTGCCTGCCGGTTGTCCACCCCGCTTTGGCTACGGGACGCGGAGGAGACGTGGACAGCGCCGTACGACGGGCCGCGTCGCCGCGCGTTCGTGCCGATCTGGCGCCGGCCATGGATGTGCCTGGGGCGGGACACGTTCGCAGGTGACGTGCTCGACCGTCTGGGGATCGAGAACGTGTTCGGCGACGACGTGGAGCGCTACCCGACGGTCAGGCTCGACGCCGTCCGGCAGCGGCGGCCCGATGTCGTCGTGCTGCCCGACGAGCCCTACGCCTTCACGCGCGAGGAGGGCCGTCAGGTGTTCGACGACTGGGGCGTTCCCGTTGTACACGTCTCGGGACGGCACCTCACCTGGTACGGACCTTCGCTGGTGGAGGCACGCGACCTTCTGACGGCTGCGCTCGACATCGCCGCTCAGCGGTAGGAGTGCTCCTCTGCGGGATAGCTGCGGGCCACGACATCGCTCTGGAACGCGCGCGCCGCCCCGTCGAGAGCGGTGCGCAGATCGGCGTACTGCTTGACGAACCGAGGCATCGGTGGCTTGCGCAGCCCCGCCATGTCCTGCCAGACCAGGACCTGACCGTCGCACTCGGGGCCGGCCCCGATGCCGATGGTCGGGATGGCGAGCTCGGACGTGATGCGCGCCGCGACATCAGCCGGCACCATCTCGAGCACGATGGCGAAGGCGCCTGCCTCTTCGAGCGCCAGGGCGGCCTTGACGAGGTCGTCGGCACTCTCGCCCCGCCCCTGGACGCGGTAACCACCGAGGGCGTGCTCGCTCTGCGGTGTGAAGCCGATGTGCGCCATGACCGGGATGCCGGCCTGCACGATGGCCTCGACGTGCGGCGCGACCCGGGCCCCGCCCTCGAGCTTGACGGCGTGGGCGCCGCCCTCCTTCATGAACCGCACGGCCGTGTCCAGGGCTTGCACCGGTGAGGACTGGTAGGCGCCGAACGGCAGGTCGGCCACGACGAGCGCGCGCCGCGCGCTGCGGGTCACCGCCCGGACCAGCGGGATGAGCTCGTCCACGGTGACCGGCAGGGTCGTGTCGTAGCCCAACACGTTGTTGGCCGCGGAGTCACCGACCAGCAGCACCGGGATGCCGGCCTCGTCGAAGATCTCGGCGGCGAACTGCTCGTAGGCGGTCAGCATCGCGAAGCGTTCGCCTCGCTCCTTCATCGCCCGCAGGTGATGGATGCGCACCCGCTTGCCCGGACCCGCGCCGGTGGACGACCCCGGACCGCTGCCATAGGGCGCGACACCGGCGTCATCGGTGGTCTCGGCGGCGTTGGGCAGATGGTCGCGTGACTGCGTCATGGGTTACCTCTCGAGGCCTCGAGGCTCCCTGGTGGAGTCCCCGGACATGACTCCAGGGTGACATGTCCCGGACGACGGGTGACGCTCAGCCCGCAGGCAGCTGGGTCGGCGGCGACTGGTGCTCGCGCCACTTGTTGGTGATGGGCTGCCGGCGATCACGGCCGAAGGCCTTGAAGGAGATCTTCGGTCCTGGTGGGTACTGCCGCCGCTTGTACTCCGCGGTGTCGATCATCTTCAGCACCCGCTCGACGAGCTGCTGGTCGAAGCCGGCGGCAACCAGCTCGCCCGAGCCGCGATCCATCTCGACGTAGTGGTCGAGGATCTCGTCGAGCACTTCGTAGTCGGGCAGGGAGTCGGAGTCGAGCTGTCCGGGCCGCAGCTCCGCCGACGGTGGCTTGCTGATCGACGCATCGGGAATGGGCGGCGTCTCACCACGGGCTTCGGCGTCCTTGTTGCGCCACCGCGACAGTCGCCACACCAGCGTCTTGGGCACGTCCTTCAGCGGCGCATAGCCACCCACCGAGTCGCCGTAGAGGGTGGAGTATCCGACCGCCAGCTCGCTCTTGTTGCCGGTCGCGAGCACGAGGTGACCGTGTTGGTTCGACAGTGCCATCAACGTCGTGCCGCGCACCCGCGCCTGCAGGTTCTCCTCAGCGAGGCCGGTCAGCTCCAGCGAGCCGTGGAACGCGTCGACCATGGGAGCGATGGGCACGACCCGGAACTGCAGGCCGGTGCGGTCGGCGAGCTCGGCTGCGTCCGACCTTGAGTGCTCGGACGAGTAGCTGCTCGGCATCGAGACGCCGTGGACATGCTCGCTGCCGAGCGCGTCGACCGCAACGGCGGCGGTGAGCGCCGAGTCGATGCCGCCCGACAGCCCGAGCACGACGCTCGTGAAGCCGTTCTTCTGGACGTAGTCGCGTAGTCCGGTGACCAGCGCGGCGTACACCTCCGCCTCGTCCTCGATGCGCGGTGCAATGCCCGCGGTCAACGGGGGGTACAACGGCAGTGGCTGATCGTCGAGCGCTATCCGGCGGATGGTGATGCTGGACATGTCCGGTGCGGGGACGTCGCTGTCGACGCTGCCCTCGTCGGTGTCGCCGGGCGCGTCGGGCAGATGGAGGTCGATGACGAGCAGGCCCTCCTCGAACTGCGGCGCTCGGGCGATGACCTCGCCGTCGGTGCCCACCACGATCGAGTCGCCGTCGAAGACGAGCTCGTCCTGACCTCCGACCATGTTGACGTAGGCCAAGGTCGACCCGGCATCGGCCGCGCGGCGTCGTACCAAGTCCAGGCGCGCGTCGTCCTTGTTGCGCTCGTAGGGCGAGCCGTTGATGACGATGAGCAGCCCGGCGCCGGCCTCCCTTGCCGCGGCGACCGGTCCGCCCTCCCGCCAGATGTCCTCGCAGATGACGACGGCGACATCGACAGCGTGCACGCGCGCCACTGTGAGCGAGGAGCCCGGCACGAAGTACCGGAACTCGTCGAACACCCCGTAGTTGGGCAGATGGTGCTTGGCGTAGCGGCCGACCACCTCACCGCCGTACAGGAACGCCGCGGCGTTCTGCGGCGCCCCGGCGGGCTTGCCCAGGACGGGGACGGCATCGGGAGCGCCGTCGAGGTGTCCTACGACGACCAGCCGGTCACCGAGGCCATCGGCCTCGAGCTGAGCCGCAACGGCGGTCACCGCGGCGCGAGAGGCGTCCTGAAAGGAGCGGCGCAGCGCAAGGTCCTCCACCGGATAGCCGGTCAGGGCCATCTCGGGGAAGGCGATGACGTGCGCGCCTTGCTCGGCGGCGTGGCGGCTCCAGCGCAGCACCTGCGCACTGTTGCCGTCGATGTCTCCGACCGTCGGGTTTATCTGGGCGAGGGCAAGGCGCAACTGGGCCACCACGCAAGCCTAGTGCGAGCGAAGATCTCCGTTGCCGGTACGCCGAAGCGGCGTGGGGGCCGCTGCGGGGTCGTCGCCCGACCCGGCCTCCGGCGTCCGCGTCTGATGCGGTTCGGTCTGCTGATGAAGTCGCGTGGCGAGGCTCGAGAAGTGCTCGGCGAGCCAACGGGTCATCTCGTCGGCCGGCATCGGCCGCGCGAGCAGGTAGCCCTGGATCAGGTCGCAGCCGAGCTCCTGGAGGATGATCCAGCCGGCCTCGTCCTCGACTCCTTCGGCGACGACACGCAGGCCGAGGTCGTGGCCGAGGCTGACGACCGCCTTGACGATCGCGAGGTCGTCGCTGTCATGGGCCAGGTTCGCCACGAACTCGCGGTCGATCTTTACTTCGTGCACCGGCAGGTTGCGCAGCCGGGTGAGCGACGAGTAGCCCGTGCCGAAGTCGTCGACGGACAGGCTCAGGCCCAGGTCGACCATCCGTTCCAGAGCGGTGACGGCGCGTTCGGGGTCGGAGACGATGGCGCTCTCGGTGACCTCGAGCTTGAGCAGTGCGGCGGGCAGGTTGGCGCGGACCAGCAGTCGGGCGATGACGTCGGCCAGCTCGGGCTCGAGCAGGTTGCGCATCGAGACGTTGACCGCCATCTCCACGGGTGTGCCCGCGTCACGCCACGCGGCGCACTGCCGGATGGCGGTCTCGACGACGAAACGGGTCAGCGGCCGGATCAGGCCGGTGTGCTCGGCCAGCGGGATGAACTCGTCCGGGGCGACGTTGCCCCAGATCGGGTGCTTCCAGCGCAGCAGTGCCTCGACGCCGGCGACGCGGCCGGTGTCGGGTGCGGCCTGCGGCTGGTAGTGCAGCACGAGCGTGCGCTCGTCGAGCGCACGTGCCAGGTCGCTGATCAGTGACAGGCGACGTGCGCTGTACGGGTCGCGGTCCGCGGAGTAGTGAGCGACTCCGGCGAGCCGGCGCTTGGCGTCGTACATCGCCACCTCGGCGCGACGCAGCAGCAGAGCCGCGGAGGACCCGTCGTGGGGGGCGGTGGCGATGCCGATGCTCCCGGTGACGTCGAGCTCGACCTCACCGAGGTAGAACGGGTTGCGAAAGTCGCGGCTGATGCGCTGCACCATGCCCTCGATGTGCACGTCGTCGTCGCCGAGGAGTACGGCGAACTCGTCGCCGCCCAGACGCGCGACGAAGGTCTCCTCGTGCTCGAGCCGCCGCAGCCGCTGGCCTACCTGCTCGATCAGCTGGTCACCGACGTCGTGGCCGAGCGTGTCGTTGACCTCCTTGAAGCGGTCGAGGTCCATCAGCAGCACTGTCGCCGAGCCGGTGGCGAGCAGGCGCTTCTCCAGCCGCTGCTGGAAGTGCAGCCGGTTGGGCAGGCCGGTGAGGTGGTCGTGCAGCGACAGGTGCTCGGTCTCGGCAGCCGCCCGCCGGGCCCGGTCGACCAGACCGCTGTTCGCGAGCGCAACGCCGGCGTGCCCGGCGAGGGCCTCGAACAGCCGGGCATCCTCCCGGTCGAAGGTGCTCACATCGTCGAGGCGGTCGGCCACGATGAGCACCGCGGTCACCTTGCCGGCTTCGCGCAGCGGCGCGGCCATGCCGTCGCTGTGGCCGCTGCGATGGAGTGCCGCATTGGTGTGCTGCCGACCGGCCCGCTCGATGCGGATGACCTTGCCCTCGCAGGCCTCACGCCACCAGAAGTCGGGGTCCGCGCCCGGGCCCGGGCAGAGCACGACCTCCGCGTGCTGGGCGCGCAGCAGGCCCCGGGCTTCCCGGACGATGGTCTCGATCACCGTCTCGTCCGTCACGGCTTCGTCGACAGACCGGGTGAACTGGTAGAGCAGGTCCAGGCGGCCGTAGCGCAGGCGCTGCACGTGGTAGCCGCGGTAGAGGACGTAGCAGAGGACGGCGAGAACGGCGAGCAATGCCAGTGCGGCCGGGTCGCGCTCGAGCACGAGTGCCGTGATGAGGCCGAGGTCGGTCACGACCAAGGTCCCGGCCGCGCCGGTGACGAGGTTGCCTCGGAGGAGGCCGAGATCTGCCCGGCCCTCCCGCAAGGAGATGACCCCGAAGACGGCGACGGTCGAGACGATGTGGACGAGCTCCGTCGTGACGAGGATGGCCAGCCAAGACTTGGGGTCGCTGGGGTTCGCCGGGATCTGCAGGAATCTCAGCATCCCGCCAAAAGTTATTGCCGCGACCGTGGCCTGTGTCAGCCAGAGGGCCACATTGAAGGCGACCTTGACGAGCGCCGCACGGTAGAGCAACGCCATCGCGGCGCCCACGCCGACCACACCCGCGAGCACGAGCTGGTCGACAGTCAAGAAGAACAGGCCGAGTACGAGCGGCGCCTCATTGAACGACAGCGAGTAGTTCTCGCGCCCGAACGGTACGTGGATCACAAATCGCTCGCTCAGGGCGAGCATCACCGCCAGGACCGGCCACGAGATGTGGCTGCTGAGCGGCGTCAGATCGGGCGCGAGGAACCACAACAAGGCGCCAACGACCGTGAGTCCGGCCGTCAACAGCCAGACCCGAAGGTCCGGCGAGGGACGGGTCACCTGGCCAGTGTGGAGCATCGACCATTTGTACGCAGCGAAACGGCCGTGTTGCGCTCCGTGAGGAGCGCCGCACGGCTGCTGCGCGGTGAGCCTAGTGCCAGCCGGTCCCGGGGGTGATCAGGTGCCAGCCGGTGCCGGGGGTGATCAGGTGCCAGCCGGTGCCGGGGGTGATGAGGTGCCAGCCCGTGCCGGGAGTCTTGGTGTCAGACATGAGGAGCTCCAAAGTTGGTCAATACGCCTGTGGGGGTCGGCGTAAGTCCGACTATGGAGAGCGCATCACCACGGAACGCCCATGTGATGCCGTGCTGAATGTAAAACCTTTGACTATCGGCATAGTTCGCCGTGACCTTGAGCCCCTTTTGCGCCCGATTTAGGGCAGATCGCACCGGATGTCCACGTAACGTGGCCGAAACACCAGCCCGGCAAGATCGGCGGCATGGACAAGCAGCAGGAATTCGTGCTCCGGACGCTCGAGGAGCGCGACATCCGCTTCGTGCGGCTGTGGTTCACCGACGTGCTGGGTTTCCTCAAGTCGGTAGCCATCGCACCGGCGGAGCTCGAGGGCGCCTTCACCGAGGGCATCGGGTTCGACGGCTCCGCGATCGAGGGCTTCGCGCGCGTCTACGAGTCCGACATGCTGGCCAAGCCCGACCCCAGCACCTTCCAGGTGCTCCCATGGCGCTCGGAGATGCCCGGCAGTGCCCGGATGTTCTGCGACATCCTGATGCCCGACGGCACGCCGTCGTACGCGGACCCGCGTCATGTGCTCAAGCGCACGCTGAACAAGGCCGCCGACCTGGGCTTCTCCTTCTACACCCACCCGGAGATCGAGTTCTTCCTGTTCGAGGGGAGCCCGGTCCCCGGCCAGACGCCGGTCCCGATCGACTCCGGTGGCTACTTCGACCACGCCCCTCACGGGATCGGCCACGACTTCCGGCGTGACGCGATCACGATGCTCGAGTCGATGGGCATCTCGGTGGAGTTCAGCCACCACGAGGGCGCGCCCGGGCAGCAGGAGATCGACCTGCGCTACGCCGACGCGCTGTCGACGGCCGACAACATCATGACCTTCCGCCTGGTGATGAAGGAGGTGGCGCTCGAGCAGAAGGTCTTCGCGTCGTTCATGCCCAAGCCGTTCACCGACCATCCCGGCTCGGGCATGCACACGCACCTGTCGTTGTTCGAGGGCGACCGCAACGCCTTCTTCGAGGCGGGGGCGCAGTATCAGCTGTCCAAGGTCGGGCGGGCCTTCATCGCCGGCCTCCTGCGCCATGCTCCGGAGATCACCGCGGTCACCAACCTGTGGGTCAACTCCTACAAACGACTCTCGGGCGGCGGCGAGGCTCCGTCCTACGTCTCGTGGGGTCACAACAACCGGTCCGCCCTGGTCCGCGTGCCCATGTACAAGCCGAGCAAGGGCGGCTCCACCAGGGTCGAGATCCGCTCGCCGGACTCGGCGTGCAATCCGTACCTCGCGTTCGCCGTGATGCTTGCTGCCGGGCTCAAGGGCATCGAGGAGAACTACGTGCTGCCGGAGGGCGCCGAGGACAACGTCTGGACGCTCACCGATGGTGAGCGACGCGCGCTGGGCATCACGCCGTTGCCGTCCAACCTCGCTGACGCGATCCGCACCATGGAGGGCAGCGAGCTCGTCGCCGAGACGCTGGGCGAGCACGTCTTCGACTTCTTCCTGCGCAACAAGCGCCAGGAGTGGCTGGACTACCGCCGTCAGGTGACGCCCTACGAGCTCGACCGCTACCTGCCGGTCCTCTAGGGGTGGCAGTGGTGGCATCGCCTGGTTCACCGCGTGTGCTGGTCGTGCAGCACGACCCCGACACCGGAGCAGGATGGTTCGGCGAGTGGCTCGACGAGGCGGGCCTGTCCCTCGAGGTGTGCCGTCCCTACGCCGGCGAGGCGCTGCCGCCCTTTCCGTCGTACGACGCCGCGGTGGTTCTCGGCGGCGCCATGGCGCCGACGGACGACGAACGCTGCCCGTGGCTGCCGGTCGTGCGGCAACGGATGCGCGAAGCGGTCGACGCGGTGACACCGCTACTGGGCATCTGCCTCGGCGCGCAGCTCCTGGCGCTTGCCTGCGGTGGCACGGTCCGCCGCGGCGTGAACGGTCCGGAGCTCGGCGTACTCGACATCGAGCTCCACCCCGCTGCCGCCGCTGACGCGCTCTTCGCCCGCATGCCCCCGACGGCGCCCGTCGTGCAGTGGCACTGGGAGGAGATCGTCTCGGTGCCCCCTGACGCCACCGTGCTGGCGGGCAGCGCGCTCTACGCCAACCAGGTGTTCCGCGTCGGCGGCCGCGCCTGGGGTGTGCAGGGCCACCCGGAGGTCACGGGGCACATCGCCCAGGCGTGGGCGCGCGAGGAAGGCCCGCTGGTGCTCGCCGCGGGGCGCGACCCGCGCGAGCTGGTGGCCGAGGTGCGTGAGCACGAGCCCGCGCTGGCGGGGACGTGGCGACCGGTGGCCGACGCGTTCGCCCAGCTGGTGCACGACCAGGTCGCCGCGTTCCCCGCCCACTAGTTTGGGCGGTTGTGACAGTTGGGCTGAGGTGAGGGTGAGCCGGGGAAGTGAGTCCGCGCGGCTGGCGCGGGTCGGCTTCACCGAGCCCGATCGCGCCGCCGAGCAGCTCGCGACACCCCCGCTGGCCGCGCTGTCCGGCGACGACGGCCTGCTGACCGCGCTCGCCGCCACCGCCGATCCCGACGCGGCCCTGCACAACCTCACCCGGCTGGTTGGTGCCAGCGCCGACCCCGACCGTCTCGTCGCCGCCCTGCGTGACGACGAGATGCGCGAGGGGCTGCTGCATGTCCTGGGGGCCAGCGACGCACTGGCCGATCACCTGGTCCGCCACCCGGAGCACTGGCAGCTCCTGCGCCGACGCGACGACCACGGTGAGCAGCGAGCGCACTCGCGGGCCACCGCCGCCGGCCTGCGTACCGAGATGCTGCGGGCGGTGGGCGCGGATGCCTCGGCAGCGGAGCCGGTCGCAACCGCGGCCGACGCACCGGACGCGCTCCGGGTCGCCTATCGCGGCGCCCTCCTGCGACTGGCCGCGGGCGACCTCACCGCCGCGGTCGACGTCAGCGACGTGGCCGCCGAGCTGGCCGACCTGGCCGGGGGCACTCTCGACGCCGCGCTGGCCATTGCCCGGGCCGGCCTGCCGGCCGACGCGGCGCCTTGCCGGCTTGCAGTGATCGCGATGGGCAAGTGTGGCGGGCAGGAGCTGAACTACGCCAGCGACGTCGACGTCGTGTTCGTCGCCGAGGCGCACCCCGGTGGCGACGACGCGGCGGCGCTGCGCACGGCGAACGCCTTGGCGGTCGGCCTGATGCGCGCGTGTTCCGCGACGACGGCCGAGGGGACCATCTGGCCGGTGGACGCTGCCCTCCGCCCCGAGGGCAAGGCCGGACCCCTGGTGCGGACGTTGGCCAGCCACGTGGCCTACTACGAGCGGTGGGCCCACACGTGGGAGTTCCAGGCGCTGCTCAAGGCACGACCCGTCGCCGGGGACCTCGCCCTCGGCAAGGACTACGTCGAGGCCCTGTCGCCGCTGGTCTGGCGAGCGGCGGAGCGCGACGACTTCGTTGCCGACGTGCAGACCATGCGTCGACGCGTCGAGTCCACGTTGCCGTCCGACGCGAGCCATCGCCAGCTCAAGCTCGGCCCCGGGGGCCTGCGCGACGTCGAGTTCGCCGTGCAGCTGCTGCAGCTGGTGCACGGCCGCAGTGACGACACGCTGCGCAGCCCCAACACCCTGGCGGCACTCGAGGCGCTGTCGACGTACGGCTATGTCGGCCGCGACGACGCCGCCGAGCTCGACCGGGCCTACCGCTTCCTGCGCACCGTCGAGCACCGGCTGCAGCTCGCGCGCCTGCAGCGGACGCACATGATGCCCGACGACCCGGCGGAGCTGCGGCGGCTCGGCCGGTCGATCGGCATGCGCACCAACCCGATCCAGGAGCTCGAGGACGAGTGGCGGCGGCATGCGCGCGAGGTTCGGCGGCTGCACGAGAAGCTGTTCTACCGGCCTCTGCTTGCGTCGGTCGCGCGGCTGGGCCCGGCCGAGGCCCGGCTGACGCCCGAGGCCGCGCAGTCGCGGCTCGAGGCACTCGGCTACCTGGACCCGCCGGGTGCGTTGCGGCACCTGGAGGCGTTGACCACGGGCGTGAGCCGGCGGGCCGCGATCCAACGCACCCTGCTGCCGGTCATGCTCGGCTGGTTCGCGGACGCACCCGACCCGGACGGTGGGCTGCTCGCCTTCCGTCGCATCAGCGAGGCCATGGGTACGACGCCGTGGTACCTCCGTCTGCTGCGCGACGAGGGCGCCGTCGCCTCGCACCTCGCGCACCTGCTGGCCAGCAGCCGGTACGCCGTGGAGCTGCTCGAGCAGGCACCCGACGCGGTGCGGATGCTTGCCGACGACGCCGAGCTGCGGCCCCGGTCGCGGGTGGCCCTGCAGTCGGAGGTGCGCTCCTCGACCGAACGGCACGAGGACCCCGAAGCCGCGGTCGCCGTGGCCCGGGGGGTGCGTCGCCGCGAGCTGTTCCGCATCGCAGCCGGCGACGTCTTGGGCCTCAGCGGGGTCGAGGAGGTAGAGCAGGGGCTCACCGACGTCGCGTCCGTGACGGTGTCCGCGGCGCTCGAGGTCGCCATCCGGCAGGCGGAGCGGGCGTCTGGTCAGCCGCTGCCCACGAGGCTGGCCGTCATCGCCATGGGCCGGTTCGGTGGGCATGAGCTGGGCTACGCCAGCGACGCGGACGTGCTGTTCGTGCACGACCCGGCCGAGGCCGCCGACGAGCGGGCAGCCTCGGAGGCGGCCCACGCGGTGGTGCAGGAGCTGCGGCGCCTGCTGTCGGTGCCGTCACCCGACCCGCCGCTGGTGGTGGACGCCGACCTACGTCCGGAGGGCCGGCAAGGTCCTCTGGTCCGCACCCTGGCGTCCTACCAGGCCTACTACGAACGCTGGTCGCTCGTGTGGGAGGCGCAGGCCTTGCTGCGCGCTGAGCCATTGGCGGGCGACGCGGAGCTCGGGGCTCGCTTCCTCGACCTGATCGACCCGATCCGCTACCCCGCAACGGGGCTCGACGACTCGTCAGTACGCGAGATCCGGCGCGTCAAGGCCCGGGTGGAGGCCGAGCGGCTGCCTCGCGGCACGGACCCGGCGCGCAACACCAAGCTGGGGCCGGGCGGACTCGCCGACGTGGAGTGGACGGTGCAGCTGCTGCAGCTCCAGCACGGCGCCCAGGTGCCGGACCTGCGGACCACGGGGACGCTGTCCGCGCTCGCGGCGGCGGCGCAGCACCGTCTGCTGGAACCCGAGCAGGCCGAGACGCTCGCCCACGCCTGGCGGATGGCGAGCCGGGTGCGCAACGCGGGCCTGCTGGTGCGCGGTCGGCCGGGGGACAACCTGCCCTCGGACTTGCGCGAACTGTCGGGAATCGCCCGGTTGCTGGGTTATCCTCCCGGCGCGGCAGGCGCGTTGGTGGACGACTACCGACGTGCGACCCGACGGGCGAGGACAGTGGTGGACGAGGTGTTCTACCGGTGAGCGAGCCGGCCACACACGTGGGCGGCGCCGTACCCGGTGGCATGGAAGTCGCCGGCACCGACGGTTTCGCGCGAACACGCGTTGGCCCGGCGACCTACCGGGAGGCGCTCCGCAGTCGCGAGTTCCGTGGTCTGGTGATCGCCCAGGTCCTGAGTGAATGGGGCGACCACATCGCTCGCGTCGCCCTGGCGGCGCTGGTGCTCGACCGGACGGACAGCGCATTCCTCGCGGTGCTCGCGTTCGTCGTCAGCTTCCTCCCGGCCGTGTTCGGCTCGGCCCTGCTCGGGGGGCTCGCCGATCGGTGGCCACGCAAGATCGTGCTGCTCGGCTGCGATCTGGGTCGGGGGCTCATCATCGCGGTGCTTGCGCTCCTGGCGGTGGGGAGCACGCCCATCTGGGTGCTGCTGCTGACGCTGCTGCTGGCGGAGGTGTTCTCGGCGCCCTTCGAGGCGGCCCAGCGCTCCGTCGTACCGGACATCCTTCCGCAGCCGCGGTTGGCACTCGCCGGCATGGGCTTGATGCGGGTGCTGTTCCAGCTCGACCAGGTGATCGGCATCGCGCTCGCGGGTGTCGTCATCTACTTCGTCGATGCCCGATGGGCGTTGCTGCTGGACTCGGCGACGTTCGGCGTGTCCTTCGTCGTGCTGGCGATCACCGTGCGCTGGCGACCGGCGTCGCAGCAGACGCAGGGCACGCCAACCACTCTGCTGCAGGAGTTCCGCGCCGGGTTCCGCCTCGTGTTCGACGACCCGGCGCTGCGCGCACTTGTGATGCTGGGCTGGGGCGCCGCGGTGTTCATCATCGCGCCGGAGGCCGTGGCCCTGGCCTATGCCCGCCACGACGGCGCCGGAAGTGCGGTCGGGGCCGCCCTCATGGCCAGCATCCCGGCGGGGGCAGCGCTCGGTGCTTACCTCGTCGGCCGGCAGGGGCCGCTGCGACAGGTGCAGCTCCTCCTGCCGCTGGCCCTGGCCACCTGTCTGCCGCTGTTGGCCACCTGCGTGGCACCTCCGTGGGAGGTGGCCCTGGGGCTGTGGTTCCTCAGCGGCCTCGGTCAGGGCTTCCTGCTGCCGCTGATCGGCACCGTGAACCTCCTCGCGCCGGCGCACTTCCGCGGGCGGGTCAACGGCCTGGCCGGCGCCGGCTTCGCCCTGGCGAGCGCATCGTCCTTCCTGCTGGCCGGTGCGCTGGCGGACGTGACGTCGCCCCCGGTGGCCGTGACTGTCGCGGGGGCCGTGGGGGTCGGCCTCATCGGTGCGGCGCGCCACTCATGGCCGCGCGGGGCCATCCGGCGGGCCGCGGCAGAGGTGTACGCCGGGTGAACCCTCGGGCCGCCGGCTCCGTCCTTGGTTGACGACGCCCCCGCAGCTTGCTGACGCCGCTGCAGGGGAGTGGCACGATCGCTGACTGAGTGACAGATATGCGTGCAATCGTCCATTTTTACCCTACCTGGGTGTGCACACCGGTGCACAGCAGTCACACTGGAAACAGCCCGCCGTCGCGGTGACCTCCCTTCCCGCGCTTCCGCTCACGAAAGTACTCACTCATGGACTTGGCTCGTCGCCACCTCCCGGCCGCCGCGCGCGGCCTGGCCGCCACCGTCGCCGTCGTACTCGCGACCGTGCTCCTGCCGGCTCCCGCGGCGCCTGCCGCCACCGGTGTCACGGTGCCGAGGCAGTTCTTCGGCCAGCACGACAGCCGGCCGGAATCGTGGCCACGGGTGACCGTCGGATCGGTGCGGCTCTGGGACGCCGGGGTCACCTGGCGCGACATCGAACGGACGCCGGGCAGCTACGACTGGTCCCGACTCGACACGCTGGTCCGGGTCGCCCGGGCCAAGGGTGCCGAGATCACCCTGACCCTCGGCCAGACGCCCACCTTCCGGGTCGCCCAGCCATCGACGCAGCGGCCCGGCTGCGGCGAGGCCCCCACCAATCCCTACTGCGCTCGCTACGGGGCCGGGGCCACGAGCATGCCGAACACGAACGCCTGGATCGCGTACGTGAAGGAGGTCGCCGCCCGGTATCGGGGCCGGATCGCGGCGCTGCAGGTGTGGAACGAGTCCAACGTCCCCGGCTTCTGGAGCGGCACGCAGGCACAGATGGCCGAGCTGACTTATCTGGCCAAGAGAGCAGTCGGCAGCGGCATGCAGATCGTCTCGCCCAGCTTCGTGGGCCGGACGAACCGGAGCCTGATCAGCGCCTACTTCGCGGCCAAGCCGCACGGCCAACCGGTGCGCAACTTCTTCGACAAGGTGGGGCTCTCGCTCTACCCGGCGCCGACAGGAACCCCGGAGACGTCCACTGAGGACACCTTTGGCCCGCTCAAGGTCGTGCAGCGAATCCTG
Source organism: Actinomycetota bacterium (assembly GCA_030841025.1). Classification (GTDB taxonomy): domain Bacteria; phylum Actinomycetota; class Actinomycetes; order JACCUZ01; family JACCUZ01; genus BP-173. The sequence continues at coordinate 32,882 of JAVEDJ010000309.1, forward strand.
AAGAAGTACAAGGTCAACAAGCCCATCTGGAACACCGAGATCAACTACGGGCTCGCGTCCGGTGGCACGGGAGCCAAGCCGCCGACGATCAGCGCCGACCGGCAGGCCGCCTATGTCGTGCGCACCTACCTGCTCAACGCCGACGCCCGGATCCAGCGAGTGTTCTGGTACGCCTGGGACCTGCAGAGCATCGGCAACACGTACCTGAGCACCAGCAGCGGGTCACCGACGCTGGCAGGCAAGGCGGTCGGACTGACCGCGAGCTGGGTGGCCAAGTCGCGGCTCAAGAGCTGCAGCCGCGCGACCAAGGGCGCCACCAAGGGTCTCTTCGTCTGCACGCTGACCTACCGCGGCGGCGTGAAGCGCATCTACTGGAACACGCACCCGACGAAACGGGTCAAGGTGACGATGCCGAAGACGGCGACCTACGGAATCAGCCTGTACGGTAAGAAAACGAAGATCAAGGGCGGCTCGAAGAAGTACGTCGACTATCGCCCGCTGCTGGTGCGCTCCAAGAAGTAGGGGGTAAGCGACCAGCAGACTCGATCCGTGCGCAACCACTCTGGGAGATCCGTGACTTTTCCGATCCATCCGTTCAGCCGTCCAGCTCTGACGCGAGCCTCGGTGCTGGGCGTGTCCGTGGTGCTGGCCGCATCTCTGCTGCCAGCGGCCTCCGCAGCGGCGGCACCTGCGCCGATCACGAGCCGCTACTTCGGCGTCTCCGACGGCGCGCCGGCCGGCACCTCCGCGGCGGGCTTTCCTCGGGCACCTGTGGGCTCGTTGCGGCTCTGGGACTCGGGTGTCACCTGGAAAGAGCTCGAGGTCGCGAAGAACAAGTGGAACTGGACCAAGCTGGACGCGATCGTCGCGACGGCGCGCGCCAAGGGTGCGAAACCGATGCTGGTTCTCGGCCAGACTCCCCGCTTCCACTCGACGCGGCCCGGATTGGTCGGGTTCTACGGCAGTGGTTCGCCCACGATGCCGAAGCTGTACTACTGGAAGCGCTATGTAGCCAAGGTCGCGCAACGATACGGGACCAAGCTCGACTACCAGGTGTGGAACGAGCCGAACGTCAGCGGGATGTGGCGCGGTACTCCCGCCCAGATGGCGCAGCTCACCGCCGTCACCCGGCAGGTCCTCAAGGCCTGGGCCCCTGGGGCGACGCTGGTGGCACCGTCGTTCCCGGTGCGTTTGGTGACTCAGCGGTCGTGGGTGTCCCGCTACTACGCGCAGCGGACCGGAGGACGCCCGGTCTCCGCCTACGTCGACGTCGTCTCGCTCAACCTCTACCCGCTGGAGAACGATCGCCCGGAAGAGTCGATGCAGCTGCTGCGGGCGTCCCGCCAGATCCTGTCCTCGCGCGGTGTGCGCGGAAAGCCGATCTGGAACACGGAGATCAACTACGGCCTCAACGGCCGGGGTACCGGTGCCAAGAACATCTCCCGGCGGCGAGAGGCGGCGTACGTCGCACGCACCTACGTGCTCAACGCCGCGAACAACGTCAAGCGCGTCTACTGGTACGCCTGGGACCTGCAGCGTCTGGGCAACACGGAGATGACCTACCGCAACGGCGCGACGCTCGCGCCCGGCGGCAGGGCATTCGGCGTCGTCTCCTCGTGGCTGGTCGGCGGCCGGATGCGTGGGTGCACCGTGAGCTCCGCCGGGACGTACACGTGCACGGTGACCTACTCCGGTGGCGTCAAGCGCATCTACTGGAACCCGTCGCGCGCGAGCACCATCCGCACCGTCGGCTCGGCGACCTACTACCAGGGCGCGCTGGGTGCGCAGACGCGGCTGCGCGGCAAGAAGGCTCTTCGGGTCAGCTACTCGCCCGTCATGGTGCGCTCGCGGCGGTAGCCGGCGTGGGCTAAACAGCCCGCGCGAGGGCATGATGGGAGCCAGCGCCGGCGAGCAGAGGACGGCTCCGGCCCGCCGGCCTGGCAGGAGGACCGAGGAACATGGCCGTGGACGACATGGAGCTCAGGCTCCTTGGCACGCTCGAAGCATCCCTTGGTGCCCGCCAGCGGGCGGCCAACGGAGTGACCCCTGACGAGGAACGGTGCCGCCAGACGCTGGCCGAGATGATCGACCTGGAGCGTCAGATCGACGCCGAGACCATCAAGGAACGCTCGACGCAGGAGCTCGACGGACCCGGCAGGGGACGCCACCGGCGCTGACCGGGCCACCCCCCGACCCCGCCCGCCGCACCACCTGCCGTCCGGACACTGTCCGATGGTCCACCGACCATCGGACACTGTTGCGACGCATCGGGACTGCGCAGACTGCAGGGACAGACCCGCGGGCTGCCCGCCCCTTGCCTCAGCGCGCGGACAGGTCATGAGGGGACACCTCAGTGGATCTTCGACTGGCGTCCGAGCACTACCGACGGGCGGAGCCAGAACATGCTCGGGGCAACGACGCCCGCCCGGACGGCCCCCAGAAAGTCCCTGCGGGTGCCGTGGGCGCGCACTTACCGGGCGCCGCCCCTGCCGGGCGCCGGCACGCCTTCCGGCTCGGCTACGAACGCGCTGTCTGTGGCGCCCGCCTGGAGCGGATGATCACCTGGCCTGCTCTGAAATGGCCGGGCGGCCCGGTGCCCGTCGAGGACCTGTGCGGCGTGTGCGCGGATCGAGCCGCACAACGACGGTGAGCCGAGCTGCCAACAAGTCCGCACGAGCTGCCGTTGCCGGCGGCTGGTGCGGAACCGTCCACAGGTCGAAGTACAGGCCCAGCTACTGTTCTGGCCCGCTGAGCTGTCTCTAGGGCCATGGTCCTGACCGACAGGTAACCGGAAGCGTCGCGGCGCAGCCTCGAGATTGCTGGCCGGCGCGGTCCCCCCGGGCCGGTCAGCACGATCTGTCGTGAAACAGTCCGCGACGGCCGGTGGCACCGGCTCTCCCTCGGGGGTGGAGCCGGCGAGCCCACCAGTGACCCCGGACCGGTACTCGTCCCAGGCACGTCAGGCAGGGCACACCGTCATCGGGCGGCCATTGCTGACCGGTCTCGAGCAGAAGCTCGCGTACGACACCGCACAGCGACGCCGTCGCGCCTCGGGGCAGCGCGTGACGTTGTTCCGGTTCACCGGCGCGCAGCACAGTGAGCAAATCCATGGGTCCGCCTCCGTGAGACGCCACGCGCCCCGCCGTCATCGCTCAAGACGGCGGGGCGCTGCCGCGGACTGCTTCACGGCAGGAGAGGCCCGAGCCGACACGGTCGGGGGCAGCACCAGCACGGGCCTCAGCTCACACCTTGGGGCCCGCCTGTTGCACCGGCGTTGCATCCCACCAAGGCGGCGGCCCGCACCCATCGGCGCAGGCTCGTTCCTGGTTGATCAGGCGGGCGGGCGGCCGGCCAGAGAGACTGATCCGCGACGAGGCCCAGGCAACATTGCGCCCGGGCCTCGCCCCAGCCCAGCCACGCTGCAGGACCGGGCGGTGCGTCCAGGTTGCCCCGAAATGGACTATCTATTCCGCCACGCTGCACCTGGGCCGGTTCTGACGGCGTGTCCAAGGGGTGCCTCGGCCAGGACGGCCCTCGACACCTACGGCCGTCTGTGGCCCGACGCAGACGGGTCCGCACGAGCCGCCGTTGGTGCGGTGCTGGCGGCTCGTGCGGACTCTGTGCGGACCGAGGGGGCCTACAGGTCGAAGTAGAGCTCGAACTCGTGCGGGTGCGGCCGCAGACGGATCGGATCCACCTCGTTGGTGCGCTTCCAGTCGATCCACGTCTCGATCAGGTCCGGGGTGAAGACCCCGCCCTCGAGCAGGTAGCCGTGGTCCGCCTCGAGGTGGTCCAGGACCGCCTCGAGGGACGCGGGGACCTGGGCGATCTCGGCGTGCTCGTCCGGCGCGAGCTCGTAGAGGTCCTTGTCGACCGGCTGCTCCGGCTCGATCTTGTTCTTGATGCCGTCCAAGCCTGCCATCAACATCGCCGAGAAGGCGAGGTAGGGGTTGGACGAGGGGTCCGGGACGCGGAACTCGATGCGCTTGGCCTTCGGGTTCGCACCAGTGATCGGGATGCGGATGCAAGCCGAACGGTTGCGCTGCGAGTAGACCAGGTTGACGGGTGCCTCGTAGCCGGGGACCAGCCGGTGGTAGCTGTTCACGGTCGGGTTCGTGAACGCCAGCAACGACGGTGCGTGCTTGAGGAGCCCACCGATGTAGTGCCGTGCGGTGTCCGACAGGCCGGCGTAGCCGAGCTCGTCGTAGAACAGCGGTGAGCCGTCCTTCCACAGCGACTGGTGGCAGTGCATGCCGGATCCGTTGTCACCGAACAGCGGCTTGGGCATGAAGGTCGCGGTCTTGCCGGCCTCCCAGGCGACGTTCTTGATGATGTACTTGAACAGCATCAGCTTGTCGCCCGCGTGCAGCAGCGTGTCGAACTTGTAGTTGATCTCGGCCTGCCCTGCGGTGCCCACCTCGTGGTGCGCCCGCTCGACCTCGAGGCCCGCCTCGTTGAGACGCAGGCTCATCTGGTCGCGCAGGTCCGCGTAGTGGTCGACCGGCGGCACCGGGAAGTAACCGCCCTTGTAGCGCGTCTTGTAGCCGCGGTTGCCGCCCTCCTCGACCCTGCCCGAGTTCCACGCGCCCTCGATCGAGTCGATGAAGTAGTAGCCCGCATTGGCCTTGGTCTCGAAGCGCACGTCGTCAAAGACGTAGAACTCCGCCTCCGGCCCGAAGTAGACGGTGTCGGCGATGCCCGAGCCCTTGAGGTAGGCCTCGGCCTTGGCCGCGATGTTGCGCGGGTCCCGGCTGTAGGGCTCATCGGTGAACGGGTCGACGATCGAGAAGTTCAGCGCCAGGGTCTTCTCGGTGCGGAACGGGTCCAGGTAGGCCGTCGCCGGGTCAGGGATCAGCTTCATGTCCGACTCATGGATGGCCTGGAAGCCGCGGATCGAGGACCCGTCGAACATCTGTCCCTCGGTGAAGAAGGTCTCGTCGACGGACTGCGCCGGCACGTTGAAGTGCTGCATCACTCCCGGCAGATCGCAGAAGCGGACGTCGACGAACTTGACGTCCTCCTTCTTGATGAAGCGCAGGACCTCGTCCGCGTTGCTGAACATTCATCCTCCTTGTGGGCGCGCGACGGTCGCACGCCAGCTGTGCTGCCGATCTGGAACGTTAGGGGGGTGCGGTTTCCCGACCGTGACCCACGTGTTTCGGCCGTGTTACGCCTCAGGCTGTCTGTGTGCACGCAGTGGGCGCAAGCAGGGGCGCGGGCGCGAGGGAGGCGCGACTAGGCTCGCAGGCGTGGTGGACAGGCGGGGCGTCGGCGGGTGGCTCGGGGGTCCAGGGTCGGCGTACGGCGGCGCCGGCGGGCGCGAGAGCGCAGGTGAGGCACCCGTGGGCGGCGCAGGACGGACGGGGGGCCCGCCGGGGCGCGGCCCCGGCTCGCCGGCCGGTCTCGGGCGCCGCTTCGCGGCCATCGCGATCGACTGGGTCGCGTGCCTGCTGATCGGCCGCCTCTTCTCGGACAGCCAGTGGACCCCGCTGCTGATCTTCGCCGCGGAGAACATCGTGCTGCTGCCCACGCTGGGCTCGACGTTCGGCATGCGCGTCGTGCGGATCGGCGTGCGCTCCCTGGACGGTGGCCGGCCGTTGTCGCCGCTGCCGGCGCTCGTGCGGACCCTGCTCCTGTGCGTCGTCGTACCCGCCGTCATCTGGGACTCGCAGTACCGCGGGCTGCACGACCGCGCCGTGCGCAGCGTCGTCGTCAACCTGCGCTGACGCCGGGCGCGGGCCCCGAGGTCTCCGCTGGATCGATCAGGGGCGCGGGCCCTTGGGCATCCGCATGTTCTTGGGCATCGGGCCCTTGGGGATGGGCAGGTTCATCGTCCCCACGGCCTTGAGCCGGCGGTTGACCTCGCTGACCTGGTCGTTCTTCAGGTTGCGCGGCAGCTTCATCAGGTGACGGTTGAGCTTGCGGAGCGAGACCTGCCCCTCCTCGTTGCCCGCCTGCACGTCATAGATCGGCACATCGGGCACGAACCGCGCGACCTTCTTCTTCTCTTGGGCGAGCAGGTTCGGCAAGCGGGTCGGGCTGCCCTCGGCGATGAGTACGACGCCGGGTCGGCCCACCGCGCGGTGCACCAGGTCCTGGTTTCGGGTGACGGCGACGCCAGGTGTCACCGTCCAGCCACGGCGCAGCATGTTCAGGGCCGCGGCAGCAGCGCCAGGCTGGCCCTCGACCTGGGAGAAGGCCGCCTTCTCGGCGCGGCGACCGAAGACGATCGTGGCGGCCAGCACGCCGAGCATCAGCCCGAAGATGCCGACGTAGATCGGATGCCCGATCAACAGTCCGATGGCGATCGCCACCGCGAGGACCAGGAAGAAGGCCGCGGCAGTCACCCAGCCGACCATCCGGTCGACCTTGCGCGTCATGGTGTAGGCGGAGCGGATCTGACCGGTCCGGCTCATCTTCTTGGGGGCGGCAGCGCCGTCTGGGGCGCTGTCCTTGGTGCGTGCCATGACGCGCAGGATACGGTGCTCGCTGACCGAGTCGTGCAACGGCCGAGCAGGAGCAGATGCGCTACCTCGACTTTCTTCGTGGGCTCCACAGCCACCTACAGCCATCCACCTACCTCGAGATCGGCATCCGCAACGGCGGCAGCCTCGCGCTCTCGCGGTGCCGCAGCGTGGGGATCGACCCCGCCTACAACCTCACCGCGGAGATCGACGGCGACCTCGCGCTCTTCCGCACGATCAGCGACGAGTACTTCTCGCGGCCCGAGCCGCTGGCGCCCTTCGGGAACCGGCCGATCGACCTGGCGTTCATCGACGGTTTGCACCTGTTCGAGTTCGCCCTGCGTGACTTCATCTATGTCGAGCGGTACGCCGCCACGGGCGGGGTCGCCATCTTCGACGACGTCTTCCCTCGCACCGTGGACGAGGCGGCGCGCGACCGTCACACGGTGTCCTGGACAGGTGACGTGTTCAAGGTGCTGCAGGTGCTCGAGCGATACCGCCCGGACCTGGCCTGCATCCGGGTCGGCACGCAGCCGACGGGTCTGTTCGTGGTGGCCGGGCTCGATCCGACGTCCACGGTCCTGCACGACCACTACGACGAGATCATCGAGCAGTACATCACCGCCGACCCGCAGGACGTGCCGGCCGAGATCCTCGACCGCGCGGGAGTGCAACCGCCGCAGCGGGTGCTCGACTCACCGGTCTGGGAGGTCATCCGAGCGGCCCGGGAGATCGGCGCGTCCAACGAGCAGCTTCGCCCGGACCTGGCCGAATCCCTGCGGACGAGCCTGGGCCTGTCACCGACGGGCGCGGCAGGGGCGGCAGGGACGGCCTAGTTCCGACCCCGCGCCCCACGCGGCACGCGACGTGCCGCGCTGGGAGCCGGCGGTGCCAGGCGCCGGCGTACCCCTCGGAGGGCCCGGCGCAGCCCCGGCACCCGCCGGACCACGGCCCGAAGCCGACGGCTCCCGGCGGACTGCGGTGCCGCGGTCGTCTTCCGCGCCCGCTCGATCTGCACGCGACCGTCCTGAGCGACGACGGCGACCAGCCCCAGCGGTGTCACCTTGCCCTGGAGCTCGAGCGAGAGGCGGTGTCGGCCGGGCACCGCGCTGAGCCAGGATTCCACCCGTGCCTGTCCCGTGGTGCCGGCCGCGATGAGCCGTCCGGGCACCGGCAGCTTGCCGATCCGTACGGCGCACGGTCGCTCCCCGTCTCCGGACACGTGCAAGCCGGGCAGCTCGATCACCATCCGCGAGCCCGACGCCCCGTGCGTCACCTGGACGTCGCGTGGCTGTAGACGGAGCTTGGCGGCCAGCGGGACCTGCGGTACGTCCACGGCGAGGATCACGTTCCCGTTCTTGGTGACGGACGGGACAACCGGCGTCCCGTCCACGAGGGCTGGCTCTGGCAACGGCGTCGGCCCTGGTAGCGGCTCGGTCACATGGAAGCCGATCAGCCCGGTGACCGCCCGCAGCTGCCAGCGACCGGGGCCCAGCGGGGCATCGTCCTGCCCGGTACGGACGTCGAGGAGCAGGTGGTGCGCCAACGTCGGCGTCAGGTTGCCGTCGTCATCTTCCTCGAATGACTGCGTGGTCCCGCCCGGCAGCATGGTGAACATGCCGAGCTCGCTGTGTCGCACGAGTGGCCGGATGTCCGCCTTGGGCAGCTCGTCGGTCATGTCGAGCAGTGCCGGGTCGATGTTGGTGCCGACGTCGATGGGCGGCACCCAGAAGATGCGTCCCTCACGCCTGCGAAAGGTGATCGGGCGCCCGTCCGCATAGCGCATCGTTACCGAGACGTCGAGGTGGAGCACTCCGTCGCGCCACTGTGCGGAGCTGATGACGGGTGTCGCGGTCATTCGGGCGATCGCCTGGCCCATCGCCACGACCCGCTCCTTGTCGCCCGAGCGGAGCAGCGCGGACAGGACACGGCGGAATGGGCTGAGGTACCTGTCGGAGGACGCGAACCGGGTTCGGGACAGCTCGCCGCCGATCGTGATCAGCTCGTCCTGCTTCTGGGGGTCCGGGCGAGAGGTGTTGCGCTCGATGAAGTTCAGGACCTTGCCGTTGTACCAGCGCGCCAGCAGTGCCTCGCGCTCCGGGCCCGGCTCGGTGTTGGCCTCGACGATGTCGAGCACCTCGACCATGTGCGGGTAGTAGGTCGCGGGGTCGATGCCCCGCGAGTAGTTCGCGGTGTCGTCACGGAACACCCAGAAGTAGCAGGGGTAGTCGGCCAGCACCGAGATGACATCTGCCGCGAAGTAGGCGGGCAGCACGAGGGCGTGGTCCTCCAGGCGACGCTTGCCCTCCGGAAAGCGGATTCCGTGCTCGAGGAGGAAGGCCCGCCGGAAGAGCTTGTGCGGCGTGAGCAGGCCGATCAGCGGCCACCATGACAGGTCGACCCGCGGCCGGTTCTGGGCGAACAGGGCGGCGCCGAGCGGCTTGCCCCGCCCGACTCGCTGCTCGCGCGCCACCAGCACGTCCGAGCTGTTGGCCTTCGCGTAGTCGTACATGCGGGCGAGCGCCTCGTCGCCGAAGAAGTCATCGTGGTCAGCGAAGAAGACGTACTCCCCGTTCGCCATGTCGAGGCCGATGTTGCGCGGCTTGCCTGGCCAGCCGGAGTTGGGGATCTGCGTGGTGCGGATGTTCGGGCGCGCGGCCGCGAGCTGCTCGAGCCGTTCGGCGGTACCGTCCGTCGAGCCGTCGTCGACGAAAACTGCCTCGAACTTGTCGGTGGACAGTGACTGCCGGTCGAGCGAGTCAACCAGCCTCTGGAGGCCGGTGCCGGAGTTGTAGGTCGCGACCACGACCGATACCAGAACCGTCATCGGCCGCTGGTCGATGCTGCGGGCAGGGTCAACATGCGCCGCAGGATACGGGTTCCCCGACCTGCGGGTGGACGGGGCAGGCTCAGGCCGGGCGGCGGTGTCCCCCGGAGAGGCTGGCCGCCGTCGGGGCGAGGGCGGCCAGCAGCTGGGTAGCCGCCTCGCCGTCCTGCTGTCGCGCCTGGATCGCGGAGCTGGCGTTGCGGCGAGACCCCTCGGTGACGGCGGCGGTGGAGGTGCGCAGCGCGGCCCGAAGGAGTTCGGAGAAGGTGGCCATCGGTGGCATCGCTGGTGTCATGAGACCCAGCGAACTCTCCACGGGTTACACCCGTGTGTCCCCTGCGCAAAACCTGTGGGTCGATCAGGCAGGAGCGCCCGTGCGTGCGGCCACAGCCTGCTGGTAGAGCCGGCCGGCGCGGTAGGAGGAGCGGACCAGGGGGCCCGACATCACACCGGCGTACCCGATCTGCTCGGCCTCCGCCTGCAGCTCGACGAACTCCTCGGGCCTGACCCAGCGCACCACGGGGTGATGGCGGGGGGAGGGCCGGAGGTACTGGGTGATGGTGATCAGCTCGCAGCCAGCCCCGTGCAGGTCGCGCAGCGCCTCGCTCACCTCGCTGCGCTCCTCGCCCATGCCGAGGATGAGGTTGGACTTGGTGACCAGGCCCGCCGTTCTCGCCTGACGGATGACCTCGAGCGAGCGCTCGTAGCGGAAGCCCGGGCGGATGCGCCGAAAGATGCGCGGAACCGTCTCGATGTTGTGCGCGAGCACCTCGGGCTGGGAGCCGAACACCTCGGCCAGCTGCTCGGGCTTGGCGTCGAAGTCAGGGATCAACAGCTCAACACCGGTGCCGGCGGTCCGCGCATGGATCTGCCGTACGGTCTCGGCGTACAGCCAGGCGCCACCGTCGGGCAGGTCGTCACGCGCCACGCCGGTCACCGTCGCGTAGCGCAGCCCCATCGTGGCCACCGACTCGGCGACCCGCCGCGGTTCGTCGCGGTCGAGCTCGGCCGGCTTGCCGGTGTCGATCTGGCAGAAGTCGCAGCGGCGGGTGCACTGGTCACCGCCGATGAGGAACGTCGCCTCGCGGTCCTCCCAGCACTCGAAGATGTTGGGGCAACCGGCCTCCTCGCACACCGTGTGCAGACCCTCGCGCTTGACCAGCGACTTGAGCTCGGAGTACTCCGGACCCATCCGGGCGCGGGTCTTGATCCAGCTCGGCTTCTTCTCGATGGGCGTCTCGCTGTTGCGGACCTCGAGACGGAGCAGCTTGCGTCCCTCCGGTGCGATCGTCACGGCATCAGGGTACGTCGCCCATGGTGGCCTCTTTTGCCGCGGCCCGCCGGCATAGGGCAGGCTCGTGGCCAGATCGGGGCGCC
>JAVEDJ010000293.1 GCA_030841025.1 Actinomycetota bacterium
CGAACTGGCGGGCGAGCTGGGTCATCAGCCGTACGCCGGAGGACGCCAGCGGATGACCGACCGCGATGGCGCCGCCGTACTCGTTGACCCGTGGATCGTCGTCATCGATGCCGAAGTGCTCGAGGAACGCGAGCACCTGCACGGCGAAGGCCTCGTTGAGCTCGAACAGGCCGATGTCCTCGATGGTGAGGCCCGACTTGGCGAGTGCCTTCTCGGTGGCGGGGATGGGGCCGACCCCCATGACCTCGGGCTCGACGCCGACGAACGCGAACTGCACGAGGCGCATGCGCACGGTCAGGCCGAGCTCCCGTGCGGTCTCCTCGTCGGCGAGCAGGCACGCAGTGGCGCCGTCGTTGAGACCGGCGGCGTTGCCGGCCGTGACGCGGCCGTGCGGGCGGAACGGTGTCTGGAGAGCGGCGAGGTCCTCCATCGTGGTGCCCGGCCGGGGTGGCTCGTCCTTGGTGGCCAGCCCCCAGCCCTGCTCGACACTTCGCGTGGCCATCGAGACGAGGTCGGGCTGGATCTTGCCGTTGGCGTAGGCCTTGGCCAGCTTGTCCTGACTGCCGACGGCGAACGCGTCGACCCGGTCCCGGGTCAGGGTCGGGTAGCGGTCGTGCAGGTTCTCGGCGGTCGAGCCCATGACGAGCGCCGACGGATCGACGAGCTTCTCCGCGATGATCCGCGGGTTCGGGTCGACCCCGTCGCCCATGGGGTGGTGGCCCATGTGCTCGACACCACCGGCGATGACGACGTCATAGGCGCCGAAGGCGATGCCGCTCGCGCTGGTGGTCACCGCGGTCATGGCGCCCGCGCACATCCGGTCGATGGCGTAGCCGGGGACGGTCTTGGGCAGTCCTGCCAGCAGGGCCGCGGTGCGCCCGATGGTGAGGCCCTGGTCGCCGGTCTGCGTGGTCGCCGCGATGGCCACGTCGTCGACCCGCTCGGGGGGCAGCTGCGGGTTGCGCCGGACCAGCTCGCGGATGCAGCGGATCACCAGGTCGTCGGCGCGCGTCTGCGCGTACATACCCTTCTTGCCGGCCCTGCCGAACGGCGTCCGCACACCGTCGACGAACACGACGTCGCGGACCTGCCGGGGCTCACGGGACGCTGCTGATCGGGGCACGGGCCCTCCTGTCGGTCGCGGTGGCTCGAGGCTGCTGGGCCAAAGGCTACTCGCGAGTAACAACCAGGGCCAAGCGCGGGGGTCACGGCTGCGCGCCGCTCGTCGTCCCGGTCCCGGCGGTCGGAGGTCAGGCGAGCGGGTGGACGGAGTCGTAGCGCGCGAAGCCCCGGTAGCGCAGCCCGAGCGCGATCACCGCGAGCATGCAGGTCAGGCCCCCGGCCACGATCGCGAACCGTTCCGTGGTCAACGTCGCGGCCGAGCCGGCGGTGAAGTCGCCGAGCCGGGGACCGCCGGCCACGACTACGACGAAGACGCCGTTCAGCCGGCCGCGCATCTCGTCGGGGGTGGCGACCTGCAGGATCGTGCTGCGGTAGACCGAGCTCACCATGTCGGCCGCGCCGGACAGCGCGAGCAGCACGACCCCCAGCCACAACATGCCGGTCAGGCCCAGGCCGGCGACGGCGGCGCCGTAGACGATGACGCAGACCATCACCGCCAGCCCCTGGCGACGGATCCGTCCGACCCACCCGGACAGCGCGACGGCGACCAGTGCCCCGATGGCGGGCGAGGCCGCCAGAAGTCCGACGGTGCGGGTCCCGCCGCCATAGACCGACAGGGCCAGCGCGGGGAACAGGGCCCGGGGCTGGGCCAGCACCATGGCGCACAGATCGACCAGGAACGTCATGAGCACGTTCGGCCGGGTGCGCAGATAGCGCAGCCCCTCGAGCACGGAGGACAGGCCGGCGCGCCGCTGCTCGCCCTGCGGCGGGATCGGCGGCAGCCGCCACAGGGCGTACAGCGCTGCCGTGTAGGTGATGCAATCGAGGGTGTAGGCAGCGGTGAGGCCGAGCCAGCTGATGACCACGCCGCCGAGCAGCGGGCCGACGGTGAAGCCGAGGTTGAAAGATGCCACCGACAAGGCGTTGGCGGCCGGCAGCATCTCGGCCGGCAGCAACCGAGGGATGATCGCCGACCGGGCCGGGTTGTTGACCGCGTAGCAGGCCGCCTGGAGGGCGACGACGACATAGAGCAGCGGGACCGAGGCCAGCCCGATGAAGGACTGCACGGCGAGCACGATGGACAGCAGCCACAGCCCGGCGGAGGAGACCAGCCCGACCTTCCGCCGGTCCACCGTGTCGGCGATCGCGCCGCCGTACAGGCCGAAGAAGACGAGCGGCCCTACGGCGAAGATGCCGACCAGGCCGACCGCGAAGCTGGACCTGGTGAGCTGGTAGATCTGGATGATGACCGCGACCGTGGTCATCTGCTGGCCGAGCTGGCCGACGGTGAGGCCGAACCACAGCCGGCGGTAGTCGGCCGACTCGCGCAACGGCCGGATGTCCGTCAGCAGGGCGCGCATCGGCCGACGCAGCGTCACCTGTCCCACCACAGGACGACCGACCGGCGCGGCTGCGGCGGGTGCGCGGCCAGGTGGTCAGCGATCTCGGGGTCGCGCTCGCTGGGCAGGCAGAGCCGTCGCCGGGTGAACGCGACGTACGTCGCCAGGGCCTCGCCGTCGAGGTCCGGGGCCGGCCGCTCCCAGACCTGCTGCTGGGGCTCGATGCCGTGCTCGCGGAGGACGGCGACGGCGAGCTCTGCGGTGGGGCCGGTCGGCCGTGGCTGGTGGTGGTAGCGCTGCCAGAGCGGCCCCAGCGGGACCCAGGGGTGGTCGCTGTGCAGCTCGAGCACCACCCGGTTGCGGGCCCGATCGTTCAGGGCCTGGGCGAAGGGTCCGAGGTCGGGGACGTTGTAGGCGACGTGGGAGCAGACCACGACGTCGCAGACGGGCACCTGGTCTGCCACGCCGGGCCACTCGCCGTCGACGCGGGTGATGCGCAGCCCCCTGCCCGAGGCGGTCGAGGCCAGCTCGTCGAGCATCGAGGGCTGGGTGTCGACCACCACGAGGTGGCCGGCCGGCGGCGCGAGCGGGAGTGAGGCGGCGCCCGCCCCGGCACCCACGTCGAGCACCGTCCCGCTGTCCGGCAACGCAGCACGGGCCCGCTCGGTCAGCGGTGTGGTGCTCTCGGGGTGCGCCGCGCGGAACAGCCCGGGCGGGAAGGCATAGGGGTTCTCGGGTGCGCGCGCAAGGATGTCGGGGTCGATGCGCCAGGCGGCGAGCTCGTCGGCCCACCGTTGTGCGGCCGAGCTCATCGCGCCCCGACGCTCGCCACGGCCGCCAGGTGCGGATCGTCGATCAGTGGTGGGTCGGCCGGCACTTGATCAACCTAGCGGGCCGATGGGCGGGTCCTACGCGTCGCCGGGCGGAGACTGCGTGGCCGCGGCGACCTTCGCGGCGACCTCGGCGAGGGCCGCGCTGACGACCGGCGCAGTGAGCGCCACCTGCCAGTCGCGCGCGCCGTGGCCGCGCAGCACCTTGGCGACCGTCTCGACGTTGCTGTCCGGCGGCGGGTCCCAGACGAGTCGGCGCAGGGCGTCGGGCGAGAGCAGGTTCTCCACCGGCAGGTTGAGCTCTTGCGCGAGCTCGGACACGGCCGCGCGGGCGGTCGAGAGACGGGCGGCCGCGGCGGGGTCGCGCTCATTCCAGCTGCGGGCGGGCGGCGGGCCCTCGTGGCGGGCCTTGAGGTCGGGCAGGTCGCTCTCCGGGAGCGCCGCGGCCGCCGCGACGGCCGGGAACCACGTGGCCGCCTGCCGGCTCAGCGACCGGCCACCCCAGATCGGCAGCTTGACCAGCTCGGCCTCGGTCGTGGGCGCGGCGAGCGCGGCCTCGACGATCGCCTGGTCGGGCAGCACGCGCCCGGGGGAGATGTCGCGTCGCCGGGCGACCAGGTCGCGCTGCTCCCACAGCCGCTGGACGACGGCGAGCTGGCGGCGCCGTCGTACCCGGTGCATGCCGGAGGTGCGACGCCACGGGTCGACGCGCGGCCGCGCGGCGGGAGCGGCCACGATCGCCGCGAACTCCTCTTCGGCCCACGCGCGCTTGCCCTCGCGGTCGAGCTGCTCGGCGAGATAGTCGCGCAGCTCGACCAGCACCTCGACGTCCAGGGCGGCATAGCGCAACCAGGGCTCGGGCAGCGGGCGGGTGGACCAGTCCGCTGCCGAGTGGCCCTTCTCAAGGGTCAGCCCGAGGACCTCCTCGACGATGGCGCCCAGCCCCACCTTGGCGTAGCCGAGCAGCCGGCTCGCGAGCTCGGTGTCGAAGACGCGCGTCGGCCGCATGCCCAAGCCGGCCAGGCACGGCAGGTCCTGCGAGGCCGCGTGCAGCACCCACTCGTCGTCGGCGATCGCTGCGCCGAGCTCGCTGAGATCGGGCAGGTGGACGGGGTCGATCAGCAGCGTGCCGACGTCCTCCCGGCGCAGCTGCACCAGGTAGGCGTCCTGGCCGTAGCGGTAGCCGGAGGCCCGCTCGGCGTCCACCGCGATGGGCAGCCGGGGCCCCTCCCGCAGCTGCTGGACGGCACGGGCCAGCTCGTCGGGGTGGGTCAGTGGGGTGGGTACGCCGTCGCGCGGCTCGGTGAGCGGGACGGGCCCGTCAGCCACGGGCTCGACGCCCTCGTGCTGCTCGGCCTTGGTTTCCGTCACGTCGCTCACCGTACGTGGTCGAGCCCGGAACGCCACGGTACGGAGGGCCCGCGCGTCGTCGTACGCCGTGTGACGTGCGGGGGATCAGGCGGTCGATCCGCGCCGTCAGACCACGACCCCGGCGCGCATGGCCACGACGACCATCTCGGCGCGGTCGCCGGTGCCGAGCTTGCGCGCGATGCGGGCCAGGTGGCTCTTGACGGTCAGTGCGGACAGCCCGAGAGCCTCACCGATGTCCTTGTTGGACTGCCCCCCGGAGACCAGCTGCAGCACCTCGACCTCGCGGCCGGAGAGCCCTTCGGCGCCGCTGGCCCGGCCGGGACGGAGCCGGTTGTGTCCCGGCAGGTCACCGGTCGAGGACGCGCGTTGGCTGGTTGCGGACGGGGTCACGAGGAACGCGCGCACGCCCGCAGACAGGGCCGCGCGGACGGTGTAGGGGTCCTCCACGGAGGACAGCACCAGCCCGCGGCTCCAGCCCAGCGCCCGCAGCTCTGCCATGAGCGCGATGCCCGAGCCGTCGGGAAGCGAGCCGTCGACGACACAGAGGTCGCGGGCGGCGCTGCCGCGGCCGCGGACCCGCGCCTCGGCGAGGCTGCCGGCCTCCACGACCTCAGCGGCGCCCAGGGACCGCAGCGACCGCGCGAGCGTCTCGCGGACGAACGGGCTCGCCACGACCACCATCGCCGTGAAGCGCGTGGCCCGGGAAGGTTGCGGCGCCAGGCCGTGACGGTCGACCAGTGCAGTCACCGGGTCTCCTGAACGTGAAGTGCAAGCTGTCTTCTCCACCATCGGCCGGTCGGGACGGGTCCTGAAGTCACGACGGTGGGGCAACGCCGGGCGGCTGCGGACCGGTCAGCGGGAGCCGGGGCGGCGCCGGGCCAGCGTGAGCACACCGGGAGCCACCGGAGGCAGGCCCGCGGTCGTGCACAACAGGTCGCACCAGGCCAGCAGGTGGGCGTCGAAGCCCTCGTCGAGGGGCGTCCAGGACGCACGGATCTCGATCTGCGCGGACCCGGTCTCCTCAGCGATCGCGCCGAAGCTCTCCGAGCTGACCCTGGTCACCGTGCCACTGGCTGCGGTGAACGAGGCGCCGTGACCCTCGAGCGACTCGGTCAGCCACGCCCACCCGACGCCGGCGAGCAGCGGGTCGACCGCCATCTCGGGCTCGAGGTCGGCGCGGACATAGGTCACCACCCGGAAGGTGCCCGCCCACGCCTCGTGCCCGACCGGGTCGTGCAGCAGCACGAACCGTCCGGTGGCGAGCTCGTCCTCTTCGCCGGCCGTCGTGACGTCGGCGGTGAGAGCGACGGCGTGCGGCGCGAGCCGCTGCGGGGCTGGGGTCTCCTCGAGGGCCACCTCCGGACGGGGGGTGGCGGCACGCAGCGCAGCCAGCGCCCGGAGGAACTCCTCCGGTGCTTCCGCTGCGTCTCGGCGGGCAACCATGGCGAGAGCGTACGTCCGCGCTGCTCGGCGGACAGGGATGTGCGCGAGCGACGCGCCGCCACCCCTACCCTCTCCCTCTGTGGCCGCCGTGCTCGCTCTGCTGACCAGCCTGCTCTGGGGTAGCGCCGACTTCCTCGGCGGCACCCTGTCGCGCCGGCTGCCCACGACGCTCGTGGTCGGCCTGTCGCAGGCGGCGGGGCTGGTGGCTGTCACGACGGTGGCGATCGTGGCGGGCGAGATCGGGGCGCCCACCGGTTACCTGCCGTGGGCGGCCGCGGCCGGGCTTGCGGGCCTGGTGGGACTCGTCTGCTTCTACGCCGCCCTGGCGGAGGGGACGATGGGTGTCGTCTCACCCATCGCGGCGCTGGGCGTCGTCGTGCCGTTGGTCGTCGGGCTGGTCCGCGGCGAGCGTCCGGGCGTCGTGCAGCTGATCGGCATCACCCTCGCCGTCGCCGGGGTCGTGCTGGCCAGCGCGCCTGAGCTGTCGGGCCGAGCCGGCACGCGGCCCCTGGTGCTTTCCGTGGTCGCGGCGCTCGGTTTCGGGATGGCGCTGCTGCTCATCGCCGAGGGCAGCCGCACCAGCACCCTGATGACGATGGTCACCATGCGCGTCACCTCGGTGACGGTGCTGGCCGTGGTGGTTGCCGTGGTGCTCGGCCGGCGCCGTCGTACCTCCGCGGGTGGTCCGCGCCTGGCCCGGCGTGACTTCGCTCCGCTGGTGCTGATCGGGCTCGGGGACGCCGGTGCCAACCTGACGTTCGGGCTGGCCAGCACGCGGGGTCTGGTCAGCGTGGTGGCCGTGCTGGCGTCGCTCTACCCGGTCGTCACCGTCGTGCTGGCGCGGATCATCCATGCCGAGCGGCTGGGCCGGCTCCAGGCGATGGGCGTGGCGGGCGCGCTGGCCGGTGTGGTCCTGATCGGCGCTGGCTGAGACGATCGGCCGCGTGAGCACAGCCGCCGCGACCCTGCACCCCGGCCTCGCCGACTCGGCATTCCTGCGGGCCTGCCGGCGCGAACCCGTGCCGCACACCCCGGTCTGGTTCATGCGGCAGGCCGGTCGCTCGTTGCCGGAGTACCGCCGGGTCCGCGAGGGCATCGCGATGCTCGACGCCTGCCGGATGCCCGAGCTGGTCACCGAGATCACCCTGCAGCCGGTGCGTCGCTACGGCGTGGACGCGGCCATCCTGTTCAGCGACATCGTCGTACCGCTCAAGGCGATCGGGGTCGACCTCGACATCAAGCCGGGCGTCGGCCCGGTCATCGCGCGGCCGATCCGCAGCGCCGCCGACCTCGAGCAGCTGCGCGACCTCGAGCCCGGTGACGTCGGCTTCATCCGCGAGGCCATCGGGCTGCTGACCGCGGAGCTGGGTGCGACGCCACTGATCGGCTTCGCCGGCGCGCCGTTCACCCTGGCGTCGTACCTCGTCGAGGGCGGGCCGTCGCGCAACCACGAGAACACCAAGGCGCTGATGTACGGCGCGCCCGACGTCTGGGACGAGCTGATGCGCCGGCTGGCCTCGATCCAGGCGGCCTGGCTGCGTGAGCAGGTGAGCGCGGGCGCCAGCGCCATCCAGCTGTTCGACTCATGGGTCGGGGCGCTGCCGCCGGACGACTATGGGCGCTACGTCGCTCCGCACTCGGCGGCGGTCCTGTCCGCGGTCGCTGCGCACGCCGAGTCGCTCGGGCGGGCCGTGCCGCGCATCCACTTCGGGGTGGTCACCGGTGAGCTGCTGTCCCTGATGGGGGAGGCCGGCGCCGACGTCGTGGGCGTCGACTTCCGCGTCCCGCTCGACGAGGCGGCTCGCCGCGTGGGGCCGTCGCGGGCGCTGCAGGGCAACCTGGACCCGGCTGTGCTGTTCGCGCCGTGGGAGGCCGTGGCCGCGCGCACCCGGTCGGTTCTCGAGGCCGGCCGGGCCGCGCCGGGACACGTGTTCAATCTGGGCCATGGCGTGATCCC
>JAVEDJ010000301.1 GCA_030841025.1 Actinomycetota bacterium
TGGTCCAGCAGTGGCTCTCGCAAGAGGGTGGCGCGCCGGTCCTGAAGTGACACGGCAGTGACCGTGCCCGCGCACGCGGTTCCGGTGGCCAGCCGCCGTCACCAGGAGCGCGTCGCCTATCGCCAGCGGCAGGCGACGCGCTCCAAGCTGCTCGCCGGCATGAGCACGGTCCTGTTCCTGGTCGTCGTCGGCATCGCCACCGTGCTCAGCCCGGGCTGGGACCGGGTGCGCGAGGGCTTCCTCAACGTCCAGGTCGCCCGCGACTCGCTGCCCCTGGTCGCCGAGGGCTTCGTGCTCAACCTCAAGGTGCTGGCGGTGTCGGCCGTCTGCATCCTCGTGGTGGGTCTGGCCACCGCCACGATCCGCACGCTGCGGGGACCGGTGTTCGCCCCGCTGCGGTTCCTCGCCGCCGTCTACACCGACCTGTTCCGCGGCTTCCCGCTCATCGTGCTCATCCTGCTGATCGGCTTCGGGATCCCGGGTCTGCGGCTGCAGGGCGTCCCGACCAACGTGACCGTCCTCGGCACCTTCGCGCTCGTCCTGACGTACGGCGCCTACGTGGCCGAGGTGTTCCGGGCGGGGATCGAGTCGGTGCACCCGAGCCAACGGATGGCGGCGAGGTCGCTCGGGCTCACCTACGGCCAGACGATGCGCCGCGTCGTACTGCCGCAAGCAGTGCGCCGGGTACTGCCACCGTTGCTCAACGACCTGGTCGCGCTGCAGAAGGACGTCGGCCTGATCTCGATCCTCGGGGTCGTCGATGCCGTGCGGATGGCGCAGATCGAGTCGGCGCGCACCTTCAACTACACGCCCTATCTCGTGGCCGGCCTGCTGTTCGTGCTGCTCGCGGTGCCGACCGTGCGCCTTGCCGACTGGGTCAACGCGCGGGCCACCCGACGGCAGCAAGCGGGTGACGCGTGGTGAGCCGGCCGGTGCTGCAGTGCGCCGGAGTCGTCAAGCGCTTCGGTGACCACACGGTGCTGCACGGCGTCGACCTCGACGTCGCCGAGCACGAGGTCGTCACCCTCATCGGTGCATCGGGCTCCGGCAAGTCGACGCTGCTGCGGTGCATCAACCTGCTCGAGACCGTGGACGACGGAGTCATCCACCTGGACGGCGAGGACATCACCGACCCGCGCGCCGACGTCGACGCCGTACGACGTCGCATCGGCGTGGTCTTCCAGGCCTACAACCTGTTCCCGCACATGACGGTGCTCGACAACGTCACGCTGGCGCCGTCCCTGGTCCACAAGACTCCCCGGGCGCAGGCGGAGGACAAGGCCATGACGCTGCTGCGGCGCGTGGGGCTCGCCGAGAAGGCGAAGGAGTACCCCGACCGGCTCTCCGGTGGCCAGCAGCAGCGCGTCGCCATCGTGCGGGCGCTGGCCAACGAGCCGCGGCTGCTGCTGCTCGACGAGGTGACCAGTGCGCTGGACCCCGAGCTCGTGGGTGAGGTGCTCTCGCTGATCCGCGAGCTCAAGGAGCAGGGGATGACCATCGTGATGGCCACGCACGAGATGGCGTTCGCGCGGCAGGCGGCCGACCGGGTCTGCTTCCTGGACAACGGCCGGCTGCTCGAACAGGGCCCGCCGGAGCAGGTCCTCGTCGACCCGGTCGAGCCGCGCACCCGGCAGTTCCTGGCCCGCATCATCGAGGCCGGTCGGCTCTGACGGCTCGCTCACCGTGCGTGGGCGTGTCGCGACAGGTCATTGCGGGCAGGTTCTCGGCATGTGCACGTCCACGGGGTACCAGAGATGACCATCAACCTCGGCCCGCTCTCGCCGCGTGTCGTGGCCCTCGCCATCGGCGCGGCCGCCGCCACGGGGCTCGTGGCCGGTGGCGCCGTGCTGGCCAGCGGCAGCGGCGAGCCGGACCCCGCCCCGACCGCGTCGGTCGGGGCCACGACGCCCGCGGAGTCGTCGCCGAGCGAGCCCAGCACCGCCGAAAGCGGGGGCCAGACCGATGTGACCCGCAAGGCCACATCGACGCCGGAGAAGACCAAGAAGCCGAAGGACAGCAAGACTCCGGACCCGACGGACTCCCCGACCGCCGCGAGCAGCGCACCGACCGCGACCCAGAGCTCCCCGCAGGCAACGACGGCACCGGCACCGACGCCGCCCATCACCACGCCGGCGCAGACCACCGAGGCGGCGCAGCCGCCGGCGACCGGTGAGGGCGGCTGACCGGAGTCAGCGGGCCTGCCAGGCCTCCCAAGCGCTGCGCACCATGTCGTCCAGGTCGTAGCGGGCCGACCAGCCGAGGTCCTTGCTGATCTTGGTCGGGTCCGCGAAGTAGGCCGCCGGATCTCCCGGACGCCGGCCGACGACGTCGTACCTGAAGTCGATGCCGGTGACCTCACGCACCTTCTCCAGGACCTCCTTGACGGTCACTCCCTCGCCACGGCCGACGTTGTAGACCTCCCCGGTGTCCCGCTCGTCCAGCCGCCGCGCGGCAGCGACGTGCGCCTCCGCCAGGTCGACGACGTGGATGTAGTCGCGGACGCACGAGCCGTCACGGGTGTCGTAGTCGTCGCCGAACACCTGCGGGTTGCGTCCCTCGCTCAGGGCCTGCAGCGCCATCGGCACGAGATTCGCGACGCCGCGGTCGGCCAGCTCCGGTGCACGCGTGCCGGCCACGTTGAAGTAGCGCAGCGCCGCCCACCGCAGCGGTCCAGCGGCCGCGAGGTCACGCAGCATCCACTCGCCGGCCAGCTTGGTCTCGCCGTAGGGGCTCATCGGCACCGTCGGCGTCTCCTCGTTGACGAACTCGGTGGGCGGAGTGCCGTAGACCGCGGCGCTGGACGAGAACAGCACCCGGTCGACCCCGGTGTCGAGGCAGGTCTGCAGCAGGGACCGCATGCCGCCGACGTTCTCGTCCCAGTAGTAGAGCGGCTTCGCGACCGACTCGCCGACCGCCTTCTTCGCGGCCAGGTGCAGAACCCCGGTGACCGAGTGCTCCCGCAAGGCCGTCGCGACGGCCGCGGAGTCGGCCACCGACGCGTCGACGAAGGGCACGTCGGCCGCGACGTTCTCCCGGATGCCGGTGGACAGGTCGTCCAGGACGACGACGCCCATCCCGGCTTGCTGGAACGCACGCACGATGTGGGCACCGATGTAGCCGGCACCACCGGTGAGCAGCCAGGTCATGCCGCGACCCTATCGAGCGTGGGTCACACCCAGCGGTCTCCCGTGAGCCGCTCGTAGGCCTCGACGTACCGCGCGCGGGTCTGCTCGACGACCTCGTCGGGCAACGGCGGTGGCGGCTGGTCACCGGCCCGGTCCCAGCCGGAGGCAGGCGAGGTCAGCCAGTCACGCAGGAACTGCTTGTCGTACGACGGCTGCGGCCGGCCTGGCTGCCAGGTCTGCGCCGGCCAGAAGCGCGAGGAGTCGGGAGTGAGCACCTCGTCGGCCAGCAGGACCTCCCCGTCCGGGGTGCGACCGAACTCGAGCTTCGTGTCGGCCAGCACGATGCCGCGCTCGAGCGCGAGGTCTCGCGCCCGGGCGTAGACGTCCAGCGTCAGCCGGCGCAGCTGGTCGGCCGCGTGCTCGCCGACGGTCGCCACCACGGCGTCGTACGACACGTTCTCGTCGTGCTCGCCCATCGCTGCCTTGGTCGCCGGCGTGAAAATGGGCTCGGGCAGCCGTGACCCGTCGACCAGTCCCGCGGGCAGCGGGACGCCGCACACCTCGCCGGTCTCCGCGTAGTCGGTCAAGCCGGAGCCGGTGAGGTAGCCGCGGGCGACGCACTCGACGGGGAACATGTCGAGCCGCCGGCACAGCAGCGCCCGTCCGCTCACCTCCGGCGGGACGTCGGTGGAGATCACGTGGTTGGGCACCAGGTCGGCCAGCCGCTCGAACCACCACAGCGACAGCTGCGTGAGGATGCGGCCCTTGTCGGGGATCGGCGTGGGCAGCACGTGGTCGTAGGCGGAGATGCGGTCACTGGCCACCATCAGCAGCGCGCCGTCGTCGGTCTCGTAGAGGTCGCGGACCTTGCCGCTGTGCAGATGGCGGAACCCGGCCAGCTCAGGGGACGTCACGCGGGCAGTGTCCCAGGTCGGCTGGGTCCGGAAGGAGGTATGGGGCTGCGAACGCGGGGCAGGATGCCGGCATGAGCGACAACCAAGGCTTCGAGTCAGACATCGATCCCGACGACGCCCAGTCACTGTCCCGCGACGAGGGCGGCGAGCCGGTCGAGGGCGTGACGGACCAGAACAGCACGACCGGCACGACGCCGAACGAGGAGTTCGTCGGCCGCGTCTCCGGTGACGACGGCGGCTACGAGGGCGAGACCGGTGCCGAGGCCCGGGCGGCGGCCGGCGACGGCTGAGCTTCCCGGCGGCGGCTGTTCGGGCCGACGCGGCGCACACAGATCAACTCCTGACGGCGTGACCGCGCATCCCGTCCAGACGGGATGCGGCCGCTCCCGTCCTCGCGCAATGTCGTCGTACGACGCCCGTCGCGGCACGTCCGTTGGGAGCGCGCGCACATGAGCACAGCAGATGACGCGAACAAGGAACGCATCGTCGTGGGGGTCGACGGCTCCGAGGAGTCTCGTGCCGCGCTGCGCTGGGCGGCTGAGGAGGCGACGCTGCGCCTCGCGGACCTGGAGGCGGTGCTGGTCTGGGAGCGACCTTTGCGCTGGCTGTTCGGGCCACCCGGGACGGCGGCCGTCCCGCCCACGCCCCTGATCGATCAGCAGAAGGTCGAGCGGCGGGCCAGTGAGGTCCTGGCGGAGACCGTGCAGCAGACCTTCGGCGACGACCCTCCGCCCGCACTCAAGCAGGTCGTGGTCGAGGGCAACCCGGCGGCGGTCCTGGTTGCGCGGTCGCTCGACGCCTCCATGCTCGTGCTGGCGGCGCAGGGCCACGGCAGGCTCGGCGGCGTCGACCTCGGCTCCACCGTGGAGAAGTGCCTGCGGCTGGCCCGCTGCAACGTGATCGTGATCCGTCCGGCGCGCGAGGGGTAGCCGCGAGGGCTAGAGGATCGGCGCGGGCGCGTACGTCGCGGCCACCGGATGACGTCGTACGACGTCCTGGACGCGCGCCACGACGGCCTGCACCTGCGCGCCGGCCGCACCGGTGAAGGAAAGCGGGTCGGCGACCAGGGCGTCGAGCTGGGCGCGGGAGAGCCCGAGCCGCGGGTCGTCGGCGAGCCGGTCGAACAGGTCGTTGCCGTCGAGCCCTGACTGGCGCATTGCCAGTGCGACCGCGACGGCGTGCTCCTTGATCGCCTCATGCGCCTGCTCGCGGCCGACGCCGTTGCGCACGGCGGCCATCAGCACCTTGGTCGTCGCCAGGAAGGGCAGGTAGCGGTCGAGCTCGCGGCGGGCGACGGCGGGATAGGCGCCGAAGTCGTCGAGCACCGTCAGGAAGGTCTCGAACAGCCCGTCCAGCGCGAAGAAGGCGTCCGGCAGCGCCACCCGGCGTACGACCGAGCAGGAGACGTCCCCCTCGTTCCACTGGTCGCCGGCGAGCTCGCTGACCATGGAAAGGTGGCCGCGGAGCACCACTGCCAGGCCGTTGACGCGCTCGCAGGAGCGGGTGTTCATCTTGTGGGGCATGGCACTCGAGCCGACCTGGCCCTCCTGGAAACCCTCGGTCACCAGCTCCTGCCCGGCCATGAGGCGGATCGTCGTGGCCAGGCTCGACGGCGCGGCGGACAGCTGGACGAGCGACGAGACGACGTCGAAGTCCAGGGAGCGCGGGTAGACCTGCCCCACGCTGCCCAGCACCCGGCGGAAGCCGAGGTGCTCGGCGATGCGCTGCTCGAGTGCGGCGAGCTTGGCGGGGTCGCCGCCGAGCAGGTCGAGCTGGTCCTGCGCGGTGCCGACCGGCCCCTTGATGCCGCGCAACGGGTAGCGCTCGAGCAGTGACTCGACGCGTTCGACGGCGAGCAACAGCTCGTCGGCCGCGCTGGCGAACCGCTTGCCGAGGGTCGTGGCCTGTGCTGCGACGTTGTGGCTCCGCCCGGCGATGACCAGGTCGCTGTGCTCGGAGGCCAGCTGCGCCAGCCGGGCCAGCGCTGCGACGGCGCGGTCGCGGACCAGCTCGAGCGACGAGCGCACCTGCAGCTGCTCGACGTTCTCGGTCAGGTCCCGACTGGTCATGCCCTTGTGCACGTGCTCGTGCCCGGCCAGCGCGCTGAACTCCTCGATGCGTGCCTTCACGTCGTGCCGGGTGATCGCCTCGCGGCGGCGGATCGAGTCGAGGTCGACGTCGTCGACGACCTTCTCGTAGGCCTCGATGACCCCCGCCGGCACGTCGATCCCGAGGTCGCGCTGCGCCTCGAGCACCGCGACCCACAGACGGCGCTCGAGCACGACCTTGTGCTCGGGCGACCAGATGCGGGTCAGGTCGGCGCTGGCATATCGCCCGGCGAGGACATTGGGGATCGCGGTCACGTCGACGATTGTCCCCCACGGGCGCAGCCGACCGTTCGGCGAGCGACCTTCGGCTGCGACACGCCGGGCGTGTCGCAGCGAAAGGTCGCTGGTCGGTGCTGGTGGAGTGCTGACAGGGGCGTGACGCGACTACGGAAGGACGGAGGCGAGCTTCTTGGGCACCGCGGACCTGATGTCGTCCCACTCGCCGTCACTGACGTGGGCCCGCAGCGCTTGCAGCACAGTCTGGGTCAGCTGCACGACGTCGCCTTCCATGTCGTGGGCGTACTCCTTCTCGACCCGGGCCAGGAACTCGTCCCGGTCGACCTTCATCGGCACATGTGTCGGGTCCCAGCCCTCGAAGTAGATGCCGCGGATGAGCATCGGCAGCTGGGCGGACAGCTGGGCCGTCTCGTCCACCGTCATCCGGTCCCGCAGCGCGTGCAGCACAGCACGCAGCGCGGCGTACGACTGGTTGCGCCGCTCCTTGGGCCACCCGAAGGCTGTCTCGATCTCCTTCAGCACGTGATTGGTCTTGTCCAACGTCGTGTCGAACGTCGCGAGTCCCGTCTGAGCCATGGCCTGGTCCTCTCGTGACGTGGACGGTTGTGTCACCCACTCTCGCGGCCGACCCTGCGGGCCCGCGTCCCCAAACCGGGGTACGCCGCCTGGCCAGCGACCATCGGGGGCGACACCCCGGGCGTGTCGCACCCGAAGGTCGCTCAGCGGTGGACCAGGACGAGTACGACGGTGGTGGCCAGGACGGAGGCCAGCAGGACCAGGGCAGGCCAGATGGTCATGCGCAGCACAGCGCTCACCGACGTACGGCTGCCGACCGCGACGACCCCGATCGCGATCACCACCGGAGCCAGCGAGTTGCCGACGTTGGCCCCGGCCGTCTGCGCCGCCAGCAGGTCGGCGGGACGGTCGCCGACCAGCGTCGCGACGTCATGCTGCAGGGCCGAGAACAGGGCGTTGGAGCTGGTCGTCGACCCGGTGATGAACGAGCCGAGAGCCCCCACGAACGGCGCCACCGCCGGATAGAACCGACCGGTGGCCTCGGCGGCGCCGATCGCCATTGCCCGCACCATGCCGCTGTCCACCAGCACACCCGCCACCGATGCCAGCAGTACGACGGAGGGCGTCGACTTCCACGCCTGCGCCAGCCACGGCCACCGGACGTCGCGCCAGGTCCCGGGCCGCCAGGCGCCGCCCGTGCGCCACACCAGCACGGAGATCGCGGTCGCCACGAGCAGGAAGGTGCCGGGGTGCCCGAGCAGTGCGATCGGGTTGTACGTCGACAGCGCCTCCGTCGTCGTGGCCTGCGGCAACCTGCCGCCGTGGGTGGCCGTCGACGGGAAGTCCGGCCCGAGCAGCAGGTGTGACTTCACCCAGGCGCGCAGGGCCGGCGGCAGGAAGACGACGAGCGCCACCGTGCTGAGTGCGATGTAGGGGACGGCGGTCGCCCGCGCCCGCAAAGCAGGAGTCGCCTGCTCGATCCGTTGCGCACCCGGGCCTCCGACCGGCACCGGACGCGCCAGCGCACCCGGCCGGTCGCCGCGCGAGACGACGCTGCGCAGCAGCATGATCGCGAGCAGCCCCGCGGTCCCGCCGCAGAGTGCACCGATCGCTGGTTCGCCGTGCACGACGGCGAGCTGCGCCAACGCCATCGCGGGTCCGACCGTCACCAGGACTCGCCACCCGTCACGGACGCCACGCCAGCCGCCGTACATGACGGCGACGAGCAGGCCGGAGACCAGCACGTTGACACCGAGCAGCACCGACGTCGAGGCGGCGAACTCGTGGGTCTGCTCCGCCGAGAGATGCGCCGTCAGCGCGCCCATGTAGAACGACGAGCCCATCGAGCCGAAGCCGACGGCCCAGTGATAGCCGATCAGCGGCAGCGCGACGGCTCGCGTGGCGTCGACCCCGATCGCGAGCAGCAGCGGGGCGCACACCGCGATCGGCGTGCCGAAGCCCGAGACGCCCTGCAAGAACGACGGCAGTACCCAGGCCAGGAGCAGGACGTTCTCGGTCTTGCGGGGCAACACGTTCTCGAGGGACTCCCCGAGCTCGCGCATGCCGATGCGGCTGGCCAGGTTGTGCATCAGCAACGCCGGCCAGATCACGAACAGGATCCAGACACCGACCCACGCGCCCTTGCCCAGGCCGACCGCGAGGACGGCGGGACCGGCTCCGAAGGCAACGGTCGCGACAGCACAGGCCACGACGACGGTCACCACGGCGTTGGCCGGGGTGCTCAGCCGGCCCCAAAGAACCAGCACCAGCAGCAGGACGACGGGCGACACCGCGATGGTCCAGGTGAGCGCGTCGACACCGCCCAGGGCGCCCGGCCTCATCCGAATGTCCTTCGTATACAGTCGATGTCGACACGGGGGCCGACACGGGGACGAGCGCCCGGCAGGGGCACCTCCGGGGAGGGAACGGGCCGATGGCCGACGAACGCCCGGGTCCGGCCGACAGCCGCATCGGGCAGCGGCACGTCTCGCTGCGCGACCAGGTCCTCGCCGAGCTGCGCCGGCGCATCGTCGACGCGCACTACCGGCCGGGCGAAC
>JAVEDJ010000342.1 GCA_030841025.1 Actinomycetota bacterium
GTGCTTCCTTCGGGCACGGTGACGGTGAGCTCGGCGGTGCGGATCGTGCCGCCGGCTCGGAAGTCGAGGAACAGCCGGTAGTTACCGGGCGTCGGGAACGTCGTCCCGAAGCGCACCGATGGGCCGCCGCGCTGCCCTGAGGTGGCTTCCTCGGCTGGGTGGGTGTGGAGGTAGGCGAGGTCCCCGGCGCGCAGCGACACCAGGTGCCCGAACGCACCGAGGTAGGGCTGCAAGTCGGTGACCTTCGCCCCGTTCCTGCTGACGGTGAAGGTCAGCTCGGCTTCCCGACCCGCGACGGCGATGCCCCCCAGGGCGACGTCGTAGCCGTCCACTGCGGTGGAAGTCGCCGGCTCGGGCAGTGCGCGCGGCTGGTAGTCGCCGGCGACGGCGAGGTCGGTTCCTAGCGTGAGCCCGGTGGTGTGGCCGGCGGGAGTGAAGTCGGCGAACACGCGATACGTTCCGGCCGCACTCACATCCAGCGGGATGCTCCATGTGCCGCCGGGGCCGAGGGTGGGATGGACGTGCTGAAAACGCGCCATGTCGCGGCGAACAACGATGAGGTGCAGCTTCTTCGTGTGGGTCGCGGTGTAACGGGTGACCGGCCTGCCGTCGGGGCCGGTCACGGTGAACCGGAACGGCACCCTGTCGCCTGCGGTCAGCGCGGTCGCGGCCGGGACGAGGGTGTACCCGTCCTGCGAGATCGCCAGCCCGGGCAGGGCAGCGGCGGCCACCGGTGCAGCGGCATGCGGCGACGCGTTCGTGGTCATGCCACCCATGCCCGTCCCCTCCCCATCGGCGGCGTGCGACCTCGCCGGCGCTGGGCTGACGGGGTCGGCGGCGGCGCCCACGGCGAACGCGGCGCCGAACACGACCGCAAGCCCTCCGGCGTACGCGCCAAGTCGTGCCGCGGTGTTCATGGTGTCGGGCTTGCCAGGGTGTAGCCGGCCTCGTCGACTGCCTCAAGGACCTGCGCCTGGTCGAGCGGTGCGTTGCTGGTCACGTGCACGGGCGAGGTGCCGCCGGCGTTCAGCTCCACGGTCACGCTGGTCACGCCGGGCAGGGCCGAGAGCTCTTCGGTGACGGCGCTGACGCAGTGTCCGCAGGTGAGTCCGGTGGCGGCATAGGTCGTTGTCGTGCTCACGGTGCTGCTCCTTGCTGCCTCGTGTTCTGGATTGCTCATAGTGAGATGCGTGGCGTCAGCTGCGGACGAGCCGGGCGATGGCGGCGGATGCCTCCCGCACCTTCTCCTCGGCCTCCTGGCCGCCCTGCTGCGCAGCCTCGAGGACGCAGTGCGCGAGGTGCTCGTCCAGCAGCTCGAGGGAGAACGACTGGAGCGCTTTCGTGGCCGCGCTCACCTGCGTCAAGATCTCGATGCAGTACTGATCCTCTTCAACCATCCGCTGCAGGCCGCGGACCTGGCCCTCGATGCGCCGCAGTCGCTTGATGTGACTGTCCTTGCGGCCGCTGTACCCGCGAGTCGGGGTTGTCTCGGAAGTCATGGGGGCCGTCCTCACTGCCTGTACCCCCTCGGGGTATCCTGGCCTGGACTGACAACATACCCCTGCCCCGTATCATCTCGCAACCAAGGCAGCAAGGACGTGCACCGCGGCATCGCCGTTGGCTCACTTCCTCGGAACGGCGACAGCCGAGCCCCGCAGCGTGCGTGCGAGCAGCACGACGGCGACCAGCTGGGTCGCGGCGACAAAGGCGACCAGCAGGGGTATCGACCGGCCGGACAGGTAGCCTCCGACACCACCACCGACGACGGCGCTCGCCCCTTGAAGCGCGGCGAACACCCCGTAGGCCGTCGCTCGCTGCGCGGCCGGCACGAGGTCCGCGACGAGGGCCTTCACGGTCGAGTCCTGCAGCCCGACCGCGGCACCCCACAACAGCACGCCGCCCACCGCTACGGCCAGGGTGCCGGAGAACGCCAGTGCCGGCACCGCGACCACCAGCACCGGCAGCACGTACAGCACCCGCGCGCCGTACCGGTCGTAGCTGAGACCGGTGGCGAGCGCGGCCACCGCGGCGGCCGCCATGGCGGCGGCGTAAACCACGGGCACTCCCGCAACGCCAAGGACCTCGGTGGTGGTCAGGTGGTAGGAGATCACCCCGAAGGTGACCAGCCCCGCGGTTGTCGCACCGGAGGAGACGGCGAACCGGAAGAATTCGCGCGGCAGACCCGTGCCGATGCCCGCACGCAGGACGTCCCTCACGCCGGTCGACACGCGGCCGACCGGCTCGGGTGCCAGCCCAGCCGTGGGGCTGTCCACGGTCGGTCGGGGGGCGCGCCGCTGCAGCCACACCAGCAGGGCCATGGCGGCGGCGCCGGGCACCGCCAGGGCCAGCATCGCGGGCCAGATGGCGCCGGTGGTCGCGATGATGGCGGCGACCAGCAGCGGCCCGGCGAACGCGCCGACCTGGTCGAGGGCCTTGTGCACCCCGAGCCCGCGGCCGAGCCCGACCTGGGTGGCGACCTGCGCGAGCAGTGCCGACTTCGACGGGCTGCGGATCGCCTTGCCCGTCCTCTCGGCCAGCACCAGCACGCAGGCCACGGCCAGTCCCGCGCCGCCGAGGAACGGGGTGACCGCGAGCAGCGGCACGCAGACCGCAGTCAGCCCGTAGCCAGCGACGGTCAGCCCCCAGTAGCGGCCGCTCCGGTCGGCCAGCGGGCCGAACACCAGGCGCAGTACCAGCGCGGCAGCCTCGCCGGCGCCGGTGACCAGCCCGACTAGAACGGCGGTCGCGCCGAGAGAGCCCAACAGCGGCCCGGTGATCGACCGGGCTCCCTCGTAGACCATGTCCGCGGCGAGGCTCACGATGCCGAAGCCGACGATCGCCCGCCAAGGCGACCACCGGGGGCGGGTGTCCGCTACGCCTGTCACGCGGTCTCCCTACGCCGGCCGTGCTGCTGCGGGCAACTGCGGCCGCGCCCACTGCAGGAGGTCATGGTGGCCGAAGTGCTGCCGGTCCGCTGCACGCCGGCTTTACTACAATCCTGGTAGTAGATGTGTTACTACTGGAGTGATAGTAGTCAACGCGGCGCGGCCCGCCGACCGTGGCCCCGCCCGGATGGGGGCGTCGTTGCCAAGCCCCTCGTGGAGCCACCCATGTTCGCAGACATCAACCGATTCGCCCGCGACACCGGATGGCTGCACGGCCCGCTGCTGGCGTACGCCAGCTCGGGTGCCGTGCTGTTCGGGGCGCTGCTGGTGATCGGCTGGTGGACTGCCCGCCCGGAGGGCGGCCGCCGGATGGCCGCGGCGCTGTGGGCCGGTGCCGGCACGCTGATCGCGGTCGCCGCGAACCAGCCGCTGGTGAACTCCGTCCGAGAGGCCCGCCCCTACACCGACCACCCGGCGATCCTGGTGCTGGCCTCCCGCTCGAGCGACTACTCCTTTCCCTCCGACCACGCCGTGATGGCCGGCGCGGTCGCCGCCGGCCTGTGGTTGGTCAACCGACGTCTCGCCACAGTTGCCACGGTGGCGGCACTCCTGATGGCCTTCACTCGCGTGTACGTCGCGGCCCACTACCCGCACGACGTTCTCGCCGGTCTCCTGCTCGGCGCCGCCATCGTCGTGGTCGGCTGGTGGCTGCTGGCCCGCCCTCTCACCTGGCTGGTCGACCGGTTGGCGGCAACCCCGCTCCGGCCGCTGTTCTGGTGCAGCAGCTCCGGCTCAGCGGGTGCGCCCCCGGCCGGTGCTACGGCGCCCCGCCGCCCGGCGGCAGGCAACCGCCGGGCACGGGCGCGGCGTCGTACCCGGCCCGGCGCAGGCCCCGGCTCGGCGTGACGCACCCGGCGGACCCGTTCTCCGCGCGACGGCTTACCGGACGGTGGGTGCCGCAAACAGGGTCGGGAGCAGGTCCGCGTCGCTCGCCCAGCAGGCGTGATCACGGGGGTCAGTGCTGGGGCGGGCGATCAGGTAGCCCTGCGCGGCGTCGACTCCCAGATCCGCTGCAGCGGCGAGGTCCTCGGCATTCTCGACGCCCTCGGCGACAACCAGCGCCCCGAGGTCCAGCCCGAGCAGGACGAGGCTGGTCACGCCGCTGCGCCGAGCGGTGTCCGACGCCAGGCCGTCGATGAGGGACCGGTCGATCTTGATGATGTCCGGCCTGAGCTCAATGATGTGGTGCAGCGAGGCGTATCCCGCGCCGGCGTCGTCGATCGCCAGCCACAGGCCGCGGTCCCGTAGCGGCTTCAGCCGCTCTCGCAGATCGGCGTAGGACTCAACCGCCTCATGTTCGGTGATCTCCAGTACCAGACGGTCCATCGGCAAGCCGTCCAGGATGGGCCACCTCCCGAGCTGCAGGGCGACGGCCGGCGTCAGGTTCAGCCCCAGCCGCTGGTCCCGGCCCACTTCCGGAAGGTGCGCCAGGGCCCGGCGCGCAGTCATGAGCTCCATCTCCAGCCCGAGGCCGGTCTCGCGCGCCGCAGCGAAGACGGTGTCCGGGTCTCCGGCGCCTGCTGGGAAGCGCGAGAGCGCCTCGACACCGAGGCACCGTCCGGTGCGCAGGTCGACGATCGGCTGCAACGCGATCGCAACCTCCTCGGCTCGGATCATCTCTGCGATCGTCTCGCGCCGTTGATGGATGGCGTGCTTCTCGTCGAGGTCGGCAACGACGAGCTCGGCCAGCATCTCCATGAAACCCACGTCACGGCTGTCGAGGTCGGGTCGGCTTTGGTGGCTGAGACAGCAGAACGTCCCGTAGAGGGTGCCGTCGGACAGGCGCAGGGGAACGCCGATGTACGCGCCGATGCGCGCGTCGGCGGTGACCGCGAGGCCGCGGACCCGCTCGTCAAGGGCGGTGTCGGGGATGACGCTGGGTATCTCACCGTTGAGGAGCCGGTGGCAGTAACTCTCCTCCTGAGGGCGTGCGGAGCCGGGCGTCAGCCCAAAGGAACCGGCCGCCCCGTTGACGGCTCGATGAATCTGCTGGCCGTCGACGAACTCCGAGAGGTGGACGACGTCCATCCGCAGGTGTCGGCGCGCCAGCTCCATGATGCGATCGACCTGATTTCCGGCCAGACCCAACAAGGCGGGCTCGGGCCGTGCGGTCTCACCTTGCTCGTCTGCGCCCGTCTCGTCGGCCGTGGCGGTCCCGGTGTGGGCCTGCTTCTCGTCGTACATCCGTTGGTCCGCCAGGGCCAGCAGGCCATCGGCGGTGACATCTGCTCCTGCGGTGGTTGCCACGCCGATGCTCGCGCCGATGCGCACCTTGCCGACGGACAATCCGAAGGGCTCCTCGAGTGCGGTGCGCATCCGATCGGCGATGGCCTCTGCGCTGTCGTCCGCGAGGTCCTCGCAGACGATCACAAACTCGTCGCCACCGAACCGAGCGACCGTGTCGCCGGGGCGGACCGCTTCCCGGATACGGCGTGCAACCTCGATCAGCAGGGCGTCCCCGTTGGCGTGCCCGTAGGTGTCGTTGACCGCCTTGAACTTGTCCAGGTCGCAGAACAGCACAGAGAGGGGCCGCTGAAGGCGCTTCGCGCGGATCAACGCGTGGGTGAGCCGGTCGGTGAGGAGGGTCCGGTTCGCCAGTCCGGTCAGCGGATCCTGCAGTGCGAGTGCGGTCAGCCGCTCGGCCTCTGCGCGTCGCTCGCTGATGTCGAGCACCTGCGTGACGCTGTGGGTGGGGGAGCCGTCCGCAGCTCGCACGACCCCCATGTTGAGCAGGGCGTAGATGACGTGACCGTCGGCGTGGACCAGCCGCTTCTCGAAGGTCAAGGCGTCCTCGGTCTCGGTCATCCACTGCGCGAGCTTGTCGGCATCTGCTTCGCGGTCTTCGGGATGGGTGAGGTCCAGAACAGTGTGCTGGCGCAACTCATGAGTGTTGTAGCCGAGCATGTCGCACAGGGCTTCGTTCACCCGCAGGAGATTGCCGTCGGTCTCCGGCCGCAGACT
>JAVEDJ010000393.1 GCA_030841025.1 Actinomycetota bacterium
CGGTCGACCCGCCGCCGGTCGACCCGCCGCCGGACGACCCGCCGCCGGTCGACCCGCCGCCGAACTGCCCCACCGTGCCGGTGCCGCCGGATCCGGCTGTTCCCCCGCCGCCGACCCCGCTGCCGGATCCGTGTGCCACGCCGCCGCTGCCCGCCCCCGCCGCCGGCACCCAGGCGCTGGCCTCGGCCCCGGACGCCGCCGTGGACCCGACCGTCCCCTAGGCCCGACCCCCGTGCTGCCGATTCGACCACGTTAGGTAGGCGTAGGGGGGCGGCAACAGGCGTCGCGGCCTGTTGTCGCACCCTTGCGCCTGTTGTCGCGGCCCGGGCGGTTCCTCCCGGCCGCGTCGTGGGGGACCGGCCGTCACGGCTTCTCGCACACGTAGATCGCCGTGCCCGGGATCACCCGCCCGCGCAGTGGGCTCCAGGCGCCCCACGCCCGGGTGAGGTCGGCCGGCCACTCCGGCTCGATGAGGTCGAGCAGTCGCAACCCGGCAGTGGAGATCTCCCGGACCCGGTCTCCCATCGTCCGGTGGTGCTCGACGTACGACGCCGCGCCGTCTGGCCCCTCCTCGACGTAGGGCGTCCGGTCCCAGTAGGAATCGCGGGCGCGCAGGCCCTCCGGCCCCGGGTCGTCCGGGAAGCTCCAGCGGATCGGATGCGTCACCGAGAACACCCACCGGCCGCCGGGGCGCAGTACCCGGGCCACCTCCTGCATCACGGCACCCGAGTCGGCGACGAACGGCACGGCACCGTAGGCGGAGCACACGATGTCGAACGTCGACCGCCGGAACGGCAGGTGCGCGGCATCCGCCTGGACCAGCGGTACGACGAGGTCGGCGCGCGCCCCTGCCGCATGCCCCCGCGCCAACATCCCGGCCGAGAGGTCCAGCCCGACCGGCGCGGCGCCCGCCGCGAGCAGCCATCGTGAGCACTGGGCCGCACCGCAGCCGATCTCCAGGACGGACCGGCCCGAGACGTCGCCCAGCAGACCGGCGTCGGCCTCGGACAGTCCCTCGGGTCCCCACACGAAGCGCGCATCCCCCAGGAAGGCGCCGTGCTCGGCGAGGTAGTCGTCCGCGGACGCGTCCCACCACGACCGGTTTGCCGTCGCCGACTCCGCCGGCCCCGCAGGGCGGCGACCGACGCGCGCGGCGCCGACGTACGACTCAGTCACGGGTGCCACGATGCCGCGCGGACCGTCTCGCCCGGGCGGCGGGGCTCGGGTACTGTGAGCCGGCCGGTGCGCCGGCCCCGGCCGCACGGCCCCGCGTTGACCGCTGATCACGCGCGCGAGTACGCTGACTGCTGCGCTGTGGGCTCGCACGTCCGGACACGGATGACGCCGCGGTGCGTCGGAAAATCAGCTGATCTTTCGAAGTGGGCCCTTCGGCGTGCATACGCCTGCTCGACCACCCGCTCGCAACCGGAGCAGTGACCCTCGCATCAGGGCGAGACGTCCCTCCCGACACCTGTCCACATCGGAGCCTCCCACCACATGACGGCCAGCATCGAAGCCCCCTCCACCCCTCAGGTCGCGATCAACGACATCGGCGACGAGGAAGCATTTCTCGCAGCGATCGACGACACGATCAAGTACTTCAACGACGGTGACATCGTCGAAGGAGTCATCGTCAAGGTCGACCGCGACGAGGTCCTGCTCGACATCGGGTACAAGACCGAGGGAGTCATCCCCTCCCGCGAGCTCTCGATCAAGCACGACATCGACCCCAACGAGGTCGTGTCCGTGGGCGACGAGGTCGAGGCCCTGGTCCTGCAGAAGGAGGACAAGGAGGGGCGGCTGATCCTGTCCAAGAAGCGCGCGCAGTACGAGCGGGCGTGGGGCACGATCGAGAAGATCAAGGACGAGGACGGCATCGTCACCGGCACCGTCATCGAGGTCGTCAAGGGCGGCCTCATCCTCGACATCGGCCTGCGCGGCTTCCTGCCGGCGTCGCTGGTGGAGATGCGCCGGGTGCGCGACCTGCAGCCGTACGTCGGCAAGGAGCTCGAGGCGAAGATCATCGAGCTGGACAAGAACCGCAACAACGTCGTCCTGTCCCGCCGCGCCTGGCTCGAGCAGACCCAGTCGGAGGTGCGCTCCACCTTCCTGCAGACCCTGCAGAAGGGCCAGGTCCGCTCCGGTGTGGTCTCGAGCATCGTGAACTTCGGTGCCTTCGTGGACCTCGGCGGCGTCGACGGTCTGGTGCACGTCTCCGAGCTCTCCTGGAAGCACATCGACCACCCCTCCGAGGTCGTCGAGGTGGGTCAGGAGGTCACGGTCGAGGTGCTCGACGTCGACATGGACCGCGAGCGTGTCTCGCTGTCGCTCAAGGCGACGCAGGAAGACCCGTGGCAACAGTTCGCCCGCACGCACCAGATCGGCCAGGTCGTGCCCGGCAAGGTCACCAAGCTGGTGCCGTTCGGTGCGTTCGTCCGCGTCGACGAGGGCATCGAGGGCCTGGTGCACATCTCCGAGCTGGCCGAGCGCCACGTGGAGATCCCCGAGCAGGTCGTGCAGGTCGGCGACGAGATCTTCGTCAAGGTCATCGACATCGACCTCGAGCGTCGCCGCATCTCGCTGAGCCTCAAGCAGGCCAACGAGGGGGTGTCGGCCGCCGCCAGCGACGAGGCGTTCGACCCCACCCTCTACGGCATGTCCGCCTCCTACGACGAGGCCGGCAACTACCAGTACCCCGAGGGCTTCGACGTCGAGGCCAACGAGTGGCTGCCCGGCCACGAGGAGGCGCAGACCGAGTGGGAGCGCCAGTACGCCGAGGCGCGCACACGTTACGAGGCGCACATGAAGCAGGTCGAGGACGCCAAGAAGGCCGAGGCGGACGCAGGTGCCGAGCCGGGTGCCACCGCCGCCCCGTCGACCTACTCCTCGGAGACGCCCGAGGACACCGGCACGCTGGCCTCTGACGAGGCCCTCGCCGCGCTGCGCGAGAAGCTCACCGGCAACTAGCCGCCCGCGTCACGTCGAAGGCCCCCGCTGCGGCGTGGGCCTTCGACGTCCTGCCCCTAGGCTGGCCAGGTGCGACAGCGTCTGACGTCCGGCCGGCGGCTGTGGGGCGTGGACGTGGCCCGGTCGCTGGCGCTCTTCGGCATGATGTCGGTCCACATCTTCCCGGGGACCCGGCCCGACGGCTCGCTGCACCCGTCGTACGCCATCGCGGCCGGCCGGTCGGCCGCCCTCTTCGCGGTGCTGGCGGGGGTGGGACTCGCCCTCGCGACCGGCGGGCAGCAGCCGTACGACGGACGCCGGTTGCTGGCCGCGCGCGCCGGCGTGCTGACGCGCGCCGCGCTGCTCATCGGGCTCGGCCTGATCCTCGGTCAGGTCAACTCGCCGCCACTGGTGATCCTGGCCTACTACGGCGTGTTGTTCGTGCTGGCGATCCCGTTCCTCGGGCTGTCCTCGCGCGCCCTCGCGGCGCTCGCGGCGGCCAGCGCCGTCCTCACCCCGGTCCTCAGCTACCTCGTCCGCACGCATCTCGATCCGGCACCCATCGCCGACGCCGGCGGCAGCGACCTGTTCGTGGAGCTCTTCCTCACCGGCACCTACCCCGCGCTGACCTGGACGACGTACCTGTTCGCCGGCCTCTCGGTCGGCCGCGCGGATCTCCGTCGGGCGAGCACAGCGCTGTGGCTTGCCGTCGGCGGAGCCGCGCTCGCGATCGGGGCGTACGTCGCCGCCTCGTCCCTGCTGAACGCCGCCGGCGGGGTCGACCGGCTGCGCAGATCAGTGCCCAGCGACCCTGTCTACGCCTTCGTCGGCGACGACCTCGACCTGCGGCTGCGGGAGGGCTTCTTCGGCGTCACGCCGACCACCGACTGGCGGTGGCTGGTCGTCGCGGCGCCGCACAGCGGCACGACGTTCGACCTGCTGGCGACGACCGGGACGGCCCTTGCCGTGCTGGGGGTGTGCCTGCTCGTCGTCGCCCGCGCGCGGTGGTTGTCCCTGGCTCTCGCGGCCACCGGCAGCATGACGCTGTCCCTCTACACCGCGCACGTGCTGGCGTTGTCTCAGGGCAGCCGGCTGCTGGTCACCGACGACCGACTGGACCTGTGGCTCGGGCACGTCGTGACAGCGATCGTGCTCGCCACCCTGTGGCGCTCGGGCGTCGGCCGCGGTCCCCTGGAATGGGTGTCCGCGATGGTGGACCGGTCCGCCCGTCGGCTCGTCGAGGGGCGGCGGCCGGACGTCCGGGAACGCACGGGCGTGACCCGGTGATCACGGTCGGGCTCACCGGAGGCATCGGCTCGGGCAAGAGCGAGGTCGCGCGGCGGCTGGCCGCGCGCGGTGCGGTGGTCATCGACGCCGACGTCCTGGCCCGCGAGGCGCTCGCACCCGGGACCGACGGGCTCGCCAAGGTGGTCGCGCAGTTCGGTGACGCGGTCCTCTCACCCGACGGGTCGCTGGACCGGCCCGGGCTGGGCCGCATCGTGTTCGCCGACCCGCAGCGCCTGGCCGCCTTGAACGCGATCGTGCATCCCTACGTCGGTCGACGCAGCCAGGAGCTGATCGCCGCTGCCCCCGCCGACGCCGTCGTCGTCTACGACGTGCCGCTGCTCGTGGAGAACAATCTGGCGCCGTCGTACGACGTCGTGGTGGTCGTCGACGTGCCGCCCGAGACGCAGCTCGCCCGGCTGACACAGCAGCGGGGCATGACCGAGGCCGATGCACGAGCGCGGATGTCGGCGCAGGCGGCCCGCGAGCAGCGACGGTCCGTCGCGGACGTGGTCATCGACAACGACGGCGACCTGAAGTCACTCGATGCCCAGGTGGCACAGCTCTGGGCGGACCTGAGGAGACGGCGCTAGGCCGACGCAGTCACCGCAGACAGCTGGAGCGAGCTCCTCGGGAAGGAGGGGCGTTCTAGGCCTGCCGGCGGCGGCGCGAGACGATCAGCAGCGCGAGTCCGATGACGAGCAAGGCCACGGCAGACCAGAGCAGGCCGGCCTCGAAGCCCGTGTGCGGCAGACCGCCTGACGCGTTGTTGGCGGCGTTGTTGCCGACCTTGGTGCCCAGGACCGCGGTGTCAGGGCTACTGGTGGCACCGCTGGTCGGCACACTCGTACTCGTGCCGAGGACACCGGTGTCGGGCGAGCTCGGCACGGCGGTTGTGGGCGCAACCCCGGCGGGGGTGGTCGCCACGACAGCGGGCGTGGTGGTCACCACGGCGGGGGTGGTGGCAGGCGTGGTCGGTGTGACAGTCACGACCGGCGGGTACGTCGGCGCGACGCCGGCCAGCGCCGACGCCGCGGACACCACGAGGATGGCAAAGAGGGACGCCACGAACATGGCAGACCGACGGACGAGCATGACGACTCCTAGGGCGCAGTATTTGCTTGATCGTGTCACCCACATAGCCCCTGGTCAACGCGATCCCGACGCCAATCGCGGGGTCATCTAGCGCATTCAGGTCCGGCGATGACGGAGCGTTGATCACTCGCTGCAGGCTGCTCATCGATGCGCGCAACTGGGCCCCGCTGCACACCGGACAGCCGGAGCACCAGGGTCGTGGACTGGACGGGTCGCAGGTCGATCGACGTTGCGAACACCGGGTGGCCTCGCTCGGCGCCGAGGCGCATCTGTTGCGGTTGTCCGTCCAAGCGGGCGTCCTGGAGCCGGGCGCCGTTCGGCGCGTAGACGTAGACGAGCGGTCGGTTGCTGCCGCGCGGCAGGACAACCCCGTCGGACCCGCGGATCGGTAGACCGGTCGCGGGGTCCGGCAGCGTGGACGACGGCGTGCGGTTGGTGAGCCGCACCTCCAGCCGAGCCGGGCGGCTGTCCCCGGTACAAGGCCCGAGTGTGTACCGGACGTCCCGCTGGAGGTAGATGTCGAGCTTGTTGGCCCCGCCGTTGTTGACCACGACGGCCAGCGAACCGGGCGTGCGCGGGAGGGCCCCGGCCACGCGAGTCGAGGCGAGCTGACGTTGTTCGGCCGCATGCGTGCTGTAGACGAGCACCCTGCCCTCACCGGCGGCGCGTCGTACCGCGCGCAACAGCGCCGCCGGGTCCACGTCGCTGTCGAGCACGTTGGCGATGATCTGCCGACCCAGCAGCGTCGTGGTCCGGTCGCGCGCCGGGTTGAGCTGGTGCTTGGCATAGACGTCGCGCATCACGAAGTTCGCGGTGGTCTGTGCCGTCAACGACGTCCCGTCGGCCAGCTCGACCGGCCTGGTCGCGCCCACGAGGTAGCCGAGCGCGATGGGATCGCTCGCGATGACGCCGTCCAGCCGTTCGCCGAACTGCCGCTGCCACAGCGCCAGCCAGATCCGCGCCGCATAGGAGAAGTTGGGGCTCATGTTGGCGTTCGACCACAGCGCCGGGTTGTCGCCGTAGAGCTCATGGAAGTCACGGCCGAGGTCGACCGGCAGCTCTGCTGCGCCCACCAGCTGGGTGTTAGGCGCCGACTCCCGCAGGCGGACACGGCCGTCCTGTACCTCCACGACGCCGTAGCCGCCGAGCAGGCCGCCCGTGCCGCGGGCCTCGGCGGGATTCTGTACGGCGACGAGGTAGGCGCGCGGACCGGCGCTGCCGAGCATCGGGGGTAGCAGGCGGATCGCCCGCGCTGCTGCTGACGTGATCGACGACAGCCGCCGCAGCTGGGCCCGGGTGTCGTCGACTGCCCCATCCACGGGTCCTGGCAGGAAGCCGCCGACGCCGTCCATGGTGGTCCGGGCT
Organism: Actinomycetota bacterium; assembly: GCA_030841025.1. Classification (GTDB taxonomy): domain Bacteria; phylum Actinomycetota; class Actinomycetes; order JACCUZ01; family JACCUZ01; genus BP-173. The sequence goes on from JAVEDJ010000393.1 coordinate 6,691, forward strand.
GTTGCGACCTGCCGGGCGGCGCGGTCGACGTCCGGCCCGGCCGCTGCCAGGACTGCGAGGTCGAAGGCGTCACCGCGCGGACGCAGCCGCTGCGGAGTGAGAGTGCGGCTGACCCGGACCAGGGACGGGAAGGCGGTCTGGGCGAGGTCGTCGACCGTCGCTGCCACCGTGCTCACCGCGTCGGGTGTGTCACCGAGGACAGGCACTAGGCCGACCAGCGTCCACACCGGGTCATGCGTGAGCCCACGCGCTTGGGCAGTCTCCCGCTGGACACGGGTGAGCGCCCGGGCGGCGGACGCGGCGTCGTCGTCCCGCAGCGCGTCCTCCAGGGTGGCCGTCTGCGCCTTCGCCGTCTCCAGATGGCTGCGCGCCATGACCGCGCGCAGGGCCACCCAGGCGCCGCACGCGAGGACAAGGACCAGCAGTGCCAGGAGCGCAAGCAGGACTGGCCGGGAGGGTCGGCGCAAGAGTGCGGTTCCCAGGCTCATGTGCCGTCGGCCGCCAGCTGCAGCGGTGGCACGGGCTGCGCGCAGGCCGGGGCGGACGACCCTCCCGCGCGGTCGCAGGTGAGCAGTGCCGCGTTCAATGCGCCGTTGGCGTAGAACTGCGCGTTGGCCGGCTGATGGGCTTCCAGGCGTCGCTGGAGTCCGGGGGCGTAGCGGCCGAGCTTGACGAAGCCGTCACTGAACCAGCCGTTACCGCGGCCGGTTCCGTCGACGTACTGCGCCGCCTCACCTTCGCGCGGCCAGATGACGTCGTTGAACACGCGCACGAAACCGGCGATGTCCTGGTCGGTCCAGCCGGAACCGTGGTCTCCGTGGTCATGGGCCTCGACAACGTAGGCGAGGACGCCGTTGCCGTGCGCCACGTCCTGGCCGGGTGGGTGCGCCGATCCCCAGACGTCGCTCCAGAACCACGCCTGCGGGTGGTCGCCGCGCCGGACCAGCTGGTCGTGGAGGGCCGAGGGGGAGTTGGGCAGATCGCCGTCGATGCGCGCGACGATCGACCGGTACGCCGACCGCTTCCGGGCGTCCGTGGTCACTGCGGAGAGGTTCAGCGCGATCAGGGCCCAGTGCGCGGCCATGTGGGTGCGGCTGCGGTAGATGTTCTGCTCGGCGCCCCGGGCGAGCCACTTCGCCATGACATGTTGCTCCGCGAACCGCAGCAGGTGCTCGTACCGGATCCGCCGCGCGGGATCTGCGTACAGCGCCGGTGTCTGGCGGACCACCCGCAGCAGGCTCGTGGCATAGCGCCAGAAGTAGCTCTCGAAGAGCGGGACCTCCTGGCCGCGTACGTCGGGACGTTGCGACGCCCAGCCCTCGAAGTCGTCGTGGAACTGGCTGCGCCGCAGCGACGAGGAACGCACGGCAGTGCCGGCCACGTTCTCGACCAGCCGCAGGGACTCGTCGACGTAGGCCGTCGTGCCCGTTGCCAGGTAGGCGGCGGTCAGCCCGTCCACGGAGTACGCCAGGGAGTAGTGGTCCCAGCTGTCCCGGGACCGGCTTCGCACCTCGGCTGCGGGCCGCTGCCGCGCCCAGCTGCGGGCAAACAGCGCGTCCCAGCCGGCGACCGGACGCAGGTCACGCGTTGCCCGATAGGGATCCGTCGCTCGCGGCGCGCTGGGGGCATCGTCGGGTGGCCCTGGCGCGAGGACGGCCACAAGCGCGGCTGCCGACAGCGCGGTCATCGCGATCAGGAACAAGCGATGGCGGCGGCCCGCCGTCAGGTGCGTTCCGCTCGGCCCCGGGTCAGGATCGGCTCGTGGCGCGACGAGGACTTGGTTTTCCGAGCGAGCCACACGTCAGGATAACGGGCGCACCAGCAGCGCGCTGTCTGTCGGGCTGTCGATGCTCAGCGGGAGAACCGAAGCACGATCGCCGCGGAGGTGACCCTGGGTGAGGCCGCGGTGGCCGCCGCTCGCACTCGGTAGCGCGCGGTTCCCATCGGTCGGACCCAGGTCGCGAAGCGACCTGTCCGGTGGGCACCAGCATGGCGGACCGACACGGTGTGCCAGGTCCCTCCCCGGAGCCGTTGCAGGCTGATCTGACGACCCGGGCGCAGCGCCGCGCTGCGTGCCGTCACCACCAGGTAGGTGCGGTGCCGGGCCTTCTTCTTCTTCTTCCGCACCGTGACGGTGAGGCGGGCCTTGCCAGACGGACCCGTCGTGGCAGGCGGTGCCGGGCTGGTGGCGGCCGGCGGTGCCGGGCTGGTCGCCGGTGGCTGCGGTGCCGTGGGAGGTGCCGGTGGCGTGGGCGGGACTGCGGGCGCGGGGACTGAGGGTGGCGGCGGCGGCGGCGGGGTGGTGACCGGTGACGGGGCAGTGGGCGTCGGCACGGTGCCCGGCTGGGTGAGCCGCCGGGCATTGACCGCCATCGAGGCCATGTACTGCGCCTGGCCGCGAACGGCGTGCTGCTCCAGCCGCTGCTGCGCGGTCACGGAGTACCGGCCCAGCTTGACGAACCCGTCTGCCAGCCAGCCGGTGCCCGTACCTGACCCGTCGACGCTCGCGGCCGAGGGCATCACGACATCGGTGAGGGTGAGCGACAACGCCGCCATGTCGGCGGCCGTCCACGTGGTGCCCAGGTCCCGAGCCTCCGTGACGTACGAGATGACCGCGTTGCCGTGGGCGACGTCCTGGCCGGGGCGCGCCGAGGAGCCCCAGGTCTCCGACCAGAAGTACGCACCGGGCGCGATCGTGCTTCCCTGCATCTGGCCCTTGAGGGAGGCGCCATTGCGGTTGGGCAGATGCAGGTCGATGTTGTCCACCACGGTGCGGGCTTGGGCGCGTCGCCCAGCGTCGGTGGTGAGGCGTTCGAGTTCCAGGGCGATGTACGCCCAGTGCGAGACCATGTGGGTGTTCACGCGGTAGACGTACGAGGTGGCGCCGCGAGTCATCCACTTGTCGAAGATGTTCACCTCGGTGAAGCGCAACAGCTGCTCGTACTGCAGTCGGTAGGCAGGGTTGCCGTAGATCTGCGGCGAGTCGTGCATCACCCGCAGCAGCCGCGCGACGTACC
>JAVEDJ010000036.1 GCA_030841025.1 Actinomycetota bacterium
GTTGCCCGGTTGAACATGGCGGCCCATGGGTCGATGTTGACGACCCGCCCGTTGACGAGGTCGAACCCGGATGGCTGGTTCATCCATGCATTGGCCGACACAACGAAGAACGCGGACGAGACACCCGCGGCGAGGATGGGGAGGCCCGACAGCAGGTGCTGGCGCGGGCTGAGCTTGTCTGCTGCGTAGAGGTAGATGCCGACGAAGATCGCCTCAAGGAAGAACGCAATGCCTTCGAGGGAGAACGGCAGCCCGATGACCTGGCCGTAGGTGCCCATCATTCCGGGCCAGAGCAGGCCCAGCTCGAAGGACAAGATGGTGCCGGACACGGCGCCCGCAGCGAACAGGACGCCCATCGCTCTCGCCCACTGTCGCGCGAGACGGGCGTAGGCATCGTCTCCCGTCCGCAGGCCGCGCCAGCGGGCGAGCAGCATGATGCCCGGGAAGCCGACGCCGAAGGACGCCACGATGATGTGCCACCCGAGTGACAACGCCATCTGCATCCGCGCGGCACCGAGGTTGGTGGCTGACGCCGCGCTCAGCAGGTCCATGGACCTACCCGATGGCCCCGGATGCCGTGGTCGTCAGCGCTTGACGGCGCCGCTTTTCGTCGATGATGGGAGCCCTCTCGTCTGCGATCTGAGCACGCAGTCCGAGGTACAGCTCGGGTGACTCCCAGCGCACGTCGGTGACCTGTATCGGCCGTCGCGGCTCGACGACCACCACGATGTTCGTCATCGGATCCCTTCGACGGCAGGTGCACGGTCCTCAGTTGCGCCCCCTCGAGTGGCGCAAGACTCGGCGGCGGGCGCGAGTGCCGACCTACAGCGTTCGCCGACTGGCCAGGGGCGTCATCACGGATTCCGGGGATGCGCTACCGGTGGCCCGCAGCGGGACAGTGGTGCAGACCAGTGGTCGTGCAGGCCGGGGGTCCCGGCCACCCTCGAGACCGGAGATGCACATGACCGTGACCGACGTCAGCAGGTTCGAGAGGTTCTTTCGCCAGGCGGCGGGCCTCGACGTCGACAAGAACGACCTGAAGCGCCATGACGACTTCGTTGACGACCGGCTCTACGACCTGATGTTGCGCGGGGAGGCCAACGCCAAGGCCAACAACCGCGACATCATCGAGTTCTGGGATCTGCCGATCACCAAGGGCCTCCAAGAGCGCATTCATGAGTTCGGCAGGCTTGACCAAGAGCTTCAGCTCTCCCCCGTGCTCGAGCGCATCACTGCCTACCCGCCCACGACGTTGGCGTGCAGCGACGATGCGTGGAACCGCCTGCCCAGCGTCTCCGGCGGGATGAGCATCGCCCTGGCCCGCACGATGACCATCCTCGATCCGGAGATCAAGAACCCGTCCAGCGAACACTGGGAGCGGGCGATGCAGGTATTTGAAGTGCTGTTGTGACGACCGGGTCCGACACGGTCATGCACGCGTCGCGACCGCGCGGGCCGGACGCCCCGGGAGTCGGAGCTCTTCTGCTAGCGGGGCTCGCGGTGCTGGCGGTCGCGGCCCTCGTCGTCGCGCTGTTCGTGGGCACGCGCCAACCTGCGGCTGCCACCCTCAGCGCCCGGCCCGGGAGTCTCTCCACCGCCGAGCGAGTGACGATCGAGAGCGTGACGCAGTACTGGCGGCAGGAGATGCCCCGGACCTACGACCGTGACTACACGGAACTGCGTGGTGGCTACCAGCCCAAGACGCCGCGCAGCAAGCCGTGGACGTGTGGCGGCAAGAGGGTCACCTACAAGAACATCCGCGGGAACGCGTTCTACTGCGGCGGCCCGAACGACGACTACATCGCCTATGACGCGTCCTTCCTGTTTCCCCAGCTGAACAAGACTTTCGGCTCCGTGTCGCCCGCGATCGTGCTCGCCCACGAGACCGGGCACGCGGTCCAGCACCGGGCCGGCGTACAGGCACCGTCCATCGTCATCGAACTGCAGGCCGACTGCTTCGCCGGCTCGTGGAGCGGTTTCGCGCATCAGTCGAGTGCGGACACCGTCGACCTTGCCCCGAACGCACTCGACAGCTCCGTAGCCGTCATGTTGACCCTGCGCGACCAGGTGGGCTCGCCTGGGACGAACCCGCAGGCGCACGGACTCGGCTTCGACCGGGTCAACGCGTTCCAGACCGGATACGACAACGGGGCCAAGGCCTGCGCGCGGTTCCCCAGCGCAGGTGTGCCGACGACTGAGCTGCCTTTCCGGACACCGCTCGAGGCACAGACCCATGGCAACCTGCCGTACTCGATCGCGGTGCCACTGTTCGAGAAGAGCCTCGACGGCTTCTGGGCCACGGCAGCTCCCCGGGTGAAGCCGGGCAGCACCTTCCGCGCACCCGCCACTGAACCGGTCCGCACCCTCCCGCTCCCGCGGTGCGCCGGCCAGCAGCCGAGCAATGTGCCACAGCTGCTGGAGTACTGCGCGCGGGACAACGTCATCTCCTGGCCCGACAGCCGGCTCCTCCAGGTCCACGCCAGGCTGGGTGACATGGCAACCGGGGCCGTGCTCAGCGATGGTTGGGGCGAGGCCGCGCAGACCCAGCTGGGACTGCCGGTCAAGGGCCGCGAGGCGGGGCTGCAGCGCGACTGCTTCACCGGCGCGTGGGTGTCGGCACTCGCTTCCGGCGCACAGCCAGAGCTCTCGCTCTCGCCCGGTGACGTCGATGAGGTCCTGAGTGTGATCGTGGCGAGCAGCTTCCAGCCGGGCGCCGACCGGAGCGACCGCGCCGGCGCCTTCGACCGGACACAGGCCCTGCGCGCCGGCGTGCTGCAGGGTCTGTCCCCCTGCGGCTGACCGATGGGCTGGGGCCGCCCTTGGGCGGCCCGGACCCATCGAGCTACTCAGCTGGGCGGCGCCGGCAGCGGGAACCGCAGGGCGGCAGCCATGCCGTGCTCACGCAGCGGTGTGTCGGCGAAGACGTGCTCCACGCTGCCGCCGCGGTCGATCACCGAGGCAGCGAGCTCATCGATGACATCCTGTGCCTGCCGGGTGTCGTCGCCCGACACGGGGCACGTCTCGGCGTCGCGACCGAGCCAGCCGCAGGTGTCGCACACGACACCGGGCACGACCGTCTCGTCGTGCACGAGCAGCTGCTGGACCGCGGCGACCGAGCCCGCCCACAGACAGTCGTCCAACCCGGTCGCACCCAAGCGACCTTCGGCCGCCCTGTCCATGACCTCGGCGACGAGCGTCCGTTCCTCCTGGCGTTCGAAGTCCTCGAGGATCGTGCCCGCCCGATCCCGCACATCGGCAGCCGTCATGGTGTTCGGGTCGACGGCGAGCTGGCCGGCCACCCGTGTTCGAAGGCTCTTGGGGAGGTACTCCACGAACCGCGCTGTCAGCTCCGGGTGGCCGCCGACGATGGCCAGGTCATAGGTGCCGGACAGCGTGAGGCTGACGAGCGTCTCGGCGACCCGGCGGAAGTGCTGCTTCTCCAGCTCGCCGGCCTTGTCGCTGACGCGGTACTCGTCGAGTCCGTGCCATCCCGCGTAGTTCGGTTTGCGCAGCACGGGGTCCCGTACGGTGTCCATCTCCTGCAGCTCGTCCTGGAACAGCTGCCAGAACCACGCCTTGCCCCGGTCGAGGACCACGACCACGCTGCGGTGGTACTCGTCCAGGACGGCCAGCATGGGGCGCGTCCAGGGTGTCGCATCGACGACGATCCGCTCGAGCAGCGACCGTGGCAACGTGACCTGCTCGAAGAACCCGCGCCCACTGCAGCTGAACAGCGCGACGGCCTGCGGCCGCCAGCTGCCTTCGGCCGCCATGCCCTCGATCTGCTCGATGTCTCCGCGCA
>JAVEDJ010000052.1 GCA_030841025.1 Actinomycetota bacterium
CGCGGTTCGCGATGGCCGAGCAGATGGTGTCGGCGATCGCCCGGCCCACCTGCTCGGGCACCTGCGAGCCCCCGGGGCCGTCGAAGTGCGCCGCACCTTCACGCAGAGCGGGGAACGATTCGCGTACGCGCGTGACGTCGTAGGTCATGTGCCGCATCCTGCCCCACGCCCTGTGGCAACGGCGTGCGAGTCATGCTGGGCGGATGCGGCTGCTGCTGATCACCGACACCCATGTGCCGGCCAGGGCGCGCGACCTGCCCGCACCTGTGTGGGAGGCGCTCGACGCAGCCGACGTCGTCGTACATGCCGGTGACTGGACGGACGTGACGCTGCTGGACGCTCTGCAGCGCCGGTCCAAGCGGCTGGTCGGGGTCTGGGGCAACAACGACGGCGTCGAGCTACGCGAACGGCTTCCCGAGGTGGCCCGGGTGGAGCTCGACGGAGTACGCCTTGCCGTCGTGCACGAGACGGGCGGCGCCGCGGGCCGCGAGGAGCGGTGTGCTCGTGCGTATCCCGACGTCGACGTGCTGGTGTTCGGGCACAGCCACATCCCCTGGGACACCACGGCGGCGACCGGGCTGCGGCTGCTCAACCCCGGGTCGCCGACCGACCGGCGCCGCCAGCCGTTCTGCACCTACGTGACGGCCGAGACCTCCGGCGGATCGCTCGTCGACGTCGCCCTGCACCGGCTGCCGCCCCGAGCCCTCGGGCCCAGCCGAGGCAGTGGCGGGCACAGCAGTCGCCCCCAGGCCTTGCGCGATGCCGAGACACGGCCCTAGGTTAGGCAACCCTTACCTAACTAGGAGTGCCGATGGGCGTCGCACAGGCGGGGCAGGCAGTGCCCAGGCAACCGCCGGCGGGGGAGCTCGCCGCGCTGGCCCGCACCGCGATCGCCGGCGGTCACGGCGGCCTGCTGGCGGTCGGGGGCGGGGCGTTGCAGCCGGTCGGCTACGTGGACGACGACGGCGAACCGGTCCTTGTGCTCCCCGGGATCGCCCCCACCCCGCGTGGGTCGGCCTGCCTGTACGTCGCCGCCGGGCCAGGTCGGCGCGTGGTGCTGGCGGGTCGGCTGCGGCCCGTGCGTGACGAGCACGCCGTTGCGGATCTCGTCGGCGGACACGCCGCCTGCTTCGCGCAGGTGCTGGCCGCAGACCCGGTCCAGCTGGTCCGGTTCGCTGTCGAGGCGGTGCGGGTCGATGCCGAGGGGGCCGGCGTCGAGGTTTCCAGCACGGCTTTCGCGGTCGCCGAACCGGACCTGTGGGAGGCGCTCGGCGGCGCGGTCAGCGCGCACCTGAGCGAGTCGCACGGCGACGTGTTGGCGCGCATCGCACGACGCTTCGTCGCGGGCGACGAGGTGGTGGCGGCCGCTGTGCGTCGACTGAGTCGCACCGCCATCGAGCTCGACGTCATCACCGCGTCCGGCGCTGGTCGGGTCACGGTGCCGCTGAGCCCCGCAGTGAACGATCCCCACCGGGTGTGCCGACGGCTGGCCGAGCTCGCGCTGCCCAAGGAGGCGGGACTCGGGTGAGCCACGAGCCGCGGACGGACAGCGTCGCGCCACCGGTCGAGGGCCTGGTGACCCGAGCGATCGAGGCAGCGCCTGCTGCCGCGCGGTGCTGTGATGCGGCCGAGGAGCTGCGCGCCCGACGGGCGGTCGACGCCGGTGCCCGTGGCACGGACAGGCCGATGACACACGCCCGATGACGCCGGGTGCCGCGGCACACAAGCCCGACGCGTGCACCGGCGCTGGCGGCGGCCGCAACTCGTTGCGCGGCCCAGGGTTCCCGGAGCCGTATCATCGTGCACGATTAGCCGGTCGGTGCCGCGAGTAGGGCAACAGAGGCAAGGCATAGCGCGGCTGGAGGTGACGTGGTCCTCGAGCCGAGCGAGGCCCGCGACGCGCAGTCGCTCGGCGAGGTCATCAGCCGGTTGGGGCCGAGCCTGCTGACCGTCGCGGTGGTTCCGGAGGGCTCGCTCGATCGGCCACTGACCGGCGTCAGCGTCAACGACAACCTGCTGGAGCTGCCCGCCGGAACCGGCCAAGTCCTGCTCGCCGTGGGCGTCGACGCCTACACACGCGACGCCGCCGACCTCGTGCAACGGGCCGCCACGCAGGGCTATGCCGCGGTCGTCCTGCACGCCGACGACCCCCTGCCCGAGGACGTCGTCACCACGGCCCGACATCGCGGGGTCGCCATCCTGACCGCACCCAAGGGTGTTCCGTGGGTGCACCTCGCCACCATGCTGCGGGTCGGCATCATCAGCTCACCACACGACGACGAGCTGGCCGGCGTCGCGCTCGGCGACCTGTTCGGCTTCAGCAACTCGCTCGCAGCTCGCATTCGCGGCGCAGTGACGATCGAGGACCCGCAGTCGCACGTGCTCGCCTACTCCAGCGTCAAGGACGAGGTCGACGAGCCGCGCAAGGAGACGATCCTGGGCCGCCAGGTGCCGCAGCGGTACATGCGGCTCTTGCAGGAGCGCGGGGTCTTCCGTCAGCTGTTGACCAGCGACGACGTCGTACTCATGGACGCGATGCCCGAGGTCGCCCTGAGCCGTCGGGTCGCCATCAGTGTGCGCGCCGCGGGTGAGCTGCTCGGCTCGATCTGGGTCGCCGAGACGGGGCAGCCGCTGGCCGACGACCACGCCGCGATCCTGCACGAGGCCGGGCAGACAGCGGCGCTGCACATCATGCGGCACCGCATGGAGCTGCAGGCGGAGAGCAACCTGCGCCGGTCCATGGTGCGCGACCTGCTCGATGGGAACGCCGCAGACGTCGCGGCGGTGCGCCTGGGCCTCGACCCCGATGCGCCGTTCGCCGTGCTGGCGTTCGAGAGTGTCGGCGGCGCGGCGCCCAGCAACCGGCTGCTGCCGGTGGTCGCTCTCTACTGCTCCACCTTCCGCCGCACGGCCCTCACCCTGGACGTCGGGCCGCGCGTGTACGTCGTGCTGACCGATGATGTCAGCGACAGCGGCGGGCTCCGTCGGTTCGCGGACGACGGAGCGCGACGGGCGGCGAGCGCTCTCCAGGCGCAGGTCCACGCGGCTGTCGGCGGTGCCGTCTCCTCGGTCGACCAGGTGGCCGACTCGCGCCACGATGCCGACCGCGTCATGCGGGTGCTGCTGCGCGGCGCCACGAGCCGCACGGTCGCCGACCTCGACGAGGTGCGGGCTCAGGCCAACCTGCTCGAGGTCCTGGACCTGTTGCGCGAACGCCCGCACCTGCGGAATGGTCCGCTGCGGCTGCTCTCCGAGGAGGCAGGTGACCGGAGCGAGGCGCTCGTGACGACCCTGCGCGCCTACCTGGACCACTTCGGCGACGTCGCGGCGGCGTCGGCGAGCATGCAGGTGCACCCGAACACGTTTCGCTATCGACTGCGCCGGGCGACCAGCCTGGCCGGGTTGGACCTCGACGACCCGGGCGAGCGACTCATGCTCTGGTTGCAGCTGCGACTGCTCGGCTAGCCCTCGCTACGGACGCAAGGTCTCGATGCTCTGAGTGAGGGACTCGAGCAGGTCCAGCCTTGGCTCGACACCCATCCCCGGAGATGTCGGGACGGGGAGCATCCCGTCCTGCAGCACGAACGGTTCGGTGATGTCCTCGGCGTAGTAGCGGTCCGAGGCAGAGGTGTCGCCGGGGAGGCGGAAGTTCGGCAGCGCCGCCAACGCGACGTTGGCCGCTCGGCCGATGCCGGTCTCCAGCATGCCGCCGCACCAGACCGGCACACCGAGGGCGTCGCACACGTCGTGCACGCGGACCGACTCGAGGTAGCCGCCCATCCGGCCCGCCTTGACGTTGATGATGCTGCACGCACCCAGCCGTACGGCGTCCGCCGCTGCTCGGGCCGAGACGATGGACTCGTCCAGGCAGATTGATGTGCGTATCCGCCGTGCCAGCACGGCGTGCTGATGGAGGTCGTCCTCGGCAAAGGGCTGCTCGATCAGCAACAACCCGAACTCGTCGAGCGCCTCCAGCCGAGGGCTGGTCGAGGCGTCGTACGCCGTGTTGGCGTCCACCTGCAGCGGGAGATCTGCGCCGAACGTCTCACGGACGGCGCGGACCGGGTCGATGTCCCAGCCTGGCTCGATCTTGAGCTTGATGCGCCGATATCCGGCCTCGACGTACTCGCCGACCTCCTCCAGCAACAGGTCGACCGACTCGGCGATACCGACCGACACACCGCACTCCACCTCGGTGCGGACTGCGCCGATGTAGGTGCCGAACGACATGCCGTGTGCACGAAGCTCCGCGTCCAAGACCGCCGTCTCGAGGGCCGCCTTCGCCATCCGGTGTCCGAGGACGTCGGCGAGCGTCGGCGCGACGGAGCGGGCGGTCACGTCGGGCTGCGCCAGCAGCCGCGGAACCAGGTAGTCGCGCAGGACCGAGTGGGTCCCGTCGACGTACTCGCTGCTGTAGACCGGCGCCGCGAGCGCCACGCACTCTCCCCAGCCCTCACTCTCGTCCGACACGACGTGGACGAGCAGCACGTCGCGGCTGGTCTGCACGCCGAACGAGGTGCGGAAGGGACGCACGAGCGGCATCGCGATACGGCGCAGCTCGACGGCTTGCAGCTTCATTGTTGCGGCTCCCTGAGGTGGTCGACGAGCGAGGACAGGAGCGCAGCACGCTCCGGCATGGCGGCCGTCAGGACGTACTCGCCCTCGGCATGTGCGTGGTCACCGACCGCGCCGAGGCCGTCCAGCGTCGGCACGCCGAGAGCCGCGGTGAAGTTCCCGTCCGACCCGCCGCCGACGCTGGCCTCGCGGAGCGGCTCGAGTCCGAGCCCGGCGGCGCATCGTCCGGCGAGGGCGTGCAGCTCCGCGGACGCCGACCGCTCGAGCGGCGGTCGGTTGATCCCTCCGAGCAGCCGCAGCGAAGCCCCATCCAACACCGGGCTCAGACCGTTGAGGCCGGCGTCGACGCGCGCCTGCTCCGCGAGCGTCGCGGCTCGGACGTCGATCGACACCTCCGCCGCCGCCGGGACCGTGTTGACGGTACTGCCCGCCGACGCAGTGGTCGGCGTCACTGTCGTGCCGGCGGACGGGTCGGCCAGCGCGGCAATGCGGGGCAGCTGGTGGACGAGCTCGATGAGAGCGTTGATACCGCGTTCGGGCTCCAGCCCGGCGTGCGCCGCGCGGCCCTGCAGCTGCAGGCGATAGAGCGAGATGCCCTTGCGCGACGTCTTGAGCGCGGCCGCTGCGCTGGGCTCGGGCACGAGCACCGCGCGCGACCTGCGTGCCTCGTCCTCGACGAGGGTTCGACCGGTCGGCGAACCGATCTCCTCGTCCGTGGTGACCAGCAGCGTCACGTCATCGTGGCGGCGCAGCGCGCTGACCGCGAAGAGCGCCTGCACGAGGCCCGCCTTCATGTCGAAGGCGCCCGGACCGGTCGCTCGGCCGTCGGAGACAGCGAACGGCCAGCGCTTGGTCGTCCCCAGCGGCCACACGGTGTCGAGGTGACACAGGACCAGGACCGGCCGCGGCCCACCGCCGCGTAACCGCAGGTGTGGACGTCCGTCGACCTCGATGGTTTCGGGCACCTCGCCCAGCAGCTGGTTCACGATGCGCGACAGGAGCCGTACGCCGTCTTGCACGCATTCGAGGTCGTCGCTCGGCGTCTCGGTCATGACGAGATCCTCGAGCACCGCCAACATGGAGTCCTGCATCTGGCGCAGGTCCGTCAGCAACGGCTGCTCACCCATGCGCGCTGCCGACCTTGTCCCCGTGCCGGCTCGGCTCTGCGGCCACGAAGACGTAGCCGTCACCGCCCCACTCTGGGCGCAGGCCGGCCGAGAAATGCCGGGTGAACTCCTGCCGCGTGGCCAGCCGCAGCGCCCGGGCCGCCGCGGGGCTCTCGCGCCGGAGAGCGTCGAAGTCGGAGGGGATGGCGACGGATGGCCCTGCCGGCACGGCCCGTGGGTCGCGGCGCTGCAGCGCCGCCATCGTGCCGTCGGAGTCCAGCTGCCACGACACCTCGAACCTGTCGCTGTGGTCGCCGGAGTTCACGGTGTCGTCCATGGCACCGTAGAAGTCCGGGAAGAAGGCCTGGACGCGCGCGCCCAGCTTGACCAGGTTGAAGTGCGCGTTGCGGGCGATCAACGGGTCGTAGGTCCAGCGCATCTCCCGGATACCGTGCTCGAGGCACAGCGCGCGCTGCCAGGACTTGAGCGCGTACCCGACGCCACGCGACTGCTGACCCCGCGCCACCGCCGTCATGTGCGAGTGCAGGTGCAAGCCGCCGCTCCAGCCGAGGAAGCCGAACGACGCTCCAGCCGGTCGGCTGCCCTGTACGGCGGCGAGCACGGCGTTCCCGGCGTGGGAGAGCGCCTGCAGCAGGTTGCTCTGCGGCACCTGCTGCGCACCCCACGCCTCGCGCACGACCTCCTGGGCCACCTCGACGTCGGTGCCGGTGATCTCGCGCACCTCGATGCCGCAGTCGGCCGCGGCGCGCCGTGCGTGTTCCCACGCGGCGGCCACGATGTTCTGATCGACCGGCGAGTCGGTCATGCCGCAGGCACGAGCCGTCGCCCGGTACGACGGCCGAGGTAGCGGCCGTCGCGGACCACCACCTGCCCGTTGACCATCACCCACGCGATGCCCTCCGGCTCGCGGGTGGGCTGGGCGTAGTCGGCGAGGTCGCGAATCGTCGCCGGGTCGAAGGCCACCAGGTCGGCAGCCGCGTCAGGCGCGATGACCCCACGGTCGTGCAGACCGAACGAGTCCGCCGGCAGCGAGGTCATCCGACGTACTGCGTCGGGAAGGCCGAGCGTGCCCAGCTCCCGGCAGTACCGCGCGAGCACGCGCGGGAACGTGCCGTACATGCGCGGATGCGGCTTGCCGCCGACGCCCGGCGGCAGGCCGTCGGAGCCGATCATCGTCTTCTCGTGACTCATGGCAAGGGCCAGGTCGTCCTCCTGCATGGAGTGCACGATCATGCTGACCTTCAGCTGCTCGTTGACCAGGACGTGCACCAGGGCGTCGAACGGCTCGGTGCCACGGTCCGCACCGATCTGGGCCAGCGAGCGCCCGTCGAACTCGTGACTGTCCGAGGACGCGATCACGATCCCGTCCCAGCCGGCGCCGTGGATGTGGTTCTCCCAGGTGCCGTCGTCCCGGCCCAGCTCGTCGCGCAACCGGTCGATCGCGGCCGGGTCGGCGAGCCGGCTCAACACCTTGGGCCCGCCACCCTCCTGGAACCACGGCGGGAGCGACGCGGTCAACATCGTGCTGCCGGCCGTGTAGGGATAGACGTCGTGCCGCACGTCGAGACCGCGCGCCCGCGCCTGGTCCAGCTGGTCGAGCGCCGCCTGCATCCGGCCCCAGTTCGGCTGACCGGCTGTCTTCAGATGTGACACGTGCACCCGACGACCCGAGCCCTCGCCGATCGCCAGTGCCTCGTTGATGCTGGTGAGCAGCTGCGAGCCCTCACCCCGCATGTGGGTGACGTAGGGCCGGGACTCCGGCAGTCGTTTCGCCAGTTCGGTCAGCTCCTGGGTCATGGCGAACAGACCAGGCGGGTAGATGAGCCCGGAGGACAGGCCGAAGGCACCGGCCTCCATCGCCTCGTCGAGCAGATCCCCCATCCGTGCCTGCTGCGCACTGTCCGGTGCGGCGTCGGACATCCCCATCACGGCGACGCGCAGCGCGTGGTGTCCCACGAGCGGCGCGTAGTTCGTGACGTAACCGCGCGCATCCGTTGCCGCGAGCAGCTCCGAGAAGCTGCTCCACGACCACGGCAATGTCGGGAAGATGCGCGCCGCCAGCGCCTCGAGAGCCGGTGCGGTCTCCTCCAGTCGTGGGGCGAGGCTGAAACCGCAGTTGCCGACCACCTCGGTCGTCACACCCTGCAGGATCTTCGAGGTGTCGTCCTCCGCGAGGAAGGGCGCGTTGTCGGCATGTGAATGGACATCGATGAAACCCGGAGCCAACGTCTGACCGCGCGCACTGAGGACCGTCCGGCCCGACTCGGACAGGCGCCCGGGCTCCTCGACCGCCGCAATGCGCCCGCCGGAGACCAGTACGTCGGCTCGGCGGGGCGGGGAGCCGGTGCCGTCGAGGAGTTCGGCGTCTTGGATCAGCACTTGGTCAGTCATGGCTAGCAGTGGTGCTCCTTACTTGTGGATGGCCGATTACTTGCGCATGGTCGACGTGGGCGTCAGGGCGCGTAGGCCGTCGGAACCGTCGGAACCGGCTCTTGACCGTCCCACCAGTGCTCGACCAAGACCTTGCCGACCAGACCGAGCAGCACGGAGCCCTCGGACTCGGCCAGGAACGTCTCGTCCGTGGAGTCGTGGTTGAACATCGCGTAGGTGAAGCCGCCACCGTCGCGGAACCGGAAGATGCCGGTGTCCGCACGGGTGCCGGTGAAGAACCCGGTCTTGTTCGCGACCCGGATGGACGGGTCGAGCCCGAGCTCCACGGCGTACGGCGATACCTCCACATAGCGAGGCCCTTGGTCGAGGTACTGCTGCCTGGCCAGCACGGCCTCGACCGCCTCGGACACCTCCGGCCCGAAGACCGTGCCCTGCGCGATGCCATGCACGAGTGCGCACATGTCCCGCGCCGACGACTCGCCCAGTCGGCGGACGTCGCCGGCGATGAGCTCGAAATCGATGCGGTTGTGCAGCCGGATGGTCGACAGCCCGATCTCGTCCATCGCAGCGTTGACCGGATCGACTCCCCCGACCGCGTCGATAGCGACGTTGGTCGCCGTGTTGTCGCTCAGCACGATCATCAGGGTCGCGGCGTCGCGCAGTGTGGGCCGCAGGCCGGCGTCGAAGACCTTGAGGATGCCCGAGCCACCTCGCTTGTCGTCCTCGCGAAGCTCGACCCGCTCGTCGAGCGAGAGCCGCCCGTCCACGGCCTGCCGCATGAGCTCGACCAGAACCGGCAGCTTGATGACGCTGGCCGTTGGAAAGATCTCGTCGGCGTTGAGCAGGACCTCCTCGCCGGTGGTGAGGTCCCGTGCCGCCACAGCGAG
>JAVEDJ010000056.1 GCA_030841025.1 Actinomycetota bacterium
CTGATCAACGCGGTTGTCCACGTCATCCGCGCCGAGCAGATGGTGGCACCAGGTCAGCTCAGCCCGGGACAGCTCAGCCCGCCCGACGACTCCTGACGCCGGGCGTCCGCTCGGTGCTCCGCCGACGGACCGGCTACCGCGGACCGCGCTAGGAGGCGGCCTTGAAGAACGAGATCGATCCGTCGTTCTCGAGCACGGCGAGCTCGACCTCCCCGAGGTCGCGGATGCCGTTCTTGCGGGCTGCCTCCTGCAGCTCGGTCATGGTGAGCCGCTCGTGGGCCAGGACGTCCTCGGCCGGCTCGCCGTCGCGCATCAGGACGGCCGGGCGGCCCTCCAGGACCTTGCGTGACCTGGGGAAGCGCCAGCTCAGGTAGGACAGCCCGACGGAGAGCAGGGCGAAGGTGCCGACGGTCAGCACGCCGCCGGTGACCGAGTAGTCCTCCTGCGTGACCGACTGCTGCACCAGATCGCCCATCGAGACGAGCAGGACCAGCTCGAACGCCGAGAGCTGGCCGAGCTCGCGCTTGCCGACCGCTCGAGTGACCAGCCAGAGAAACCCGAACATGACCACGGCGCGCAGGACGATCTCCATCAGGGCGCCCCGGCCGGTAGTCGACCATCCAAGGCCATCAAGGGGCCACCCACATGCGGAAGCTCACGCCGACCAGCTCCGCCTCGTCCGGGGCGAGCAGCCGGGTGCGGTAGACCTGCGTGGACCCGTTCTGGTCGGGAGCCGTTCGCGCATCGAGACTGAGCCGAAAGGTGTCACCCGGCGGCGGGTCGAACTCGTAGTAGACGAACGTGCCGGTGGCTGTCTCCTTCGACGGGTTCGGGTAGAAGTTCTGGAAGTCGAACCGCTCGAGAAGGTCGGCACTGACCGCGAGTCGGATCGGCTCGGCGAACCCGCCCGGGTGCCGAACGGTCACGTGGAACGGAGCCGCGATCCCGGCTCGTACGACGGTCGCGTGGTGCACGGACAAGGTGTAGCCCGCCGCCTCGTCGGTCGTTGTCGCCGAGCGAACCCCGAGCAGGCCAGTCAGGCCGGCCACCACGACCACGAGCAGAGCGACCAGACCGACGCGGCGCCCGTTCCTCGCCCGGCGGACGGCCGGCTCATCGCGCGGCTCCTCGAGAGTCGGGACGTCCGCGGCCGGCACGCCGCCGAACCTACTGCGGAAGATCGGCTGGGCCCGGGACCGACGTGGCGTGTCGGTGTGCCGGGATCGGACCCGCTACTGCTCGATCTCGGCCAGCAGGCCCGGCACCTGCCCCGGCAGCTCGCGCGCGAGGAAGCCGAGACGCCCGACTAGAGCCGCGAGCCGCTCCCCGGCACGACCGTGCAGGTGCGCGGCCCACACCGCCGCCTGGTCGGCGTCGGCGCCCCGTGCCACCAGGCCGGCGGTCAGGCCGGCTCGCACGTCCCCGGAGCCGGAGACCCCGAGCCCGGCGCCTCCGGTGTAGTCGGCCCACGTCCGGCCGTCGGGCGCGGTGATGTACGACGCAGCTCCACCCACCGAGACGACGGCGCGGCTGAGCTTCGCGAGCTTGAGTGCGTCGCGTTCGAGGGACTGCTCGTCCTGCTCGTCCTCGTCCAGCTGGAGCGTCCTGCGCAGCTCCGTCTGGTTCGGTGTCAGCACGGCGCGGCCCTGGAACCGGTGCAGCACCTTCTTGTCCTCCGTGACCGCCGCCAGCGCCAACGCGTCAACCACGATCGGGCAGTGGACGTGCGGCACCAGAGCACGCAACAGCGCGGCGGACTGCTCGACGTCTTTGAGCCCAGGCCCGACGAGGACGCAGGTGGCTGCCTCGGCCAGGTCAGCCACCTGCTCGGCGGCGGACGGTGCCACAGCACCGTCGGCGGTCTCCTCGAGGCCGCGGACCAGCGCCTCGGGCAAGGCGACGGCGAGCGAGCGTGCGGTGGATCGCACCGTGGCCACCTGCAGCTTCCCGGCTCCGGCGCGCAGGGCTGCCTCGGCCGCCAGCAGGACGGCACCCGGAGTCTCCGCGGAGCCGCCGACGACGAGGATGCGCCCGCGGCTCTCCTTCCCGCCGCAGGGATGGGGCAGCTCCCACCGGCGCAGCAGTGCGGGTGTGACCGGGACCCGCTCAGCGTGAGAGCGTGCTCGGGTCGGGCTCATCGGTGACTGGCTCCTCTCGGTCCTCCAGGTGCTCGGTGCCGTTGAAGGTCTCCAGCCGCAGTGCCTTCCCGTCGGCCACGTAGCGCGTCACAGCGGTGTTCGCGATGGCCGAGGTGCGGTCGATCTCCAGGATCTCCTGCTCGGTGAGCGACTCCAGCACGAAGCGAAACAGCATGATCACGGCTTGGTGCGAGACCACCGCGACCCGCTCGCCCGGATAGTCGAGTCGGGTGCTGTCCAGGAAGGCCCGGACCCGCCCGGCCACGTCCGCCCAGCTCTCGCCGCCGGGGGGCCGGTAGTAGAACTTGCCCACCCAGCCGCGGCGCTCCGCCTCCTCGGGAAACCGGCGGGTGATGCCCTGTTTCGTCCAGCCGTCCAGCATGCCGAGGTCGCGCTCGCGCAGTCGCTCGTCGCGCAGCAGCTCCGCGTCCCAGCCCGACTCGTCGAGCGCGATCCTCGCCGTCTGCAGCGCGCGTTCGTACGGCGAGGTCACGACAACGGCAGGACGTTGCTCGGCTGGAAGGGTGCGCCAGCTGCGACCGAGTGCTGCAGCCTGGCGCTGCCCCGTGGGGGAGAGCGGCATGTCAGCGTCCCGGTGGCTGAGCTCGAGGCGGTCCGCGGCGCGGACGGCTGCCTCCCGGTCTGCCAGGTTGCCCTGGCTCTCCGCATGGCGGACGAGCCACAGCCGCGCCGGCAGTGGGAAGGATGCGCTGCGAACCATGGGGCGCCCATCACCGCGCGGGGTGCCTGACAAACCCCGCGGCGCACGAGCGTCGGACGTCGAACCAGCAGGGCCGCCGCGGGGAGGATCGCCCTTCGAGGTGTTGCGCGTCTCTGTAGGGGCAAGCGGCGCAGAGCCGCAGACGTGGGAGGGAACACCGGAATGACGATGTCCGAGAAGATCCGTCAGGAGAACGAGGCGTACGGGCGCCCCGACGGGGCGACCAGGGGCTATGCAGGTGCCCTCGCAGTATTCGCCGCCACGACGGCGCTGCTGACGGCCGGCGCGCGCGCACTGGGGCGCCGTCCGCCTGACCTGACCCCGTGGGATCTCGCCTTCCTCGGGCTCTCTACCCACAAGCTCAGCCGCATCCTCGCGAAGGATGCCGTCACGAGTCCGCTGCGGGCACCCTTCGTGCGGTTCGAGGGCAGTGCCGGGGACGCCGAGCTCGCCGAGGAGGTACGGGGCAGCGGCGGGCGGAAGGCGCTCGGTGAGCTGCTGACCTGTCCGTTCTGCCTGGGTCCGTGGATCGCCACCGGCCTCGTCGCCGGATTGACCTTTGCACCGACGCTGACCCGTGCGGCCACCGCGACCCTGTCCGCCGTGGCAGTGTCGGACTTCCTCCAGCTGGGCTACGCAGCGGGGCAGCAGCGCACCGCACCGCCGGAGCAGCGAGGCGGGTAGGCCCGCGCGGCCGCCCCGTCCGCTCCGCGCGCCTGGCGTCAAGGGCGCCGGCAGCGTCCTTGCTCTTGTAATCAGTGTTCGTTAGCCCATTCAGGTCTGTCCAAGCCGGGACGATGCATGGGGCATGACGTCGACGGGCGATCTCGGCCGCCACCTGCCCAGCGGCAGGCTGGTAGCAACCTTCATGCTGCTCGGGTTCCTTCCCCTGATCATTTTGACCTACAGCAGCCTCACCTTGTCCGAGCTCGCCATGGCTCGCGAGGTGAACGCCCGGGTCAGCTCGATCGCCGAGAGCGCCAGCACCAACACGGCTGGGCTGCTGGACAGCCTCGGGGTCACGGTGGGCGCGTTCGCCGACGACCCCCAGCTCGTGGCGGCGATGAGCGCAACACGCGCCGAGGGCCGCGTCGACGACACCGAGCTGATGGCGACCTTGACGGAGCTGCGCCGCTCGCGCCCCGAGTTCAGCGCGGTCTTCCTCGCCGACCCCGCCGGTCGAACGACAGCGGTGCTGCCGAGCGCTCCGGGGGTCATCGGCAAGAGCTTCAGCTATCGGGACTGGTTCCAGGGGGCCGTCACATCGCAGCGGCCGCACGTCTCGGAGGCGTACGAGACGGCCATCCTCGACGGACCGCGCGTCGTCGCGGTGTCGGCCGCGGTGCGAGCGGGTGCCGGTTCGGGCCGTGTCCTCGGGGTAGCCGCCGCCCTCTACGACTTGGACAGCCTCCAACACGTTGTCGACGAGTTCACCCGCCACCAGGGCGTCCGGATCACGGTCACCGATCAGCGCGGAGTCGTCCTCGCCGCCCCCGGCGCGGGTCGGATGGGGCTGGTGTCGCTGAGGACCGATCCCCGCGTCCAGGCGGCGCTGCGCGGCGACGCCGGGACCCGGTCCGTGACCGGTGTTCAGGGGACGGTGCTCTCGGCCTACGCCCCGGTCCCGCGGCTCGGCTGGACCGTCATCGCCGAGGTGCCCGAGCGCGCGGCGCTCGCGGGCTTGCAGCGGCTCCGGCACACGGTGCTGGCGGTTGCCGCCCTGCTCGCCGTCGCTCTCGCGGTGATGCTCGGGCTCTCCGCCCGCGCAGAGAACAGGCGTCGTGCCGCCGAGCGCCAGCTGTCCGAGCGTGCCGCCGCCCTGGTCATCAGCGAGCGCCAGTTCCGCACGGCCTTCACCCACGCGCCGACAGGCATGGTCCGGCTGTCCGACGACGGGCTGATCCTGGAGGCCAACCGCTCCTTCCACGACCTGCTCGGTTTCCCGGCCGGTGTGCTCGTCGGACGGAGCCTGGGCGACCTCAGCCATCACGACGACGCATCCGCGACGGGTCGCCGACTGGGCGGGCTGGTCGGCGCGGACACGGACACCGTGCGGCTGGAGACCCGTTTCCTGCACGCCGACGGCCACGCCGTGTGGACGGTGATGTCGGCAGCACGGCTGGAGAGCTCCGATCACATCCCGTACACACTGGGCCAGATCGTCGACATTTCCGATCGGAAGGTCAATGAGGCCCGCCTGAGCCGGCAGGCGTTGCACGACCCGCTGACCGGCCTGGCCAATCGCCTGCTCCTCGAGGAACGCGTGAACCACGCCCTGGCCAGGCTGATCCGGGAACCCCAGACCATGGCCTTGCTCTTCATCGACCTGGATGGCTTCAAGACGGTCAACGACCGCTTCGGGCACAAGGCCGGCGACGAGGTGCTGCGCGAGGTGGCCGCACGACTCGGCTTCGTGGTGCGTCCGGGAGACACGGTGGCACGACTCGGCGGTGACGAGTTCGTCGTTCTGTGCGAAGGCCTTCCGGACCACGCGAGCGAGGTCGCGGCCGGCCTGGCCAGCAGGATCCAGCAGGCCCTGCGGCAGCCATTCCGGCACGGCGACCGCGATCTGCAGCTGTCCGCGAGCATCGGCATCAGCCGACCCACCGACACCACGGCCAACGCTACGTCCCTGATCGCCGAAGCCGACGCCGCCATGTACCGCGCGAAGCAGGAGGGCAAGGCCTGCCACCGCGAGTTCGATGAGTCCATGCGCGAGCTGGCCTCGACACCCTCAGCCACGCTTGACCTGCTCGACACGGCGCTGGTCCAAGGCCGGCTCCGGCTGCAGTACCAACCGGTGGTCGACCTTTCCACCGGCCAGGTGGTGGGCGCAGAGGCGTTGCTCCGACTTGTGGGGCACGACGGTGAGCTGATCCAGCCGGCCGACTTCCTGCCAGCAGCCGAGGCGCACGGTCACATCGTGGAGTTCGGTGCATGGGCACTGAGAGAGGCCTGCCGCCAGGTCGCCGTCTGGAAGGCAGCCCTGCCGGCCGATCGAGACTTCGGCATCGGGGTCAACATGTCGGTCAAGGAGGTAGAGGACAGCGGCCTGGCCGACCGGGTCCGGGACGTGCTGCTCGAGACCAACCTTGCCGCTGATGCGCTGGTCATCGAGCTCACCGAGTCGGCCTTCCTCAGAGACCTGCCCTCGAGCCGCGCGACCCTGCAGCGGCTGCGGCAGCTCGGCGTACGGATCGCGTTGGACGACTTCGGCACTGGCTACTCGTCGTTGTCCTACCTGCGGCGCATGCCGGTCGACATCATCAAGCTCGATCGCACCTTCGTCAGCGACCTGCTCGGCGACGCCCAGGAGTCGCGCGTCACGCGGGCACTGATCGAGCTCGCGCACAACATCGGCACCGTCGTCCTGGCTGAAGGCGTCGAAGAGTCCGCACAGGTAGCAGCGCTGATGGAACAGGGATGCCATCTCGCCCAGGGCTACCTCATGGCGCGGCCAGTTGATCCGGAGCACTTCCGTGCGCTGTTGGACCGGCGGTTGCTGCCGCCGGAGCACCCGCGCGGGCAACCGGCCGCCCTGGCCGAGATCTCCAGCGGCACGGTCTCCTGAGGCTACGGGCGCGCGACCACGTCGACCGCGGCGTTGCCGGGGTGTGGGTCAGCGCGCGACGACGACGGCGGTAGGCCTGCTGCCAGCATCTGCCAGCCAGCTGCGCAGGAGGCTGGGGGTCATCGGGCGCCCCAGGAAGTAGCCCTGCACTCTGTCGCAGCCGTGTCCGGTCAGCCACGCAAGCTGCTCGGCCGTCTCGACTCCTTCGGCCACGATGTGCAGCCCGAGGTCGTGCGCGAGGCCGATCGTGGATGCCACGATGGTGGCGGTCCGGTCGTCGTCGAGCAGCTGGTTGGTGAAGCTGCGATCTATCTTCAGCGCGGTGATCGGCAGGTCACGCAGGTAGGCCAGGCACGAGTAGCCGGTGCCGTAGTCATCCACAGCAACCTGCACGCCCAGCGCGCGCAGTCCCAGCAGGATGCCCTCGGAGATGTCTCGATCCTCCATCAGGAGCGACTCGGTGATCTCCAGGTGGAGCGCGGTTGCGGGTAGCCCGCGGCGCTGCATGCCGTCGGCGACGAAGCCGACGAGTCTTGCGTTCAGCAGGTCTGATGCGGACAGGTTCACCGCGACCGGGAGATGCCAGCCGTCCCGGCGCAGTGCGGCGGCCTCGTCCAACGCGGCGTCCAGGACGTACTGGGTGAGGTTCCACATCAGCCCTGCTCGCTCCGCCAGCGGAAGAAACTCGTCCGGTGCGAGCCGCCCGCGGATCGGGTGCGTCCAGCGCACCAGCGCCTCCACCGCGACGGGAGCACATCCCGGAAGCCCGACGATCGGCTGCAGCTCGAGGTAGAGATCGCCCGACGCAAGCGCGTCGCGCAGCTCCTGCACCAGGGCAAGGCGGTTCCACGCGTCACCGTCGCGCTCGTCGTCGTACAGCTCGACGCCGCTGCGCGCCGCCTTGGCGCGGTACATCGCAAGGTCGGCCCGGGCCAGCGCAGGGCTGGGGTCGGTCCCTGCTGCGATCGAGGTGACACCGATGCTGGCGTCGACGTGCAACGTGATGCCCACGACGGTGAACGGTTTCTGCAGCTCGGCGAGCAGCCTGCCGGCGAGAGCCCGCGCGGGTGTGGTGTCGCCGGAGGGAAGCAGTACGGCGAACTCGTCGCCGCCCAGGCGTGAGAGCGTTGCGCCCTGCGTCAGGTGGGTGGACAAGCGCTGGCCGACGGCGTGCAGCAGCTCATCGCCGGTGCGGTGCCCGAGGGCATCGTTGACCTCCTTGAAGCGGTCGAGGTCGATGAGCAGCAGCGCGCCGCCGTGGCCGGTCTGCGTGGCCTGCTCGAGCTGCTCATAGAAGCCGCGGCGGTTGGGCAGACCGGTGAGCAGGTCGGTGCGAGCCTGCCGGCGCGAGTCTGCGAGAGCGATGACTTCGCGGACCGCCATCGTGGTGCGGACGAACGCGGCGGTGAGGGCTGCCAGCGCGAACCCGGTGCCGAGCGGCGGGAGCTCCACGAACGCTCCGATGCCCAGCAGCCCGATGGAGACGGCGGCAAAGACGCCGGGGATGACGAACGAGCGCGACTCGGCCTTGGCCGCGGCCGGAGGTGACGTGACGGTCGCCGCCCACCCGACCAGACACATGGCTACGGCCCAGGTCGCGTCGACCGGGCTTCCCGAGCGGTAGGTGTCCGCGGCGACCTGCGCGAAGTACCACGAGTCGGCGGCGGCAAACGTGACGAAGCCGGCGCAGAGCAGCACCCACGCGGGGTTGCGCCAGGCACTGAGAACGGCCATCGCTCCCACGGCGCACGCCACGAGCGAGAGGTCGAAGACCGGGTAGGCGATGTTGACCACGATCGCCGCTGTCGATCCCTCGACGGACGTGGTCAACCGATTGAAGACGACGAGGGCACCCACGGCGGCCAGGCCCAGCCCAGCGATGAGCCCGTCGAGCCACATGCTGGCCACCGAGCCCATGGTTCGCGCGCGGACGGCGAGCACGATGCCGGCCAGCACGAACGGGTAGAACAGCAACCAGAGCAGGTCGCATACCGACGGATACGGCATCTGGGTCATCGGCTGCAGCCACACAGAGAAGACCAGCGTCCCGACGGCGTAGCAGCCGAACCCAGCCCCGACCAGTGCCCAGGTCGCGCGGTCGCGCGGCTGCCGCACCGCGCGTTCGATGCACATCGCCGTCGCGCACCACGCCACGAGGTTGTAGACCACGACTTCCCAGAACCACGAGTGGCCCGGAGCCGGCCGCACGCCGGGCAGTACCGACGCCGTGTAGGCCACGGTCGCTGTCGCCACCACGCCGCGCAACACGCCTACCGCCTGCATGCATCTCCTTTTTGTGGCGGAAGCCCCCCGTGCATAGTCGGCAGGGCGACCGAGGAAATGAAGGCAGCCAGCTGTGGCCAAGATCTCAGGGCCTCCGTAGGAAGACATGACCCGTGAGCCGGTCTACTGTCCGAAGAGCCGGGCAGGCACGCCACGACCCTGCGGGAGGCGCACATGGGTCGCCCACTCATCCTCGCCGTCGACGCCGACCGCGCCGTGCTGAACCGGATCGAGGGCGAGCTCGGCCGACGGTACGGCGCGGATTTCCGGATCCGCGGCGAACGGACCAGCGCCGCCGCCCTGGCCGAGCTGGAGAGCGCGCAGCAGTACGGCGAGCCGGTGGCGGCGGTCCTGGCCGCCGACGCGCTGCCAGACCGGCCCGGTGCGGAACTACTCGCGCAGGTGCGCTCCATGCATCCGGACGCAAGGCGAGCGCTG
Organism: Actinomycetota bacterium; assembly: GCA_030841025.1. GTDB lineage: Bacteria > Actinomycetota > Actinomycetes > JACCUZ01 > JACCUZ01 > BP-173. Next base: position 9,152 of record JAVEDJ010000056.1, read on the forward strand.
CTCGTGGACTGGGGGGCCTGGGGAGAACCCGCGACGGCAGCCACGATCCTGCGGGCGATGGCGCTCGGCGACATCAACTACTACGTGCTCAAGCCCTGGACGTCACCGGACGAGCTCTTTCACCGAACCGTCGCCGAGTTCGTGCACGAGTGGTCGCGCAGCTACGTGACCACCACCCGCGAGGTGATGGTGGTCGCGCCGGAGCACTCCGCCCGCGGGTACGGGATCCGCAGCCTGCTCACCCGCAGCGGAATCCCACACGCCGCTCTCGACCGTGGCTCGCCCGCTGGCGAGCGGGTCGCCCGCGCGGCGGCACCGTCAGCACGGCCGGACCAGGTCATCGTATGGATGCCGGTGCTCGGTGGCACCTGCCTGCTCGACCCCACCGACGCGGATCTCATGCAGGCCTGGGGGATCGACACGTCGCTGCCGGCCGACGGCGGCGACGTGGACGTGCTGATCGTCGGTGCCGGACCGGCCGGGCTGGCCGCGGCTGTCTACGCGTCCTCCGAAGGCGTACGAACCCTGGTGGTGGAGCGCGACGCGCTGGGCGGACAGGCGGGATCCAGCTCACTGATCCGCAACTATCTGGGCTTCTCCCGCGGCGTCAGCGGGTCCGAGCTGGCCCAGCGCGGCTACCAGCAGGCGTGGGTGTTCGGCGCACGCTTCTGTCTCACTCGTGAGGTGACGGAGGTGCGCCCGGACGGCCGCGGGTACGTCGTCGCGCTGGGTGACGCGGGCACGGTCCAGGCACGCTCGGTCGTCCTCGCCACCGGCGTCTCCTACCGGCGCATCGGCATCCCGGCGCTGGAGGCGCTGTCCGGGGCCGGCGTCTTCTACGGGGCCAGCGTCTCGGAAGCCCACGGGCTGACCGGTCGCCGTGCTCTCGTGCTGGGCGGCGGCAACTCCGCCGGGCAGGCGGTGCTCCACCTGAACCGCTACTGCGAGCACGTCACACTCGTCGTCCGCGGCGCGGCCCTGACCGACGGCATGTCGCAGTACCTCGCGCAGGAGATCGTGGCGTCGACGGTGGAGGTCCGGCCCGACTCCGAGGTCGTGGACGGCTCCGGTGACGGTCGGCTGGAGCGTGTCGCCGTACGTGACCGGTCGACCGGTGACGTCGAGGAGCTGCCCGTCGACGCGCTCTTCGTGATGATCGGTGCGGAGCCACGCACCGACTGGCTTCCGCCGGCACTCCGCCGTGACCGGCAGGGCTTCGTCCGGACCGGCGCCGACGTGGCGGGTGACGGGTGGACCCTGGGGCGTCCGCCCATGCCCAACGAGACATCGCTGCCCGGCGTGTTCGCGGTGGGTGACGTCCGCAGCGGCTCGGTGAAGCGGGTGGCGTCCGCGGTCGGCGAGGGGTCCGTCGTCGTGTCGCAGCTGCACGCGCACCTGGCACGGAGCCCGGAAGGGGCCGCGCCTGACGTCGGCGTACCGCGCCAGACCGAGAAGACCCCCGGCCGGACCCGGTGACCCATCCTGCACCCGGCGGCGCGGCAGCCACCTGGGGCAGTCCCGAGCTGGTGGCCGGTGCGGTGGCGCTCGCGCTGCCCTTGGCAGGGCTGGGGCTGCTACTGGCGCGACCAGCGCTGGACGGCCACTGGGAGCACCATCCCGCGCACTTCTGGCTGGTGCTGTCCGTGGGCGCCTTGAGCGCGGTGCTGGCCTACGGCACGGGCGTGGCCGCTGTCCGACGCGGTGACGCGCGGGTTCTGCTGGTCTCGCTCGCGTTCCTCGCGTCGGCGGGTTTCCTCGGCCTGCACGCGCTGGCGACGCCCGGTGTCCTGCTCGCCGGCCAGAACACCGGCTTCACGCTCGCCACGCCGGTCGGGCTGATGATCGGTTCGGTCTTCGCCGCGGCGTCCTGCCTGGATCTCTCCGGGTCCCGGGGACCGCAGACGATGCGCCTCAGCGGTCCGCTGCGTCTGGGGCTGCTCGTCGTGATGGCGTGTTGGGCGGTTGCCTCGCTGGCCCAGGTGCCGCCCCTGGACTCTCGCCCCACGCCGGAGCGCCCCTCCGGTCCCCTGGTGGCGCTCGCGCTTGCTGCGATCCTGCTCTACGCCTTCGCGGCGCTCCGTTTCCTCGCGCTCTGGCGACGGCGGCGGGCATCGATGCTGCTCGGGATGGCAGCCGCATTCGTGTTGTTGGCCGAGGCAGTCGTCGCGGTCGTCTCTTCCCGGAACTGGCACGTCACCTGGTGGGAGTGGCACGTTCTCATGCTGGTCGCCTTCGGACTGGTGGCATGGAGTGCTCACCGACAATGGCACGAGGAGCGCTTCGGTGGCCTCTACCTCGACGACACGGTGGCGGGGACGCGAGACATGAGCATCCTGTTCGCCGACCTGCAGGGCTTCACCAGCTTCTCCGAGCGTCACGCTCCGCAGGATGTGACGGCGATGCTCAACTCCTACTTCGAGGTGGCGATCCCGCCGATCGTTCGTCGGTACGGCGGCGACATCGACCGCATCATCGGCGACGCGGTGATGGTCACCTTCAACCGCCGGGGTGACCAGCCCGACCACGCGCATCGCGCTGCGGGTGCTGCCCTCGCGCTGCAGGAGGAGACTGCACAGGTCGGGGCAGTGCATCCCGACTGGCCGCGGTTCCGCGTCGGTGTCAACAGTGGCGCGGTGTCGCTGAGCCTGCTCGGAGCGGAGGGCGGCCGGACGCACACTGTGATCGGCGACACCGTCAACGTGGCCTCCCGGCTGGAGGGAAAGGCGCCCGTCGGAGGAGTGGCGATCAGCGCGGGCACCGCCGCCCGCATCCCGGAGGCACGCACGGAGCCACTCGGCCCGCTGGAGCTGAAAGGAAAGAGCGAGGCCCTCGAGGGCCATCTGCTGATCTCCCTCGGTACCGCTTCGGGGGACCGCTCCTCGCGGTCGCGACGCCATCGGGCGCCGGGGGGCTGAGCCGGCGTGTTGCACCGGCGTTGCACGACGCCCACTGCTCGGCCAACTGCGGGCGACCCACCTGTCCCGCTCCTACGACGCCGGTCGAAGGGCCTCTGACCTGCGCGAACGCGCGTATACCGGTCGGCCGAGGCCGGGTAGCCGCCGAGCCGAGAGCCGGATCGGGCCGGTCCTGAGCCAGTTCGCGCCCGTGGGCCGCGGCTGTGGAGCGGCTAGCATGAATCAGCCGCGGCAGCGACTCCGACCTGTCCCGGCCCACCTTCCTGCACGACTCGAGTTGCTGTCAGCACGGCATCCGCCAGGACAAGCTGCTGTCCAGGGTCACGAAGACGGGTGAACTGCCTGTAATGGCACAATCCGGGTCCGGAGCCGGTCACGCACCGGGGTTTCGACCGCCGGCCTCCAGGCACACGTCCAGGCACAACGGGGAACGGAAAGCGGGGCTCTTGTTCAGGCCGGGTCGACCAAGCCGCACAGACAGGGCGCGTCGTTGAACCGGGCACGCCGGCTGCGGCGATTTCAGGCGCTCTTCGAACACGCATCCGACCTGTCGCTGATCTG
>JAVEDJ010000065.1 GCA_030841025.1 Actinomycetota bacterium
GTCCGGTCAGCGTGCGGGCAGCAGCCGGGCGGCGGTCCCCCGCTTTACCTGAGCGGGGCGCTGCTGCTCACCGGCGAACGAGCTCACCACGACCAGGGCGCCAGTCAGCGCCGGCACCAGCCACTGCAGCACCCGGAGCTTCTTCTGCGCCTCGGCTGCGTCCTGGGGGGTGAAGGCGTTCGGCTGGGTGCCGGAGTCAGCCGGCACGGCGCCGTGCTGGGAGACCTTGCGGCCCAGCACCCGGCTGTAGGCGGTCGCCCCGAGAGCCGCGCCGGTCAAGGCGGTCTTGGCCAGGGCCATCGACGCCACACCCTTCTGGCCGGCCAGTCGCCCACGGTTGCCGGCCAGCTGCCCAAGCGAGCCGGCGACGTGGGCGCCGATCGCCGCCGCGTTGACTGGCGTCCAACGGTCCCAGCCGGCGTTCGCGACGGCGCCAGTGGACGCCGGGTCCTTCGCCTCGGCGGACGCTGGGTTCAACGCGACCGCGTTGGCGAGCGTTCCGCCGAACCACGTCGCCAAACCAACGTCATGCAGGGAACGGGACAGCGTGTTCGTGTTGGCCATGAAGGCTCCTCAGTGTCATAGGTCATGTCGTGTACGAAGGCGGCTGCCCATCCCTTGCGGGGCGAAACCGGACGCCGCAACCGTCGAAGGTCCTGGACATGACCGCGGCACGATCTCAACAAGGCGACCACGGCTCAAGCGGGCGCGGAGCTCCACAGGGCCAACCCGTACAGCGTCGTGCGGTTGCACGAGATCGAGGTGATCGCCGACGACCTGGTGGTCATGGGCCAAGGACGGCTCGTCGCGCAGGGCATGAAGGACAACTTGTTACGCGCAGCCGGGACCACCGTTCGAGCCACGGAATCGGCCGCGCTCGCTCACGCACTTGATGCCGCGGGCCTGGAGTACGCGACCAACGTTTCGGCTGGAAACCCTACGCCTTGCGCGTCGAGGCCGAGCCCCCGGTCGTCGGGAGGATCGCATTGCACGCAGGCCTCGCGCTCGATGAGCTTCGCCCGCCGAAGGCGCCGGTCTCGAGGAGATGTTCCTCGAGCTCATTGCCGACACGCAACGGGAAAGGACCGTGGCATGACCCTCCACACCACACCGCCGAGCAAGCGCATCTTCGCGTCTCGTCCTCCCTCCTCCTCGATTCCGCTCGGGCGGCTCATCACTGTCGAGCTCCGCAAGGCGTTTGATACGCGATCGGCCGCCTAGGTTGGGCGCTGTCTTTCACGCGGCGGCATCATCAGGAAGGATTCACGCGATGAGCGAGCACACCGACCACACCGAGCACGCCGGTGGCATCGGCCGGCCGCCGGGAGGGAGCTGACTCGGCTCGCGGTGTCCGCGACCCTGCATTGCCTGACCGGATGCGCGATTGGTGAGGTCCTCGGCCTGGTGGCCGGGACTGCGCTGGGCTGGGAAACTGGCCCACGGTCGCTCTGGCGGTGGTGCTGGCATTCGTCTTCGGCTACTCGCTGACGGTGGGTCCGGTGCTGACGGCGGGAGTGCCGTCCCGGCAGGCGGTCAAGGTCGCGCTGGCCGCGGACACCGTGTCCATTGCGGCGATGGAGGTCACCGACACGCTGTGGTGCTGACGGTGCCGGGCGCGATGGACGCTGGCCTGGGCGACCTGCTGTTCTGGGGCTCGCTGGCGTTCTCGTTAGTGGTCGCGTTTTGCGTGACGGTGCCGATGAATCGGTGGCTCATCGGCCGCGGGCGCGGGCACGCCGTCGTCCACGCCTACCACTGACGTCCTGGTACGGCCGCGTCGGCGGTCGACTCCCGGCGGTGCTGGGTTCAGCCGTCTGGGGTCCTCGCGTTGCCCGGGGCGACGGCGTAGGCGCGGACGGGCCATGTGCCGACGCCGCTCCACGGCGGTGGTGCGGCGTGCAGCCGCGCGCCGCGGGCGGGGAGGGCGTCGAGCCGGGTGAGGTGTTCGAGGATGAGCACGCCGGCTCCGAGCAGCTGGGTGTGCGCCGGGCGGGTGGGGTCGGCGAGGTCGTCGATGTTGACCGCGTCGATGCCGACGAGTGCCGGCCGGTGCTCCACCAGCCACGCGGCGCCGTCGGCGGTGAGGAACGGTGCCTCGTCGGCGTACGCCTCGCCGCCCCACGCCTGGTCGCCGCCGGTGTGCAGCAGGACCGCGGCTCCGGCGAGCGCATCGACTGCCGTCTCGTTCTCGACCGCCGCGCTGAGCACGTCCGGCCCGACGCCGCGCCCACCCTGCCGCGCGTCGACCAGGAACAGCGGGAGGTCCGCGACGGCGGTCAGCGGCAGGCTGGCGAGGTCGCCGCCGTCGGCGAACCGGTGGAACGGGCTGTCGAGGTAGGTGCCGGTGTTGCCGACCATGGTGACCTGGTCGATCTGGAAGTCGGTGCCGCTGGTCTGCCGGGACTGCTCGCGGGTCCGGAACGCCTCCCAGGCAGGGCCGGGCAGGCCGGGATGGGTGAACATGCCTAGCTCGATGCGGTGGCTGAGGTCGATGAGCTGCGACGTCATGCGGAACCTTCCTGAGCGGCAGCGGAAACCGAGATCTGTCAGCGTCTCGGCGGCGGCCGCGCGGGTCAAGGCCAACCAGTGGGGGCGCTATCCCGTCAGGCTGCCGGCCGGGGACGGTGCGACCTCCGTAGATCAACAAGCCATTGACGGCTTCATCGGGTCCTCGTGGGTCAGCGCGGGTCGGGGCGGTCGATGTTCCAGTGCCGCGCCGGATTCGCGAGCCAGGTGCCGTCTGTTCGGGCCATCAGGC
>JAVEDJ010000104.1 GCA_030841025.1 Actinomycetota bacterium
GTGCCGGCGAGGACGAGCATGCCGCCGACCAGGGCGACCACGACCCAGAGGGCGCTGTCGAGGCCGGTCGCGTGGGCGATCGTGCCGATCAATGGCGGGCCGACGAGGAAGCCGGCGTAGGCGATCGTCGCCACCATCGCGATCGCTGCAGGTCCGCGGCCTGGTGTCTCGCCGGCCGCACTCATCGCCAGCGGGAACGCGATGGCGATGCCGAGTCCCCACAGCAACGCACCCGCGTAGCCTGCGGCGAGCGCCGGGACGGTGAGGAGCAGTACGACGCCCACGCCCGCGACGAGCGCTCCGACGCGCAGCACGGGGACCCGGCCCCACCTGTTGACGACGCTGTTGCCGGCGATGCGACCGAGGGTCATCGCGGTGGCGAAGACGGCGAAGCCTGCGGCGGCCGCCGCCCCCGACGCCGCCCGCTCGTCGGCGAGCAGCAGGGCCAACCAGTCGTTGGCAGCACCCTCCGCCCAGGCCGCGCAGAAGGTCATGATCCCGAGGCCGATCAGCCGTGCATCGCGGATGACCGGACCGCCCACCCGGGCCACGACATGGTGCTCACCCGACGCGGTGTCCTGATTGACCGCGTCGGGTGCGGCCGGGTCCACGGCGTTGGGCAGGTGCCGGATCGCGAACACCGCTGCGACCGCGACCACGACGCTGCCCATGGCGAAGTGCGCCGCCGGAGGGATTTCCGCCTTCGCGGCGAGTGCGCCGAGCCCCGCGCCGGCCACCGTGCCGAGGCTCCAGCAGGCATGGAAGCCCGGCATCAGGGTGCGGCCCGCCTGCTCCTCGACGGCGTGCGCGGCAACGTTCATCGCCACGTCCCACACGCCGACCCCGGCGCCGAGGATCAGCAGCACTGCCGCCAGCACCACGAGGTTGGGCGCCAGCCCGAGCGCGGGGTAGGCGAACAGGCAGACGACCACACAGGTCCCGATCACCGTGCGTTCACCGCTCCTGGTGATCAGCCTGCTCGACAGCGGCATCGCGATGAGCGAGCCGACAGCGATGAACAGCAGCGCGAAACCCAGCCCGCGCTCGTCGGCGTCGAGGCGGTCGCGGATCGCGGGAAGGCGTGACACCCAGGTGGCGAAAAGGCCGCCGTTGGCCGCGAAGACGATGCGGGTGGCCCAGATCGCCCTCGATGTCGAACGAACAGGGGTGCCGAGGCTCACCGACTCAGCCTAATGGCGGCAGCCAAACCCTCCCGCCGTCGTCGTGGCAGGTGCAAGACCGCGATCCGGGGGGCAGAGATGAGCCATGGACTACACCCACCTCGGCCGTAGCGGCCTATCCGTGAGCCGCCTCTGTCTCGGCACCATGAACTTCGGGCCCGAGACCACGGAGGCCGACTCGTACACGATCATGGACCGCGCCCACGAGCACGGCATCAACTTCTTCGACACCGCCAACGTCTATGGCTGGCAGCAGGGCGAGGGGGTCACCGAGCAGATCGTCGGGCGCTGGTTCGCGCAGGGCGACGGACGCCGGGAGCGGACGGTCATCGCGACGAAGCTCTACGGCTCGATGAGCGACTGGCCCAACGACACGTTCCTCTCGGCCCGCAACATCCGCATGGCGTGTGACGCATCCCTGCGGCGACTGCAGACCGACTACCTCGACCTCTACCAGATGCACCACGTTGACCGGGACACGCCGTGGGACGAGATCTGGGAGGCCTTCGACGTGCTGCGCACGCAGGGCAAGGTGCTGTACTTCGGCTCCTCCAACCACGCCGGCTGGCACATCGCCAAGGGCCAGGAGGCGGCTCGCCGTCGGCAGTCCTTCGGCCTGGTGAGCGAGCAGTCGATCTACAACCTGCTCACCCGGGACGTCGAGCTCGAGGTGTTGCCGGCCTGTCAGGACTACGGCCTCGGGGTGATCCCCTGGTCACCGCTGCACGGCGGGCTGCTCGGCGGCATCATCCGCAAGACCGAGCAGGGCAAGCGTCGGCTCACCGGACGGGCCAAGGACGGCCTCAAGGCCAACCGCAAGGCGATCAAGGCCTACGAGGAGCTTTGCGACGAGCTCGGCGAGAACCCCGCGGACGTCGGACTCGCCTGGCTGCTGCACCAGCCGGCGGTCACCGCGCCCATCATCGGGCCGCGCACGATCGAGCAGCTGGACGGGTCCCTGCGTGCCCTGAAGATCCGGCTCACCAAGGAGGTGCTGGCCCGGCTGGACGAGATCTTCCCCGGCCCCGGCGGCACCGCCCCCGAGGCCTACGCCTGGTAGCCGGCCCCGCCCGCCCCGCCGCGCCGCTCCGCGGCGGTTCGACCACGTTAGGTAGGCCGGATGGGACGACAACAGGCGTAGCGGCCTGTTGTCGTCCCATCTCGCCTGGTGCGGTGCAGGAGACCAGCGGCCCAGGCGAGCCCTCAGGTCACGGCGCCGAGGATCACGACCAGTACCAGCAGCGCCAGCGCCACCAGCACCACCAGCCGCCGCGTCCTCGCGTCCACCGCTCGACCCTAGTGATCGCCCGCCGGCGCGCCCAACGGAAAGGACGCGATCGGCTCGTGGCGCGGCTTCGGCCCGAGGTGGGAGCGGACCAGCAGCAGCTCCCCGGCGGTCCACGCCGGCCCGTCGTACGCCGCCAGCAACGCGACCGCCGGCCGCGGGTCCGCAGCCCCGCGAACGCGCGCGATGGTGAGGTGCGGGCGGTACGGACGCCCGTCGACGGCCACTCGCCGGGCCAGCCCGCGCAGCTCCTCGCGCCGGCCCTGCAGCCCCAGCCACAGCACCCGCCCCCCGAAGTGCCCGGCGCCGGCCAGCCGCAGGTCCAGCGGAGCGACCTCACGAGTCGCCCGCTCGATGCGCCGCCGCAGCCGCGGCACGTCCCGCTCCTCGACCTCGCCGTAGAACGCGAGCGTCAGGTGCCAGCGCTCGGCCGGCACCCACTGCAGCTCCGGGTGCTGCGCACGCACCGGCCCGACCGCGCGCTCGAGATGACCCAGCGCCTCGGGCGGCGGCACGACGGCGGCGAAGAGCCTCACCGCTGGGCGCCGACGAACCGTCGGGGGTCGAACATCGACAGGTCGTACGACGGTGCGAGTCCCGTCGCGAGGTCGGCCAGCACCTCCCCCAGCACCGGCGTGAACTTGAAGCCGTGACCGGAGAAGCCGCACGCCACGACCACTTGTTCGTGCGCCGGATGCCGACCCACCACGAAGTGTTCGTCCGGTGTCATGGTGTACGTGCACTCGACCGAGCGCAGGTGCTCGTTCCCCAGCCCCGGCAACAGTTCCGCGAGCAGATCACTCAGCTCCGCCGGCGTCCATGTGTCGGCCGGCCGCACCCTGGAGTAGTGGACGGCCGCCTTGACTGCGACACCGTCGAGGCACGGGAAGCCGTAGGGCGCGGTGCCGTCGTCGCGGTCCCAGATCCACACCGGGAAACGCGAGGCGTCGAAGGCGTCGGCCCCCGCGCGCGGCCGGAACCAGTGCATGCCCCGACGCTCCACGCGCAGCGGCAGCCCCAGGCCGGCAAGCAGCTCGGACGCCCACCGGCCCGGCGCGAGCACCAGTGACCCGGCTGAGTAGCTGCCTCCCGACGTGTGCACGACAACCCCGTCCACGTCCGCCGACCACGACGTCACGCCCTCGCCGTGCCGGAGCTCGGCGCCGGCCGCCGCAGCCAGCCGCAGGTGCGCCAGCACAGCGCGCTCCGGCCCGACCAACCCGGCGCTCGTCTCGAAGAGGGCAGCGGTCCCGGCAGGCGGGCGGAACGCAGGGAAGCGGCGGGTGACCTCGGCCGGGTCCAGCACCTCGTGCGGGACCTCCCACCGGCGCGCGCTCGCCAGGCTGCCCTCGAAGACCCGCGAGCCGGCCGGCCCCAGGAACAAGCCACCGGTGTGCCGCACCAGCCGCTCGCCGGCGTCGCGCGCCAACCGGTCCCACAGCTCGTAGGTCCGACGCAGCAGCGGCACATAGGCGCTGCCCTCGAAGTAGGCCTGCCGCACGATGCGCGACTCGCCGTGGCTGGCACCGAGGTCGTGCCCGGCCGGATAGGGGTCGAGCCCCAGCACGCGCACGCCGCGGGTGGAGAGGTGGTAGGCCGTGGCGCTGCCGAACCCGCCCAGCCCCGCCACCACGACGTCGTACGCCGTCGCCACCTAGCCCTCACCGCCGCGCATCCCGGGCACCTCCCGCACGCCCACACGATGACGTACGCCGCCGCGCGGCCACGAACGGGGCCGCACCTGGGGCCGCATCTACTGGGTCACGACGCGCAGCCGCTCGCGGAAGCCGGCCAACAGCTCGCGGTCCCCCTCCGTCGACACCGCGGCGTCGGGCCGGCGACCCCACAACCAGAGCAGCAGCTCGGACGGCTCGCCGCTGACCACCGCATCGGCCGGACCCGGGACCCGGGACAGCGCGACGTCGTCGGGATCGAGGGTCGCGCGCCAGATGTGGTCGCCGGTGCGCACCGCGACCGTGCCCCGCCCCGGGCCGTCCGGGCCGACGTCGGGGCTCTGGTAGGCCAGGAACAGGTGGAGCACCTCGTCGATGCCGTCCACCGCGAGGTCCTCGGCGACGGGCATGGCGGCGCCGAAGGCGCTCTCCACGTCGACCCGGTGCACGGCCGTCTCCTGCGCCATCCGACGGAACCAGAAGCCCACGGTCTGGTCGGGTTCGAACCAGGTGTACGACGGGGCCTGCGGCCCACGGGCCTCGAGCTGGTCGACCAGCTCGCTGAACCGCTCTTGGAACCGCTGCACCGGATCATGGCCCTCGGCCTGCGGGTGTGACCAGTCCTCTGGTTGCTGCGGACCACCCGGCAGGCGCATGCACGCGACCTTGTGCGCGTAGACCTCGGCGGTGTGCAGCACCACGTCGCGCACCGTCCAGCCGGGGCAGGAGGGCACCTCGGCGTCCAGGTCGTGGCCGGCGATGTCGCTGATGCGCGCGGCATCGGAACGGAGCCGGGCGAGGAAGGAGTCAGGCGTCATGGGCACATCCTGGCCCGTACCGGGGACAGCGGCGACTTTCCAGAAAGTGCCCACGCGACGGCGTCGCCAATGACTAGTGTCGCCCCTGACCCGCCCGCTCCAGCAACTGACCGCCGAGCAGCGTGCGGATCCGCCGGAGCATCCAGGGCACGCCGACCCGCTCCGCGAGCACGGGGACGGGGTGACCGGCGACGGACCCGGCCGCCCGCTCAACTGTTTGCCCGTCATGGCTCACGACCGGGGCCCGCCCTGCCGATACACCTCACAGTCAGTACGGTCCGCGTCCGCTGCACTCCAGCCTGGCCGATCACCGTCTCACCTCGAAAGGCCAGGAGCGCCGCGCGTCATGCCGAGTCACCCACGCCACACCTGGGCCCGTTCGGTGGCTGTCACCGTGGGCTGCGCGCTGCTGTTCGGCGCCGCGCCGGGGCTGACGGCAACGCCTGCGGCGGCGCGCCCCACCGCCGCCGCCACCGTCGTACCTCCGACTGTGGACGTCCCGACGGACGCCTCAGCGGGCACGAAGGCCGCGCTGGAGACAGCGGCGCAGGAGCTCGCCCGGCTCGAGAAGGAGGCGGCGCAGACCAACGCGGAGTACCTGACCGCGACAGCGCGCCTGTCGGTCGCGCGGCAGGCCGCCATCGACGCCGAGCGCCGCGCAGCTGTGGCCCAGCAGGTTGCCGACGGGGCCTCACGCCAGCTGGGGCAGTTCGCCTCCAACGCCTACCGGGACGGCCCGATGGCCGGTGCCGCTGCGGTCCTGGCCAGCGACAGTCCCACCGAGCTGCTGCACACCGCATCGATGGTGAGCATGGTCGGCGACAACCAGGCACAAGCGCTGCGCGAGCTGCAGCAGGCGCGGGCCGTGGCGGCCGACGCCGGGGCACAGGCGCAGCAGGGCCGCGACAACGCCACCGATGCCGCGGCGGACGCGAGCCGGCTGGCGGACCTGGCACACAGACAACTCACCCGCGCCGTCGAGCTGCTCACGCAGCTGCGCGCCAAGGCCGACAAAGAGGCGCGTGCGGCGCAGGAGCGCCGGCTGGCCGCGGCGCAGACCGCCCTGGCGTCGGGACCGAGCGGGGCACCGGGCGCCGCCACCGCCCCGGGACCACGCCCAGGTCTGCCGGCCGACGCGGGCGCGGACCCGGGCGACGGAGCAGCCGGTTCGGACCATCTGCGCCCCCGCACGGAGCGCGCGAAGCGGCTCCTGCAGGAGAAGTTCGGTGTGACCGACATCGGCGGCTGGCGCCCGTCGGACTCGGTCAGCGACGACCACCCCAACGGCAAGGCTCTCGACGTGATGATGTCGAGCGGCGGCCAGCTGCCCGACCCGACGCACGTCGACCTCGGCTGGCGGATCGCCCGGTGGGTGCAGGCCAACGCGGCCGCGCTCGCCGTCACCTACGTCATCTGGCAGGCGCGCATCTGGAGCGTGGAGCGGTCAGCCGAGGGCTGGCGTGACTACACGACCAACTTTCCGTACGGCGGTTCGGTGAACCCGACCACGCTGCACCTCGACCACGTCCACATCAGCTTCGCCTGACCGGACGCGCGGCCGCTGACGCGCGACCGCTGGGCGGCTACCGCTGGGCGGCGACGTCGGCCATCTCGGGCTCGTCGACGGTCCGCCCGGACCCGCCGAACAGCTCGCCACGCATCTGCAGACCTTCACGTCGCATGAGCACTGCCCCGGCGACGAGAGCCGCGGCGGCGGAGATGAGACCGCCCAGGATGAGGGTCCACCGGGCGCCGAAGGCTTCGGCGACGGCGCCCACGAGCGGCGCTCCGAAGGGCGTGCCTCCCATCAGCACCGCCATGTAGAGGGCCATCACGCGACCGCGCATCACCGGGTCGACGCCGAGCTGCATGGTGGCGTTGGCCGCGTTGAGCAGCGTCATCTGGCACAACCCGAGCGGGATGAGCATGGCGATGAAGGTGATGTACGACGGCATCAGTCCGGCCACGACCTCGACCACGCCGAAGGCGACGGCGGCGAGCACGATCAGCCGCAGCCGTGGCTTCCCGCGCCGAGCGGACAAGAGCGCGCCGGACAGCGACCCGATCGCCATCACCGAGCCGAGCAGGCCGTACTCACCAGCGCCCTTGTGGAACACCTCGGTGGCCATCAGTGCGGAGTTCATCTGGAAGTTCAGGCCGAAAGTGCCCACAAAAAAGACGATGATCATGACCATCAACAGGTCGGGCCGCCCGCGTACGTAGCGCACGCCTTCGACTACCTGACCTTTCCCTCGCTCGGCGCGCGGCATGGGGGTCAGCTCGGACGCGCGCATCCGCCACAGCGCGAAGATCACCGCGCCGAAGGACGCCGCATTGATGAGGAACACCGGTCCGGTGTTGAACGCGACGATGAGCAGACCGGCCACCGCAGGACCGATGACCCGGCCGAGGTTGAACGACGCGCTGTTCAGACCGACGGCGTTCGGCACGTCCTCGCGTCCGACCATCTCGATGACGAAGGACTGGCGCGCGGGCGCGTCGACGGCGGCCGCCACACCGAGCAGCAACGCGAGCACGTAGACGTGGCCGACCTGCACGACTCCAGTGACGTCGAGCACTCCGAGAACAGCACCGAGCAGGCCCATCGACGCCTGGGTGACCATCAGGACGTGGCGCTTGGAGTAGCGGTCGGCGAGAGTGCCGGCGAACGGTGCGAGGAGCAGCATCGGCAGGAACTGCAGGCCGGTCGTGATACCCAGCGCCACACCGCTGTTGTCGGTGAGCTGCAGCACCAGCCAGTCCTGCGCGACGCGCTGCATCCAGGTACCGATGTTGGAGACCACACCGCCGGTTGCGTAGAGGCGGTAGTTGCGGTTGTGCAATGACTGGAACGTGGGGCTCATGTAGTCGTGATCCGGTCGATGATGGGTGCGGCGCGGTGCAGGACGTCCCGCTCCTCCACGGTGAGCTCGGCCAGGCGGAGTGCCAGCCAGGCGTCACGGCGGCGCCGGTCCTCGCGCAGCAGGTCCTTGCCGGGGCGGGTCAGCGACACGAGCTGCTGTCGGCCGTCGCTCGGGTGCGCCGTGCGGTCGATGAGCCCGCGCTCCTCCAGGTTGCTCAGGACGCGGGTCATGGAGGGCGGCTGCACCCGCTCGTGCTCGGCTGCCTCGCGCGGCGTCATCGGTCCGTGGCGCTCGATCGTCGCGAGGGTCGCGATCTGGGTGAGGGTCAGACCGAAGTCGAGGCGTTCGTGGCGCAGCCGACGTGACAGGCGCATGACCGAGACACGCATGGTGCTTGCCAGCTCCGCGGTCTTCATCATGGTCGGCATGTCGTTAGCATAACTCATTACCCTTGCTAAGGACCTCCCGCGACCTCGGTCGGGTCTGGCCGGGCCCGAGAGGCGACGGGCAACCGGCACGAGACCAGCACGAGCTGCCGGGCTACCTGGCCGAGCGTCCACAGCCGGGCTACGTTGCCCACATGGGCTTCGTCTCCCGGGGCTTTTCGGGACGCCGCCGACCGGCCGCGGACCTGCCTCCCGGTCAGTACCTGACCGACGACTTTCCGGTGCTCTCCGCCGGACCCACGCCGCACGTCCCTACCGACGAGTGGGAGTTCACCATCACCACCGAGACCGGCGACGTACACCGCTGGGACTGGGCCTCGCTGCGCGCGCTCCCCGCCGAGACGCCCACGGTCGACCTGCACTGCGTGACCCGATGGTCCAAGCTCGCCACGACGTGGGAAGGCGTGTCTCTTGACACCTTGCTGGCCGACGTGGACACGGGCGCGGACTACGCCTTCGTCCAGTCGTACGGCGGCTACACGACCAACCTTCCCCTCGAGGACCTGCTCGACGGACAGGCATGGATCGCCTACCGGTACGACGACGCGGACCTGCCGGCCGAGCATGGTGGCCCGGCCCGGTTGCTCGTCCCGCACCTCTATCTGTGGAAGAGCGCCAAGTGGGTCAGGGGCATCAGGCTGACTCCGGAGGAGGAGCCCGGATTCTGGGAGACGGCGGGCTACCACATCTACGGAGACCCATGGCGCGAGCAGCGGTACTGGGACGAGTGACCTGGCGCATCG
>JAVEDJ010000133.1 GCA_030841025.1 Actinomycetota bacterium
CGATGACCGGCAGCAGGTCCTCCAGCGCCCGGCAGCTGATGGCACACGCCAGACGCAGCAGCTCGATCTCGTCCTCGTCCTTGACCGCGCGCAGCCCCTCCACGGGCCGCCCCACGCCGGCAAGGGCCCGCTTCCCGTCGAGCGAGCTCAGCTCGGCATGCGTCGCGACGCTGACGTCATGGTCCTCGAAGCCCAGTCGACCGATGCCGTCCGTGCCGGCGCGCGTGACCAGCGCAGCAGCGCACTGCCGGTCGATGACCCGCTCGACGTCGGGCGCCTCGCTCTCCGACTGGGTGAGGTAGCGACCGTCCGTGGCGAGCACCGCATCGGTGGGGGTCACGAGCAGCGCCGCGTTCGACCCGGTGAACCCGGTCAGGTAGCGGACGTTGACCAGGCGCGTGACGAGGACGGCGTCGACATCCAGTCCCTCGAAGAGTGCGCGCAGCGCGTCTCGTCGTACAGCGTGGTTGTCCGGCACGCAACGAGCCTAACGAGGTACGACGGCATCCGGCTCGCGCGCAGCCTCGCTGTCAGACCCGGATGCGCCCTCGTCGTCAGCTTCGCTGTCCTTGCCGACGACGACGAGGTAGATGCAGACGGCGGACACCAGGGCGAGGGCGAACGGGCTCAGCAGCCAGCGCAGCGCCAGCCCGCCGACCGGGACACGGAAGGACGGACTGCCCTCCATGTCGGCGGCAGTCAACGACCAGATGTCTGGGGTGTCACGGTTGTCGCCCTGCGTGATGAAGTGACCGTCGTCCGCGGTGACGATGCGGTGCACGACCCGCAGCCCCGACGCGGGGTCACCCTCCGGAACCCGATAGACGACGATGTCGCCCTTCTCGTAGCTGTCCTGAGGCCAGGTGAGCAGCAGGTCGCCGGTGCGGTAGGTGCCGTCCATCGAGTGGCCGCTGACCACGACGAGGCTGAGGTTGCCACCTAGCTGCGCCGGCCAGGCCAGGAACACCACGACCGCGACGAGCGCCCAGCCCGCCAGGTTCCTGGCCTGATGCAAGGCTGCGGTCCTCATCGCTTGACCCCGAAGTCATCCAGGCGGACGACGTTGGCATCGTTGATGATGACGACGCCGAAGTAGGTGTTGGAGCCGAGGCTGCTCTGGTCTGCTGCGGGCAGCGGGTAGGTCATGACGGGGGCTCCGTTGAAGGAGACGGTGTAGGTCGTGCCGTCGAACACGGCGACCAACGGGACGTTGACGTTGTTCGGCGGGACAGCGACGCTGCGCGTTGCGGCGACGGTCATGGTGCCGGCGTTGAAGCGCGCCAGAGTGACCGTGCCTGAGCCGTACGAGACGCCGTACGACTGACTGCCTGTCGCGTTCGCGTTCAGGATGAGCCCGCCTGCGCCACTTCCCGCCGCGGACCGCACGTTGACCGTGGCGGTGACGCTCGCCAGGTCGGCGTCGACGATCGCTGCGCTGTAGCTTCCGGCGCAGGTCGTGCACTGCAGGAGTCCCCCGCTGACCTGCAGCGTGCCGGTCATGAGCGTCCACGGCTGGCCGGTGTTGGCCAGGTGCCCGTTGAGCACGACCGGGGCGGCGCTGGTGAAGGCGTCGTAGCCGAGCTGCCCCGGCATGGCGTCTGCCGACGACCTCATCGCGAACAACGTCCTACTGCTCACCGGCAGCTTCGCCGCATGTGCGGTCGTGGCCGCCGCCGCGACGAGCGCGGCGACGGCCATGAGGACCCAACGACGACGAAGCACAGTTACCTGGATTCCCTGACTCAGCCGGAGATGACGACGGCGACGTTGGCGACCGTCGAGGCGACGACGCCCGCAGGCATGGTCACGGACACGGAGGTGCCGGCGACGGTGGCGGTGGCGGCGCCGAGCGAGGCGCCGGCCGCGTTGGCCAGGGTGACGTTCGCGATCTTGGTGTTGCAGGCAGCTGCCACTCCGGACAGCGTCACAGCGGAGACCGTGTAGGCCTTCGGAGTAGCCGAGTAGGCGCTCGTGTAGGCGACGGTGACACCGTCGGTGTCGCAGGAGGCGACGACCGTCGAGTCGGCGCCAAGGGTGCTGCCGGTCAGGCCGCCGAGGCTGGCGGCGGATGCCGAGACGGCGCCGAACGCGGCGACAGCGGCGACGATGGCGAGAGTCTTGCGCTTGGACATGCTGGGTCCTCTTTCTTGTGGGATGCACGTCCAGGGGTGGTTTCGCCACTAACTCCACGCCGGTCAGGCGACCAGTTACAACCGACGCTTCTTCGTATCACCTGGATCCGAAGAGGCCTTCTCTTGCGGACAGGTAATGGTTCGGCAAAGTCAGCGCTCGCCCCGATGGGGTCTTCGTGCGAGAACTCACGCCGCACGATGCGCAGCCCCGCCGATCGGACTACGCCGAACGAGCGCGTCGCGCGGGCGGGATCAGCCCCCCACGACGACTGCGACGGACTGGACCAGGCGCGCCGCCACCGACGTACCGAGCACAAGCGTGGTCGTCGTACCGGCCACGACACCGGTCGACTCGCCGCCAGGTCCGGATGCCGTCAACACGCTGACCTGCACGTTCTTGCCGGTGCACGCGGCGGGCAAGCCGCGGACCTCCACGCCGGTGACCATCAGGCCGTCGACGACGAAGGCGGTGCGCACCCCGGTGCTGGCGCACGCGCTGACGCTGCCGGCGTCGCCGCCCAGGGAGCTCGAGCTCACCCCGCCCAGCTGCGACGCGGCCGCGCTCACCGCGGTAGAGGCCAGGACCGCAGCCATCGCGACAAGGATCTTCCGGCGGGCCATGTCGTGTGTCTCGGCAGTTGTAGGGCGGGCGCTCAATAGGCATAACGGGTATGCCGGGCAGAACCTCGACTACACGAGGGCAGCCACGGCCCGCAGTGCTAGTCGGTAGGAGTCCTGACCGAAGCCGGTGATCGAGCCGGTGGCGACTCCCGCGACGACTGACGTGTGCCGGAACTGCTCGCGCGCCGCCGGGTTGGACAGATGGACCTCGATGAGAGGAGCCGTGAGCAGCGCGCAGGCATCGCGCAGCGAGTAGGAGTAATGCGTGAAGGCGGCCGGGTTGAGTACGACGGGGGTGGCCGAGGTCGCGGCATCGTGCAGCCAGCCCACGAGCTCGGACTCGTCGTCGGTCTGCCGCACCTCGACGTCCAGCCCCAGCTCGGCGCCGGCCTTGCGGCAGGTCTCGGCCAGCTCCTCGTGGGTGGCGCTGCCGTAGATCTCTGGTTCTCGGGAGCCGAGCCGCGAGAGGTTCGGTCCGTTGAGCACCAACACTCTTGTCACCGGGACACCTCCGCGTAGGCCTTCTCGAGCAGCGCGTCGTCCGGCCCTTCGAGGAGACCGGGCTTGCCGACGCCGTCGAGGACGACGAAACGCAGCATGACACCCCGCGCCTTCTTGTCCACGCGCATCGTGTCGCGCAGCGCCGGCCACGCCGCCCTGCCATAGGACGTGGGCAGCCCCACGGACTCCAGTACCTGACGGTGGCGGTCGACACCCGCGGCGTCGAGCCGGCCGGACGCACGCGACAGCTCGGCGGCATAAACCATGCCGATGCTGACGGCGTCCCCGTGCCGCCAGCGGAAGTTCTCGAGCTTCTCGATGGCGTGCGCCAGGGTGTGGCCGTAGTTGAGCACCTCTCGACCAGCGCGCTCCCGCAGATCGCCGGAGACGACGGCGGCCTTCACCCGGATCGCCCGCTCGACAAGCTGACGCACGGTGTCGCCGGCGGGGTCGAGCGCCGCGCGGGGATCGGACTCGACCAGATCAAGGATCGACGTGTCGGAGATGAAGCCGGTCTTCACCACCTCGGCGAGGCCGGCGGCGAGGTCGGGCTCCGGAAGGGTGGCGAGCAGGTCGAGGTCGACGATGACACCCGCGGGCGAGTGGAAGGCGCCGACCAGGTTCTTTCCCTCGGGGGTGTCGATGGCGGTCTTGCCCCCGACCGCAGCATCGACCATGCCGAGCAGCGTGGTCGGCACGTGGACGACGGCCACTCCTCGTAGCCACGTGGCGGCCACGAAGCCTGCGAGGTCCGTGGTCGCGCCTCCCCCGACCGCGACGATGACGTCGGACCGCGTGAACCCGATGCGGCCGAGCACCGACCAGAGCTCTGCCGCCGTCGCCACGTCCTTTGCTGCCTCACCGTCGGGCACCGTGGCACGCGACGCGTCGAGCCCGCTGGCTGTCAGAAGGCCGTGCACCCGTCGGGCCGTGGCGGCAACGCGTTCGGTGTGCACGACCAGCGCGCGATGTGCGCCGGCAGGCAAGGACTCGGTCACCTGGTCGAGGATGTCCCGCCCCACGACGACGTCGTACGTCGTCTCGCCCGTGACCGCGATGCGGGCGGACCCGCCCGGCGTGGTCACGGCGCCACCCCGGCGACGATCTCGTCCGCCACCTCGTCGGGTGTCTTGCCGTCGGTGTCGACGACGAGGGTGGCGACCGCCTCGTAGAGCGGACGCCGCTCCTCCATCAGCCTGATCCACTGCGCGCGTGGGTTGCCGAGCAGCAGTGGCCGGTCACGGTTGAAGCCGATGCGCTGCGCCGCGTCCTTGATGGTGACGTCGAGGAAGACGACTGCCCGGCCGGCGAGGCTCGCGCGGGTCGTGTCGTCGAGCACGGCGCCGCCGCCGACTGCCAGGACGCCGTCGTGCTCGGCGAGTGCGGCGCGGACGGCTGCTGCCTCGAGCTCACGGAAGCGCTCCTCACCGTGGTCGACGAAGATGTCCGAGATGCTCGAGCCCGCCTGCTGCTCGACGTCGACGTCGGTGTCCCGCCACGAGGTGCCGAGCCGGCCTGCGACGAGCCTTGCGGCGGTCGACTTGCCCGAGCCGGGCGGCCCGACGAGGACCAGTCGTGGGGGCATCAGCGCACCGTGAGGTGCTCGAGGTAGCTCGTCACGTTGCGCCGTGTCTCCTCGACGGAGTCACCGCCGAACTTCTCCAACGCGGCGTCGGCCAGCGTCAGAGCCACCATCGCCTCGGCCACGATGCCGGCCGCGGGCACGGCACAGACGTCGCTGCGCTGGCTGATCGCCTGCGCGGCCTCGCCGGTTGCGACGTCGACGGTGTCCAGGGCGCGAGGCACCGTGGAGATGGGCTTCATCGCGGCGCGCACCCGGAGCGGTTCCCCGGTGGACATGCC
>JAVEDJ010000264.1 GCA_030841025.1 Actinomycetota bacterium
AGCGTCTCGGACTCGGCAGGAAAGATCTGCTTGCCGACTGCCTTGGCGACGTACAGCAACAGGAAAAGGTCGAACAGGTCGAACGACCAGCCGGCGACCGAGGCGAAGCCCGCCGCGAGTGCGGACCGATTCGAAGGCGCCTCGACGCGTTCGGGTGTTGCTCTGGACATGGTCACCAGCTCATTCCTGAGGTGTTCGGCGCCGACCTGTTCGGCGCCGCGTTGGTCAGCTCCGGGTGATGTGCTCTCTGATCCACTGCCAGCGCCGCCGAGCACGTCCGGCCAGCGCGGACCCGACGAGGGCAACGGCGCTCGCCGGCCGGGAGCCGGCGACAGGGTCGTCGCCGGCCGCCGCTCGGTCGACGGCCCGCGCGAAGTCCTCGAACATTCGCCGGCTCACGTCTCCGGCCAGCGAGCGACCGAAGCTGGCGATGCGGCCGGTGAGGAAGACATCGGCCTGGGCGTGCAGTGCGGTCCCTGCCGCTGACCGCTCTGCGGACATGACGATCCTGGCCTGAGCGCCGCCGCCGCCCGTGTCGCGCCCTTGGGCGTCGACGGCGATCCGCTCGGCGGACTGCTCGAGGATGTGAGCGATGCCGTTGAAGGAAAGCCGCACCGGGCCGAGGGCGATGCGGGCACGCCCGCGGTACCAGTTGTCACCGAGATCGTCGGTCAGCTCGGCACCCGGCAAGCAGCGAGCGAGGAGACGGACGTCGCCGAACACCCGGGCGACTTCGTCCGGGCTCGAGCTCAGCTCGCTGGTGACGTCGATCCGGATCGTCGGCTCACCCGAGGGCAGCGTGATCTCCTCGGGGTGGCCGCCTGGTTCTGCCTCGGCCTCGGCCTCGACGTTGCTGGTGCCGGCCCCGGTTCCCGAACCCCCTGCCGGTGTGCGACCCACCATGGTGCGATGCCCGCAGTTGCCAGGGGCAGGTATGCCGTCGCGGTGCGCCTCGGCCACATCGGCGACTGCGTCGACGATGTTGCGGTAGCCGGTGCAACGGCAGAGCACCCCGGAGAGCTCGGCGGGAAGGTCCGCCCGGTCGACGTCCGGCTGGTGCGTGAGCAAGTCGTAGGAGCTCATCAAGAACCCCGGCGTGCAAAAGCCGCACTGCAGGCCGTGGTGGCGACCGAACGACTCCTGCAGGGGGTGCAGGTCGTCCTGCCGGCCCAGCCCCTCCACGGTGACGATGTCCGCCCCGTCGAGCTGGATGGCGAACAGCAGGCACGCTCGTGCTGCGTCCCCATCGACGAGAACGGTGCACATCCCACAGATCCCGTGCTCACAGCCCACGTGGGTGCCGGTCAGGCCAAGGTGGTCGCGCAGCGCGTCGGAGAGGGTGACCCGGGCGGGCAACGCCATGGTGATCGGGTTGCCGTTGACGGTCATCCGTACGTCAACGGTCTGATCGCCCTCGGCGCGGGGCGAGCTCTGGGGCAACGTCATGAGGGGGACGCCTCCGATGCGGATGCGGTCGACTTGAAGTAGGCGCGGCTGACCTCGCGGGAGAGCAGGCCGCGGATGAGCTGGCGGCGGTACGCCGCACTCGCGTGCGCGTCCCCGCCGGTGTCGACGACCTCGGCCGCAACGTCGTCGGCGCGCTCGGCCAGCGCACGCCGCAGGTTCGGCTCGGCAGGTGCGGACCCCACCTGCCCGAGTGCGTCGCGCAGCTGTGGCGAGACGTCGGCGGTGACCGCGTGGTCGGAGATGCCGAAACAGGTGATGCGGGCCTCGGGGGTGTCGCCGTTCGTCCGGACGCGGGCCACCACCCCGGCGAGTGCGAAGTCGCCGTGCCTGCGGGCGAACTCACCAAATCCGAAGCCTTCGCCAGGTCGGGCCACCGGAAAGAGCACTTCGGTCAGCAGCTCGTCGGGCTCGATCACCGTCGACATCGCGCCGGTGAAGAAGTCGGCGGCAGCGACCTCTCGCGAGCCACGGGCGCTCCTGAGGACCATGATGGCGTCGAGGCACGAGGCGACGGCCGGCAGCTCGGCCGAGGGGTCGGCATGCGCAAGGCTGCCGCACACGGTGCCACGGCTGCGAATCTCGCGATGACCGATCCAGGGCAGCGCGAGTCCCAGTAGCGGCACCGCCAAGGCCTTGTCGTCCCGCTGCAGCTGGCGTTGGCGGACGGTCGCTCCGACCCTGATGCTGCCGTTTTCCCTCGAGAGCTCGTTCAGCTCGGGGACGGCGTTGATGTCGACGAGGGTGGAGGGACGCCCCAGCCGCATCGCGAGCACCGGCACGAGCGACTGGCCGCCCGCGAGCACCTTGGCGCCGTCGCGCCCGAGCTCGGCGACGGTGTCCTCGATCGTGCCGGGGCGCACGTAGGCGAATGGAGCAGCCTTCATGCCGACGTCACCGCCCTTGGAACTTCGGCGGCCGCTTCTCACCGAACGCCGCGACGCCCTCGGCGAAGTCGTGGCTGGCCCGCAGCATCGAGTAGGCCTTCCGCTCGAGCTCGATCCCGGTGTACAGCGGTCCGTCGATGCCGCGGTCGAGAACCTCCTTGGCGGTACGCAGTGCGATGGGCGAGTAGCCGAGAAGCGCCGTGACGACCTCGTCGACCTTCGCCTCGAGCTCGGTGGCGTCCGCGCAGTTGTGAGCGGTCATGCCCCAGTCCAGCGCCTGCTGTCCGGTGATCCGCTCCCCCGTGAGGATGTGGTACTTCGCTCGGGACAGACCGATCAGCCGGGCCAGTCGCTGGGTGCCGCCGCTCCCGGGAATCATGCCGAGCTTCATCTCCGGCAGCGCGAACCGGGACCGGTCAGTGGCGATCCGGATGTCGGCGGACAGGACGAGCTCCAGACCCACGCCGAAGCAGTAGCCGTCGATCGCGACGACCACCGGCTTGGGGCTGCGCGCCGGCGCCGTGACGTTCTGACCGAGATCGGTGAGGTCGATCGGGTCGACCTCCATGAACCCCGCGATGTCACCGCCGGAGGTGAAGTGCTCCCCCTCGGCCCGGATGACCACCACGTGCACCTTCTTGTCGGCGTCGATCTCGGTGAAGCGGTCCTGCATCGCCTGCCGCATCGACATGGTGATGATGTTGTAGCGACCGTGGTCGATGGTGAGGGTGGCGACCCGGCCGTCGTGGCTGTGGTCCAACCGGATGTCTCCTCCGGTGAGCGGCATGCTCAGTTTCCCTTCGTCGTGTTGAGCAGCTGGTGCAGGACGTTCCCGTGCAGCGGTAGCGAGCTGATGTGGATGCCTTCCGGTGCGAGTGCATCGGCTACCGCGTTCGCGATCGCGACGGGCAGACTCATGGAGCTGCCCTCCCCGCTCCCCTTGGCCCCGAGCCGCGTCAGGGGTGAGGGTGTCTCCCGATGGTCGCTGGTAAGGGGGAAACAGGCTTCGGCGGACGTCGGGCACAGGTAGTCCATGAACGTCCCGGCCGTCGGCTGCCCGGAGTCCGAGTAGGTCATCTCCTCGTACATCGCGCCGCCGAGCGCCTGCGCCATCGCGCCCTGGACCTGGCCGTCGAGCAATGTCGGGTTCAGGATCGTGCCGGCGTCGTGGACGCTCGAGACATCCTCGATGGCGATCTCGAGCGTCTCCTTGTCGATGCGTACGACGACGACCTCGGCGACGAACCCGTAGCAGAGGCTGGAGTTGATCTGGTCGGTTTGCGACGCCGCCTTCGACTGCGGAGGCGTGAACGCCGCCTCCTCGTAGAGCCGGGCCGAGAAGCCGTCCGGCAACGACCCCGGATCCCAGTGCACGAGGCCGGCCGCGTGCCGGAACGCGACCGCTCGCTCGGGTTCGGTTGCCACACGGACCTGGCCGTCGGCCAGCTCCAGCGACTCAGGGTCGACCTGGAGCAGCACCGATCCGGCGACCTTGATGGTGTCGGAGATCCGGTCGCAGGCCTCGAGCAGGGCACTGGTCAGCAGCGGCGCGAACCGCGATGAATAACTTCCCGAGCTGATGGTCCACGGTGTCGTGGCGGTGTCCATCTCCACGCGCGGGCGGACCTGTTCCACCGGCAGCCCCAGGTGCGCAGCCACCACGTCGCGGGCAACCGTGGCATGGCCCTGCCCCTGAGGAACCGTGCCGAGCAGCACCGAGACGATGCCCTGGAGGTCGACCGAGACCCGGACGTGCTCGGTAGACCCGGACTTGCCCCGTTTGGCCGTCCGGTCCGCGACGGGGGTGGCCAGACCGACGTACCCGATGTTGGTCGCGGACGGGTCGACGATCGTGGCGAGGCCGATGCCCATCCACTCGCCGTTCTCGCGGGCGACCTGCTGCTCCTTGCGGAGCCGGTCATAGCCGGCGTTGTCGAGCGCGAGCTGCAGCGCGGCGTGGTAGTCGCCGGAGTCGTAGATGCCGCCGCTCGGCGTGGCGTACGGGAACGCGTCGGCGGTGACCATGTTGCGCCGCCGCACGTCGGCGGGGTCGATGCCACGCTCCGCCGCGATGTCGTCGATCAGCCGCTCGAGCCCGAAGTACAGCTGCTGGCCGCCGAACCCGCGGTTCAGCCCGGTGGGGGCCTTGTTGGTGACCACGGCGCGCGCGCGGATCGCGACCGCATCGATGCGGTAGGCACCGGTGATGTTGCCGAAGCAGCGATACAGCGTGCTCGGCTCAGGGGGCCTGAGGTACGCGCCTACGTTGTCGATGAGGTCGACCCGCAGCGCGCTCACCACACCGTCGTCGTCCACCGCGGCTTCGAACGTCATCAGCCGGTCGGATCCGGCCGAGCTCGCGGCCAGGTGCTCGAGGCGGTCCTCGGTCCACCGCACCGGCCGACCGGCGTGCTTGCTGGCAAGCGCCATCAGCGCGATGTAGGGGTAGACCGCGGACTTGATGCCGAAGCTGCCACCGATGTCACCGGGAACGATGAGCCGCAGCGACGAGGTGGGAATGCCGAGACACCCCGCCACCACGGGCGCCATCGAGAACGGCCCGTGGAAGTTGGCGTGTGCCGTCACCTCCGGCCCGTCAACGCCGTCGCGCCACTCGGCAACGACGACGTAGCACTCCATCGGCGTCGACGAGTAGCGCGGGAAGGAGTAGCTGCGGCTGATGACGTGTGCTGCCGAGGCGAATGCGTCATCAACGCCGCCGAACGTGAAAGTCCGGTCCGTGGCCACGTTGCTGTCGGCCTGGTCGTGCAACAGCGGCGCGTCGTGCTCGAGTGCCTTGTCGGTGCGGACGACTGCCGGCAGCGGCTCGTAGTCGATGTCGACGAGCTCCGCGGCGTCCTCGGCGACGTACCGGTCCGCC
Source organism: Actinomycetota bacterium (assembly GCA_030841025.1). Lineage (GTDB taxonomy): Bacteria > Actinomycetota > Actinomycetes > JACCUZ01 > JACCUZ01 > BP-173. The sequence goes on from JAVEDJ010000264.1 coordinate 5,233, forward strand.
GCAACGACAACGGCCACCGGTTCACCGACGAAGCGCGTCTTGTCGGTGGCGGTCGGGTAGTACGGCGTGGGCGCCTTGACCGACAGCGGGAACGGCTTGAGCGTCGCCAGCA
>JAVEDJ010000266.1 GCA_030841025.1 Actinomycetota bacterium
GGCGCGCTCCGGCTGCTGGACCTGGTGGACTACCCGCTGTACATGGTCGCGATGAACGCCCTCCCTCCCGTGCCCGCGGTGTACGGCGACGGCTGGCACGACGCGTGGCAGGAACGCGTCGACCGGCTGGAGCCCTGGGTGCTGCGGTGGCTGGAGGAGCAGCGCGACTCGGGCTACTGGCGGCACGGTTCGCTGCGGCCGCCGTACGACCGCATCGAGTGCCCGACCATGCTCGTCGCCGGCTGGGCCGACGGCTATCGCAACAACACGTTCCGCACGGTCGCCGCACTGGCGGACGCGGGTGTGCCGCACCGGCTGCTGCTGGGACCGTGGAGCCACATGTCCACGTCGACGTCGCTGCCCGGCCCGCACGTGGACCTGGTCCCGGTGATGGCGCGGTGGTGGGACCGCTGGCTGCGCGGCGAGGACAACGGCGTCGACCGTGAGCCGGCGCTGACCTGGTTCGCGCAGCACTCGACACCGCCCGCAGCCGACCGGGCGCTGGTCGCCGGCGAGTGGCGCAGCGCCCACGGGTGGCCGTTGCCCGGCGCGAACTCGGATGTGCGGCCGCTGGGCGACGGGGTCGTCAGCTATGCCGTGCGGCCCGACGTCGGCACTGCCGCGTGGAACAGCTGCGCGGCCTCGCTGCCCTGGGGACAGCCGACCGACCAGCGCTTCGACGATGCGGCGTCCCTGACGTGGGAGTGGTCCGGGGAGGGCCTGTCGCTGCTCGGCACGCCGCGGCTGCAGCTGCGGCTCTCGTCGTCGGCACCGGTCGCGTTCGTGTCGGCCAAGCTGTGCGATGTGTCCCCCGAGGGCACGTCGTCGTTGCTGTCCCGGGGGCTGCTGAACCTGACCCACCGGACGTCCTCGACGGACCCGTCACCGCTGCCGGCAGGCGAGCTGGTGGACGTCCAGATCGAGCTCGAGGCGATGTCGTGGGTCGCCTCGCCCGGCCACCAGCTGCGCCTATCGGTCGCCGGCACCGACTGGCCCAACACGCTCGCGCCGCCGGGCCCGCTCACGCTGACCATCGACCGCACCGGCTCGTCGCTCGAGCTGCCGATCGCCGGCGAGTCCGCGCCCACCACGGATCCTTTGATCGTGGGCTCACCGACACAGCGCGCGGCCGGCGGCGTCGAGGCGCCGGAGCGGACGGCGGAGGGTGCGGCGGGTGCAGCGGGTGCAGCGGAGGGTGCGGCGGAGCCGGCGGCCGGCGTCACGTGGCGCATCGAGCGCGACGTGCTGGCGCGCTCGACCGCGTGCGTGGTCGACCACGGGTCGACGTACGACGTCGAGGGTGGCTCGGTCATCGAGCGCTACACCGGCCGGGTGTCCGTCGACACCGACTCGTTCGCACAACAGGCCGAGGCGTCGGCCGACTTCACGCTCCGGTGGCCGGAGACGACGGTGCGCACACGAAGCGAGCTGACCTGGCGGGCCGGCCCCACGTCGTACGACGTCGCGCTGTCGGTGCACACGTGGCAGGACGGGCAGCCGGGCGCCGGCCGGCACTGGCAGCGGACCATCGAACGGGACCTGACATGAGTGAGCAGCGCGTCCGCGGCTGGGGTCTGCTGTCTGCGGCAGCCGCACCTGTCTTTCTGATCGGTGGGTGGACGGTGGCGGCGGCGCGCCAGCCGGAGCGCTTCGACCCCGTCGTCGACACGATCAGTGCGCTCGCGGCACACGGCGCCACCAACCGCGCGATCATGACGGTCGGCTTGGCGGGTCTGGGCGTCTGCCACGTGCTGACCTCGCTGGCGCTGCGCCCGGCCGCCCCGGCCGGCCGGTGGTTGTTGGCCGCGGGCGGGGTGGCGACCGCTCTGGTTGCGGTGTTCCCGCTGCCCGCAGACGGCTCGGGGTCACCGGCACACACGGTCGCAGCGACGCTCGGCTTCGTGGCGCTCGCCGCGTGGCCGGCCCTTGCGTGGCGACGGGATGCGGACGGGTTGCCAGCGCCGCTGCGTCCGGCCGTCGCGTTGCCGGCAGCAGCGGTGCTGCTGGGCCTGGTCGGCTGGTTCGGCGCGGAGGTGGTTTCTGGCGGTGGGCGCGTGGGGCTCTCCGAACGGGTAGCCGCCGGCGCCGAGGCGCTCTGGCCGCTGGCGGTAGTCCTGGGGTCGCGGTTCGGCAGAAGGGTTCACTGATGAGCAGCAGCACCGGCACCGAACCGATCCGCTGGGGGGTCATCGGCACCGGAGGGATTGCGGCGGCGTTCGCCGACGACCTTCGCCTGCTGCCCGACGCCATCCTGGTCGCGGTCGGGTCGCGTCGACAGTCGACTGCGGACGAGTTCGCCGATCGATACAACGTGCCGCACCGCCACGCGTCGTACGAAGCGCTCGTCGCCGACGACGACGTCGACGTCGTGTACGTCGCCACGCCCCACTCCGGTCACCACGCCGCCGCGAAGATGGCGATCGAGGCCGGCAAGGCGGTGCTCGTGGAAAAGCCTTTCACCATCAATGCAGTGGAGGCCCGCGACCTCGTCGACGCCGCCCGGGCGCGGGGGGTGTTCCTGATGGAGGCGATGTGGACGCGCTTCCTGCCGCACGTCGAGCGGGTGCGGTCGCTGGTGGAGTCTGGGGCGCTGGGTGACATCCGCACCGTGATCTGCGACCACAGCCAGTGGTTCGAGCGGGACGCGTCGTCGCGGCTGTTCGACCCGGAGCTGGGGGGCGGCGCGCTGCTCGACCTCGGTGTCTATCCCGTGTCGTTCGCCTCGATGATCCTGGGTACGCCGTCGCGCGTGACCGCAGTGAGCGACCCCGCGTTCACCGGCGTCGACGCGACGACCTCGATGGTGCTGCAGCACCTCGATGGCTCGCATGCGTCGCTCACCACGTCCTTGCAGGCCGCGGGGCCCAACCGCGCCTTCGTGATCGGCACCGATGCGCGCGTGGAGATCGACCATGTCTTCTACGCGCCGACGACGTTCACCGTCATCGGCCGCGACGGATCGGTCGAACCCTACGACGAGCCGCACGACGGCGGCGGGCTAAGGCACGAGGCGGCCGAGGTGATGCGCTGCGTACGCGCCGGCAAGCTCGAGAGCGACATCATGCCGCTCGACGAGACCGTCGCGATCATCGAGACCCTGGACGAGGCCCGTCGTCAGATCGGGCTTGCCTACCCGGGTGAGTGAGCGGCCCGGCGGAGGGCTACGCCGCTGCCGCCGAGGGGCGGCGGCGCTCCACCTCGAGGGGCCACTCCGCCGCGGCACGGATTGCCGCGGGCAGGTCCCGACTTGGGGTGCTGAGGAGGTCGTAACCGCCGTCGATCAGCACGTTGTTCGCCAAGGCGCCGATCAGCAGCCGCAGGTCGAGACGTTCGCCTCCCCACATCGGCACGAGCTGGGTCTCGTCGACGTCGGGACTTCTCCCGAAGGGGAAGACGCCCTCGTCCGCCTCCGTGACGTTGCGGTGGGCGTCGGGAGCTCGCGCTGCGGGGACGTCACCGGGTTCTGCGACGTGTCGGCCGTCCGGGCGGAAGAACAGGAACCGGCCGGTGCCGAGCACCGCTATCGAGTAGCCCAGCTCGTGAACTGCTCGGTGATGTGCCGCGCAGAGCAGCACAAGGTTGTCCAGGTCCGTCGCCCCTCCCTGTGACCACCAGCGCACGTGGTGCGGGATCAGGTGCGTCCGCCGCGTGCAGCTCGGGAACCGGCAACCCGCGTCGCGCAGCTGCAGGGCGCGCCGTTGCTTGCGCGACGCGTGGCGCACGGAACGACCGAGGTCATAGGGCTGTCCATCGGGCTTGCGCAGCATGACGCTCGCTGCTGACTGGCAAAGCAGACGCATGACGGTCGCCGTCGAGACCTCCGGACCGTTCTCGACGACGCATCCGGGTGGACCGAGGCGCCGCGCATGCTCGTGCACCGGCCCGCCCCGGCGATCGTCCACCGTGTGCCTGTCGGTGGCGGACCGGCCGGCAGCGGAATCACGGTCGCGGTCGGATGCATCGTGGCGGGCGGGTACGTCGCCGCGGCTCATGCCAGGCAAGTCCACGAGGGCGTCCACGTCGGCGTGGATCACGACCTGGTAGACGTCCGGCTTCTCGGTCACAGGACCTGTCGCGAGAAAGCCTTCGGCCATCAGGACGAATGCGTCGGCGGCCGTGCGTGCCTCCGGTGGGTCACCGCACAGCTCCTCGGCGAGTCGGGCCTCCTCCGGCACCTCGACCGGGCGGCCGTCGTCACCAACGACCGCCGCCCGTGCAGCGCGCAAAGCCGCATCGACGACCGCAGCTTCCTCCGGTGCGACACGCACCACGTAGACGACCGAGCCGTCGGCGTCCTCGCGTCGCTTCACACCACGGCGAGCATGACGGGCCGCCGCCAGGTCCTCGGAGAGCACCGTGCGCCACGATCGGACGACGGACTCGAGCTGCGAGCCGGTGGCCCCGAGCGCGATGTCGACGAGGTACTCCTCGGTCGCGGGGGTGGCGACGCGCGTGAGAGCGCGGACCTTGCAGTAGGAAAGGCGACCGCCGGCGAACGCGTCGCGCACGCGCGGCAGCAGCGTTAGGGCTCGGCCGACACGGACGCGTTCTCGTGCGGTACCCAGTCGCATGCCGCACCGTGTCGACAGCCAGTGGGCGGCGGATCTCATCCCCCACTGGCCCCAGCCCTCGCGGGCGTCGTACTCGGCAAGCAGCAGCAGGAACTCGCACTCCCACGCCGCGATCTGACCCGCGAGCAGGCAAAGCCGGCCTTCGAGCTCGTCGTTGGTAAGGGCAGTGGCAGGCATCGCAGAAGCTGTCATGTCGCGACGTTAGGGCGGGGTACCGACCTTTCCTCGGCGCCGGGAGCGCAGGCCGGGCCGCCCTGGGGACGAGGCACGGCAGAGACGTTTCCGCGGAAACGTCTCTGTGGACAGACGAAGGGCTCCGGACAGACGCAGGGCTCAGGTGCTGTCGTCGCCCGGCGAGGTCAGCAGCTCGATCATCTCGGGCAGGTCGAAGAACCGGGCCGTCTCGATGGCGGACGGTGACCCGAGCTCGGGGTCCGCGCCGGCGGCCAGCAGCGCCGTCACCGTGGGAGCCGACTGCTTGAACACCGCTGCCGCGAGCGCGCCCTGGCCACGATCGTTGACCCGGCCGGTGTCCGCGCCGCGGGCCAGCAGCGTCGAGACGGCGGCCGTGTGACCGTGGTAGGCCGCCAACGTCAACAGGGTGTCGCCCTTGCTGTTGGTGAGGTTCACGGGCACGCCCGCGTCGACGTACGCCGCAAGCGCGTCGGCATCGCCCTCCCGCGCCAGGTCGAAGATCTGCAGGGCCTGGGCCAGCTCGTCCGGGGTCAGCTCGGGCGGCGAGGACGACAGCTCGGGTGGCGAGGACAAGGGCGGCGGGTCGGGCGTAACAGGCATCCGGCCAGCGTAATCCGGCAGGCGTGGGCGCTGGCCCGGCGCACTGCCGGCCCGCGATCAGCCGGTGAGCGGCTGGCCGAGGTAGCCCCGGGCGACCATCGTGACGAACTGGTGCACGGCGTCCTCGCTGGGCGCCAGCGGTCCGGGCGCGAAGTGCGGCGAGGACAGCCCGCGCTGCACCGACTCGCAGGCGGCCCAGTCCTGCCGGTTGGTGCGGTCCCAGAAGTCCACGGCGTACGACGGGTCGGGCGGCGCGCCGTTGTCCTCGGCGCGGAAGTACCACGCGCACTCGACCTGGGTGCGGTCCGGCGCGACGGGGGTCAGCCGGTGCGTCATGGCGTAGTCGGGGTGCAGCGAGATCAGCAGGTTGGGGAACAGGCCCAGGTAGAGCACCTGGCGCGGGTCGACGCCGTCGATGAGCAGGCCGTGGCTGCGCCCGTCGAGCGACATCGTCTCGGCTCCGTCGCGCAGGTCCATCGACCCACCGACCCAGGCGCCCGGCAGGTCGAAGTTCGAGCCGCTCGTCGGCGGGCTCACCTGGCACAGCTCGGGGTGGATCAGCGGGCAGTGGTAGCACTCGTGGTAGTTCTCGGTGAGGACCTTCCAGCTCGCGGCGACCTCGTAGAGATGCGACGCGCCCCGCACCAGCCGCTCCGGCGCATACGGCGCCACCAGCGAGGTGAGATCGCCCAGGTGCTCGGCGAACGACGGTCCGGTGCCGGTCGCGTTGACGAACAGCCAGCCGTGCCAGGTCTGGGCGGGCAGCCGCACCAGCCCGTGCTGCGCCGGTTCGAACGAGGCCACGTCCTGGAAGCCGGGAGCTGCCAGCAAGGAGCCGTCGAGCCGGTAGGTCCACGCGTGGTACGGGCACACCACGGACCGGCGGGAGGACCGCTCGCCGTCGCCCAGCAGCTCGTGCCCGCGGTGGCGGCAGGTGTTCGCGAACGCAGCCACCGCACCGGACTCGTCGGCGACGAGCAGCACGGGGATGTCGCCCACGGTGCGCGCCCGCTGCCTCGTCGTACCGCTCCCGAACAGCTCGGCGGCGCGCCCGAGGCAGACCCAGGTGCCCGCGAAGAAGTGCCGCTGCTCCCAGGCGAAGACGTCGGGCGAGGTGTACGCGGCGGCGGGAAGCATCGTGCTCTCCCCGAAGGGAAGCAGCGCCGGGTCGAGGGACGCGGCGTCCAGCGGCGCGCGTGTTGCCGCGGGCGCCGGGAGCCCATGGGTCGTGTCTGCACCGACGGGCATCAGGCACCACCGATCGCTTCGCGCCGCGGGGATAGGGTCACGGCGTGGCCCGCCGCAAGGTCGACGTCCGTAGGGACGAGATCCTGCGTGCCACGTGCGACGAGGTGGTCAAGCGCGGCTTCGCCAACACCCGGGCGGCCGACGTCGCGACCGCGCTCGGGGTGAGCACGGGGCTGATCTTCTACCACTTCGAGTCCAAGGACGCGCTGCTGTCGGCCGCCTTCGCGTACGCCGCCGAGCGCGACCTCGAGCGCCTGGACGCCGCGGCAGGCGGCACCGGCAGCGCGCTGCGCCGGCTGGCCCGGATCCTGACGATGTACGGCCCCGAGGGTGTCGGGGCGGGCTGGGCGCTGTGGATCGACGCCTGGGCCGCGGCCCTGCGCAGCCCGGAGATGGCCGAGGTGTCGCGGCAGCTGGACGTGCGCTGGAAGGACACCGTCGCGGCGGTCATCGCGCAGGGCGTCGCGGCGGGCGAGATGACGTGCGAGGACCCGGGCGGTGCGGCGTGGCGCATCACGGCGATGATCGACGGGCTTGCCGTGCAGGCCACGGTCCATGAGGGAGTCCTCTCGAAGCGGCAGATCCATGAGTGGGTCCGTGCGACGGCAGCCCGCGAGCTCGCAGTGGAGCCCCGCGACCTGCGCGGCTGAGCGGGCTGCGCCGCGCGTGCCGGCAGTCATACGAGCCAGCTCAGGGGGAAGTCGGCGTCGACGAGTGCCGGGCGGTCCGTCGCGAACCCGGAGATGTCACTGCCGGTCGAGCCCTGCGTGACCAGGTCGGCCAGCATCCGACCGAAGGTCGGCGCGAACTTGAACCCGTGCCCCGCCCCGAGGCCGACGAGGACCGCCTCGTGGCCCGGCACCGGCCCCACCACGAAGTCGCGGTCGGGGGTCAACGTGTACAGACAGGTGACGGTCCGTCGCGGCGCTCCGACCCCCGGCAGCAGCCCGGACACGAACCCGGCCAACCGCTGCAGGGCCTCGGCGTCGGTCTCGAACGACCGGCCGTCGGCGGTCGTCACCGCTCCCCCGCAGTCCTGCGCGGCCTTGACCAGCGCACCGTTGCCGCCCTCGGCGTAGGTCGGGAAGCCGTAGAACGACGGGTCGTCCATCCAGATCCAGACCGGCAGCCGGTCGGCGCCGAACCGTTCGGGCGCGGGCGGCCGGAAGTAGGTCGCCTGCTCGCGCGTGACCGTCAGCGGGAGCCGGACGCCGAGGTGCGCGAGCAGGTGGTTGGTCCAGGCGTCGGCAGCGAGCACCACACGGCGAGCAAGGTAGGACGTCGCGGGTGTCCGCACCTCGACCCCGGACGGGCCGTGGTCGACCAGGCCGGTCACCGGGCACTCGTCGACCAGCCGCGCGCCGCTCGACCGGGCGAGCCGCTGCATCGTCGCGGTGCCGCGGCCGGCCGGCACGATCGACGTGTCGGCCTGGTGCACCGCGGTCGTCCCGGCCGGCAGCGAGAGGGCCGGCCACCGCCGGGTCACGTCCGCGGCGGACAGCTCGGCGAACGGCACTCCGCAGGCCGCCATGCTGGCGACGTAGTCCACGGCGGGGATCGCGGCACCGGGTGGGAACAGGTCGACGCCGCCGACGGCGGTCACCAGCGGCTCACCGGCCTCCTGCTCGAGGCATGACCAGTCGTCGTACGCCTCGCCGGCCAGCCGGACGTAGGCGGGCGAGTGATAGCTGCGGCGCAGGATCCGCGACGTGTCGTGGGAGGCGCCGCGGAGGTGGCCGAGCTCGAACTGCTCGAGCAGCGCGACATCCGCGCCGCGTCGGGCCAGCTGCCAGGCGGTGGCGCTCCCGAGGGCGCCCGCGCCGACGACCACGACGTCGACGGGTGTCAGGCCGGCCGGCGGCGTCACGACGGGTCCTCGCCCAGCCGCGGCAACAGCCATCGCCGGATGTCGAGGCTGGCGTCCTCCATGGGAGCGAACCAGCCGCCGCCGTACGCCCGTGACGACATGCCGCGCTGCACGGACGCGCAGACCGCCCAGTCCTGGCGGTTGACGAGGTCCCAGAACTCGACGGCGTCCGACGGGTCGAACGACTCCTTCGCGGCCTCGTCCCGCGCGAAGAGCAGGTCGCAGACGATGCGGGTGTGGCCCGGTCCGGTCGGCCAGAGAGCGAACGCGGCTGCGTGATCCGCCGACAGGCTGAGCATCAGGTTGGGATAGACGAGCTCTCCCTTGTGCCGCACGCGCTCCTCGGCGTTCAGGCCCGGGAAGGGCGAGCGTTCGCTGGTGCCCGATGCGGTGAACGTCCAGGCGCCCTCCCGGTGCGCGATGCCCGACTGCCAGTCGAGGTCGGCGCCCCCGCGAGCGAAGTCCGGCACCAGCCGCACGAGCTCCGGGTGCACCGCGGCGCAGTGGTAGCACTCGTTGTAGTTCTCCAGCACCACCTTGTAGTTCACGGCCACGTCGTACACGAGCGTCGCCCCCACGACGAGCGTGTCGAGCGGGTAGCGGGACACCCGGGCCGGGGCGTCGCCGAGCGACTCGAGCAGCGGCGGCGCGGCGTCCGGCGTGAGGTGCAGGAACAGGAAGCCGCCCCACGTGGCTGCGCCGACCGGGTGGAGACCGAACGCGTCCGGCGCGAACGCCTCGACGTCCTCGGTGTGCGGCGCCTTCAGCAGCCGGCCGCACAGGTCGTAGGTCCAGGAATGGTAGGCGCAGCGCAGCGCCGAGGCAGGGCACGGCGCGGGCGGGTCGAGCGCCGGGTCGACCGGTACGACCTGCGAGCCGCGGTGCCGGCACACGTTGTACGACGCGCGCAGCTGACCGTCCCGGGTGCGTACGACGAGAACGCTCTCGCCCGCGACGTCCACGACGGCGAGCCGGTCGGTCAGGCCCTGGTCCAGACCGTGGGTCGACAGCCGACCCGCGCAGAACCACTCCCGGTGCAGCACCCGCTCGCGCTCGCGTCGCCAGTGGGCGTCGTCGATGTAGTACGGGGCCGGGAGGGCGGCCTGAAGCGGCGGCATGCTCGAACCCCTATCGCCGGGTGAAGCGCGACAGGAGCCGCTCGCGGCGCAGGTCGTGCAGCACCTGCTTGACGGCGTTGCGGCCCGGGATGCCGGTCACGCCGCCGCCGCCGTGGGTGCCGGAGCCCGCCTGGTAGAGCCCGCGCAACGGCGTGCGCAGGTCGGCGTAGCCGGCGGCCGGCCGCGCATGGAACAGCTGCGAGGTCGAGAGCTCGCCGTGGAAGATGTTGCCGCCCACGAGGCCGTACTCCGTTTCCATCTCGTGCGGGCCGATGACCTGTCGGTGCAGGATCGAGTCGGTGAAGCCGGGCGCCACCGCCTCGACCCTGGCGATCACCCGGTCGGCGTGTGCGGCCAGCTCGTCGGTGCGCGGCTGGGTGGACCACTCGTGCGGCACCCACTGCGTGAACATCGACACGATGTGCTGCCCCTCCGGCGCCAGCGAGTCGTCGAAGACCGACGGGATGCAGATGTCGGCGAAGGGCGTCGACGAGGCGCGGCCGGCGACCGCGTCCTGGAAGGCGCCCTCGATCTCGTCGAGCGACTCGGCCAGCACGATGGTGCCGCCGTGCACGTCGGGGTCGAAGCCTGGCTGGGCGGTGAACTGCGGAAGCCGGTCGACGGCGAGGTTGACCTTGACGACGCCGCTGCGGGTCTTCCACCGCTCGATGTCGGCGACGAAGTCGGGTGGCAGGGCGGCGCGTTCGATCAGCTTCAGGAACGAGATGGCCGGGTGGGCCGTGGTGACGACAGCGGCGGCGGCCAGCTCCTCACCGCCGGTGAGTACGACGCCGGTGACCGCTCCCCCACGTGTCGTGATGCGCTCCACCGGTGACGAGGTGCGGATCTCGACGCCGAACGAGCGGGCTGCTGCGGCCATCGCCTGCGTGACTGCGCCCATGCCGCCGCGCGGGAAGCCCCAGGTGCCGACCTTCCCGTCACCCAGGTCACCGATGTGGTGGTGGGCCATGACGTAGGCGGTGCCGGCGGCGCGCGGGCCCGCCCAGGTGCCGATGATCCCGCTGACCGACAGCACGCCCTTGACCGCGTCGGAGGTGAAGAAGTCGTCCAGCAGGTCGGAGATGCTCATGGTGAACAGCCGGGTGGCCTCGACGGCGCGGCGCGTGTCGAGGCCCCTGAGCAGCCGCAGCAGCTTGGCCTGGCCGGCGAGGTCGCGCGGTCGGCGGGAGCCGAGCTTGGGCGGGATCGCGTCCAGCAACGGTCCGAGCACGGCCGCCAGGTCGTCCAGCCAGGCGTCCCACCGGTCAATGGCCACGGAGTCCTTGTCGGAGAACTTCGCGATCTGCTCGCGGCGACCGGCCCTGTCCTGCGGCAGCGCGAGGTACCGCCCGTCGGCGTGCGGCGCGAAGTACGGGCCCTGGGGGTAGACGTGGTAGCCGTGCCGCGCGAGGGCGAGGTCCTCCACCAGGGACGGCGGCAGCAGGCTCACGACGTAGGACAGCGACGTGTCCCGGTAGTCGGGCCCGAACGGCTGCTCGGTGACCGCGGCGCCGCCGACGAC
>JAVEDJ010000284.1 GCA_030841025.1 Actinomycetota bacterium
TGCGTCTCCTCATGCCCACCATGGCGCTGACCACCGACAGTCAGTGGGCTAGCCCCACCACAGGACACCAGCCAGGACTTGCCACCCTCCTGCAGACCAGTGTGCGGCCCCCGGTGATACACGGTGCGCAGTCCCAGCAATGGAGGGCAACGCATTTCTCGGCTGATCAATGCCGGGTACGGCGTGCCCGTCAGCCTGTGACCGCGAGCGGGAAAGGCGGCCGTGGTCAGATTGTCCGCGTTGTCTATTGGCTTCGTCTAGATTAGGGTCGAGGCATGTCGCTGCTGACCACACCGAGCCCCGCCGGCCTCGCTGAGCTCGCTGCCGCCTTCGGGCCCGATGCCCACACCGACGTCGTGGTCGAGCCCACCGACGCCAGCGTGGGCGCCTGGGTCGGCGCGCCGAGCGCGCTGCTGCACGAGGGCGTCTTCTACCTCAGCTACCGGGTCCGCCGGCCCATCGGTCAGGGCCGCGGCATCTCGAACGTCGTTGCCCGGTCCGACGACGGCGTCCGGTTCGAGACCCTCGCGGTCCTCGACAAGGCCACCTTCGGCGCCGAGTCGCTGGAGCGGCCGGCCCTTGCCGTCACCGAGGACGGCACCTGGCGCGTCTACGTCAGCTGCGCCACGCCCGGGACCAAGCACTGGCGAGTCGACCTCCTCGAGGCCGGCTCCCCCGCCGCCCTGGGCTCAGCCCCCTGGCGGACGGTCCTGCCGGGCACACCACAGCTGGCCGTCAAGGACCCCGTCGTCGTGCAGCACGACGGCAGCTGGCACCTCTGGGCGTCCTGCCACCCGCTCGACGACGCCGCGCAGACCGACCGCATGAGCACCAGCTACGCCACGAGTGACGACGGCGTGGCGTGGACCTGGCAGGGCACCGCACTGCGCGGTCGCGCGGGCCACTGGGACGCGCGCGGCGCGCGGGTGAGCGCCGTACTGCTGGATGATCCCGAACCGTTCGCGCTGTACGACGGTCGCGCCACGGCCGAGCAGAACTGGGAGGAGCGCACGGGGGTCGCGCGCGTGACCCACCTCGGATCCTTCGCGGCCCTCGGCGACGCGCCGATCGGTTCCTCGCCGCACGGGCTCGGCGGGCTGCGGTACGTCAGCGCCGTGCGGCTGCCCGACGGGGGCCTGCGCCTGTACTACGAGGTCACCCGGTCAGACGGTGCCCACGACCTGCGCACCACCGTGCTGAGCGAAGCGACGTGATGGCGCTCCCCGACTTCCTGCTGGCCGGCGCACCGAAAGCCGGCACCACGGCGGTGCACGTCGCGTTGGCACGGCATCCACAGATCTACATGTCCCGGGTGAAGGAGCCCAAGTTCTTCCTCAGCGACGGCCGGCCGGCCGTGCAGCACGGACCGGGCGACCGCAAGACCGTGCGCGAGCAGGTCTGGCAGCCGGACGCCTACGAGGCGCTGTTCGCGGACGCGGGGCCGGGGACGCTGGCGGGAGAGTCCACCTCGCTGTACCTGCAGGACCATGCGGCTCACCGCCGGATCCAGGCGGCCATCCCGGACGTGCGGATCATCGCGGTGCTGCGCGACCCGGTCGACCGCGCGCACTCCAACTGGGCTCACCTGTGGTCGGCCGGGCTCGAGCCCGAGGGCGACTTCGTCAAGGCGTGCGGGCTCGAGGACAAGCGCCGGGCCGCCGGTTGGGCCCCGTTCTGGCGTTACCTCTCGCTCGGGAAGTACGGCGAGCAGCTCGAGCACCTCTGGTCGACCCTCCCGCGGGAGCAGACGTTGCTGCTGCGCTACCGGGAGGTCCGTGAGTCACCGGCCGCGACGCTCGACCGCATCACGTCCTTCCTCGGCGTCCAGACGGGTGTCGTGACCGAGATGACGCCGGAGAACGTCACGACCCACGCCTCCGGCTCGCTGGTCAACCGCGTCGCGGCGCGGGCCCTGCGGGTGGTGACGGCGGTGGAGCACCAGGTGCCCGGACCGGCGCGTCAGGCCCCCAGCCTGCTGAGCTCGTTCCTCTCCCGTCACCTGCAACGCGAGCAGCGTCCGCGCGAGGCACTGACCCCCGCCCAGCGGGAGGCCCTGATCCCACACTTCGCCGACGATGTCCGGTTGCTCGAGCGGCTGGTCGGCGAGTCGTTCGCAGAGTGGACCGACATGCACCGCTCCGACCCGCGCGCGGAGCTCCGGCCGACCGGCCGGATCGGCACAGCGCACAACAGCATCGACCGACCGATCCGCGACTGACTCGTCGGTCGCGTGTCGCAGCCGACTCGTCAGCCGCCGGACTTGCGGCGGAACTGGCGCTTGGACTTGTCGTTGTTCGACATGCCGACCCCCTGGTTTCCCCGGTGGTCCTCGCCATGAGCCTTACGGGCCTTCGCGTTCTTGCGCTCGAGCGCCTCGCGGAACATGCGCTGGGTGTCGTCCTCGGTCTTGTCCGGTGTTCCCGCTGCTCCATCGGTCATGGTGTGCTCCTCCGCGACGGGCGGCCCCCGATGGGACAGCCGCTGGTTGTCGATCCTGCCAGGTCGGGCGGCTAGGGCGCGTGTCGCCTTTCTATCGCAGGAGATAGTCGCGGATCCCGGCCGCCAGGCCGGCGGCGTACCGCTGCTGGCACGACGCCCGGCGCATGCAGCGCGCCTCCCGGGTGTTGCGCATGTTCCCGAGCTCGACCATGACCGTGGGGACGTCGGCCATGTTCAGCGTGCCCAGGTCGGTGCGTACGTCGTAGCCGTCCCCGCCGTAGGCGTTCGACGGCGGGAAGCCCTGGCCGACCAGGCCGCCGTGCACGGAGGTCGACAGCGTCTGCGAGGCCCCGTGGATGTCGTCCGTGTAGCCGGTGCGCAACCCGGGCCGGATCACGAAGAAGCCGCGCGTGCTGGAGGCCGCCCCGTCTCCGTGGATGGAGACCTCGACGTCGGCCCCCACGCGAGCGCCGAAGCGGCCGCGAACGCCGACGCACGGTCCCCAGCGGCTCGCCGAGTTGCTGGTGCGCGTCATCCGCACCGACGCGCCCAGCGACTCGAGCCGGCGGCGCAGCGCGGTGGCCACCCGCCAGGTGAAGGTCGCCTCGGGGTAGCCGGAGCGGGTCGCCGTCCCGGTCGTGTTGCACGGCTTCCAGAGCCCCACCCACACCCGTCGGTTGGCCTGCCGGGCATGCCGGGAGTTGCCCAGCTGGTGGCCGGGGTC
>JAVEDJ010000298.1 GCA_030841025.1 Actinomycetota bacterium
GACGCACCGGCGGTGGTGCACGCCGCGGCGGCGTCGGACGCACCAGCGGGCGTCACCGAACAGGACCGTCGGATCGCCAACAGCGGCAGGGCACCGGCGGCCACGACATAGCCGCCGGGCCACACCAGGATCCCGAGGACCTTCTGCCGCGCGGTCCACAACGGTGACCACAGCAGAAGGCCGACACCGGCCAGCCACCCGATCACGGGAGGCAGCCCGGTGAGCAGCAGCAGGAGAGCAAAGATCTCCCGCGCACCGCGCCGGCGCGGCCCCCGATCCGGAACGGCCGCGGCCACGATGTCTTCCGGTGGCCCCAGCTCGGCGAGCAGATTGCGTACGTCGCCCTCGGTGGACCCTGGTGGCAGCCCCGCATCGAGGTGGCTGCGGATCTCCGCGAGCAGCTCATTCCGGTCGGCGCGCGGCATTCGCTGGGCGGCGCGCTCCAGCTGGTGCAGGTACTGGTCGGCGAGCGGGTGCAAGGTGGTATTCATGTCGTCGCCTTCACGAGGATGTGATCGACGGTGTCACGAAAGCGACTCCACTCGGCAGTGAACTCGCCCAGGGCTCGGCGCCCCTTGGCCGTGACGCTGTAGTACTTGCGTGGCGGTCCTCCGGTGTCGGAGTCGCGCCAGGAGCTGGCAACTCGCCCGTCCTTTTGCAGTCGGGACAGCAACGGGTACAGCGTTCCCTCGCCGGTCACCATCCCGTCCAGGGCACCGAGGCTGCGGACCAGGTCGAACCCGTAGCGCGGTTCCTCCGCCAGCAGGGCCAGCACGCAGTACTCCAGCGCCCCGCGACGAAGCTGGCTGAGGACATCAGTGGCGACTACCACGGTTCACAAGGTACCTCGGGTCGCCAGGTAGTTCAATGGCAAGGCGAACGCACCCACGTCCGCGCCGCACCACGTCGCAAGGGCAGCAACGAGTCATCGGAACAGTGGATGGCCCCCGGCTCGGTGGGATTCGGCCACGGACCCTCATGCAGGGGCGCAAAGCCTGGCAGACTGGCGACAACGAAGCACCCGCACGGATTGCGCGTTAGTGCCTCCCGTTCGTCGCCTGGCTCCATTTTCGGCTTAGAGGGGAGCACGATGCGCGACGTCTTCCGCCGCGTCGGCAGCACCCCAACCGCCGACCCGCAGCTGCCTCCGACTGCCGGGCTGGACGGAGTGGCGTGCCGCACCGCAGCTAAGGCCCCTGCGGGGGAGTCATCTGTGGTGCACCGAGTCGGATGGGGCTTCATCTCGCTGTACACGTTGGCGTACACGAGCACCTGCCTGCTGTTTCTCGCGCCCGCGCTGGTCAGCTTGGCGTTGAAGGTCAACTCGCTCGTGGGGATCGAACAGGCACCGAATAGCTTGGCGCTCGTCACTGGGATCGGCGCCCTCTTGGCAATGTTCGGCAATCCGTTCTTCGGCAGGATGAGCGACCGCACCTCGTCGCAGTTGGGTATGCGGCGGCCTTGGATGGTCATCGGCCTGGTGGGCGGTTCCCTCGGCATCCTCATTGTCGCGTTGGCACCCAACATCCCGGTCGTCCTCCTCGGATGGTGTATCGCGCAGCTGTTCTTCAACGCATTGCTCGCGGCCCAGGTGGCGGTGTTGCCAGACCAGGTTCCGGCTGTTCAACGTGGCCTGGTCGCCGGTGTCCTGGGCGTCTGTCTGCCCATCGCGTCGGTGAGTGGCACTTTCCTGGTC
This sequence comes from Actinomycetota bacterium, assembly GCA_030841025.1. Lineage (GTDB taxonomy): Bacteria > Actinomycetota > Actinomycetes > JACCUZ01 > JACCUZ01 > BP-173. The sequence continues at coordinate 1,697 of JAVEDJ010000298.1, forward strand.
CAACTGTTCACCGGCAACCAGCTCGCGATGTTCCTGGGCCCGTGCGCGATCGGTGGGTTCTTCGTCCTGGTCTTCGCGGTCACGTTGGAAGATCGCCGGCTTGCCAAGGAGGTCAAGCCGACCTGGTCGCTGCGGGAGTTCCTCAGCACGTTCTACGTCAACCCGCGGAAAAGCCCCGACTTCGCCTGGGCTTTCGCCAGTCGCTTCCTGTTCGTGCTGGCCTACGCCTTCCTCAGTACCTACCAGGCCTACTACCTGCTGGACAAGATCGGCAGCGCCGAGGCCGGTGTGCCGCACCAGATATTTCTCGGCACGCTCACCCAGTCCTCCGTACTCGTCGCCGCTTCCCTGGTGGGTGGCAGGCTCTCTGACCGGACCGGGCGACGGAAGTCCTTCGTCCTCACCGCGGCGATCGTGTACGGCGTCTCGATGTTCGCCATCGCCATCGCCAGCAACTTCAACGGTTACCTCGTCGGCATGGCCATCGGCGGACTCGGCTTCGGCATGTACGTGGCCGTCGATCTCGCGTTGGTTGCCGACGTGCTGCCGGACAATGCCAACGCCGCCAAGGACCTTGGCGTGCTCAACATCGCCGGGGCTCTTCCATTCTCCGTCGCGCCAGCGATCGCGCCGGCAATCCTGGCGATCGGGGGCGGCAGCTATAGCGCGCTGTACGCGTTCGCCGGGGTCTGCGCCATCATCGGAGCATTCGCCATCCTGCCCGTGAAGAGCGTTCGATGAGCACCCACACCGACGGTGTGGGGCTGTTGAGCCTTGTCCGCGGACACATCGAGCGGTACGCCGCGATCAGGTGCGATGAACGTGGGCGGGCGCCGGCGAGCGATACGCGTCGAGAAGCCGCCAGGTGACGCGCTCGCGGCAGGAGACGGTGGTGCCAGCCCCGCTGCTCGAGACGAAGCTCTATGTTTCGAGGTCGCCACGTGTTCTGGTGCCGCGTCCGCGGCTGAGTGAGCGCATGGATCGCGGGGCCACCTCGAGGTTGATGCTCGTCTCGGCACCGGCCGGCTTCGGTAAGACGACGCTGCTGGCCGAATGGCTGGCGGCGGGGCCGGCCGCGCCGACCGATGAGCGGTCTGCCGCGTGGCTGTCGCTCGACCGGGGCGACAACCATCCCGTGTCCTTCTGGACCTATGTGATCGCCGCGCTGCGCACGGTGGCACCTGGGGTCGGCGCGAGCGCGCTTGCGCTCCTGGATGCGGCCCAGCCGCCCCCATCGAAACGGTGCTGACCACGCTGGTCAACGACCTCGGGGCTGTAGCGAACGACGTCGTGCTGGTGCTCGACGACTATCACGTCATCGTCGCGCGCGAGGTGCAGGAGGGGATGGCGTTCCTGCTCGACCACTTGCCTGCGCGGCTGCATCTGGTCATCGCCGGCCGCGCCGATCCCGCGCTGCCGCTGGCCCGGCTGCGGGTGCGCGGCGAGCTGGTCGAGATTCGAGCGGCCGACCTGCGCTTCACCCCTGACGAAGCCGCGGCGTACCTCAATGGGGTGATGGGCTTGGCGCTGACGGCGCAGGACATGGCCACGCTAGAGGGACGCACCGAAGGTTGGATCGCTGCGCTCCAGCTGGCGGCGCTCTCGATGCAGGGCCGCGACGACATCGCCGGCTTCATTGCCGGCTTCGCGGGGGACGATCGCTACGTCGTGGACTACCTGGTCGAGGAGGTGGTGCAGCGTCAGTCCGACCGGGTCCAGAACTTCCTGCTGCAGACCTCCATCCTGGGCCGGCTGAGCGGCCCACTATGTGATGCCGTCACCGGCCAGGGCGGGGGCAAGGTCATGCTGGAGGCCCTGGACCGCGGGAACCTGTTCCTGGTCCCGCTCGACGATCGCCGCCGGTGGTACCGCTACCACCATCTGTTCGCGGACGTGCTGCGTGCGCGCCTGCTGGACGAGCAGCCCGACCAGGTGCCGGACCTGCACCGGCGAGCAAGCGCGTGGTCCGAGCAGCACGGTGAGCAGTCCGTGGCCATCGAGCATGCACTGGCCGCCGAGGATTTCGAACGAGCGGCGGACTTGGTCGAGCTGGCGTTCCCAGCAATGCGCAGGGATCTAAAGGTGGCTGAGGCTCGTAGCTGGCTCGAGGCGCTCCCCGACGCGCTGCTCCGTGACAGGCCAGTTCTTAGCGTCGCGTTTGCCGGGGTACTAATGGCGACCGGCGAGCTCGAGGGCGCTGAGGCACGCCTGCGGGAAGCCGAGCGGTGGCTGTACCCCACGGCGGGCACGCTTGAGGCATCAGAGACCCCATCGACCGCGATGGTAGTTGTGGACGAAGAGGAGTTTCGCCGTCTCCCGCCCGCGATCGCCGTCTACCGTGCCGCACAGGCCCTGGCTCTCGGCGACGTGGCCGGCACCATGACGTACGCACGTCGGGCGCTCGACCTCGTCCTCGAAGGCGACCATCTCAACCATGGCGCGGCAGCGGGGTTGCTGGGGCTCGCGGCCTGGGCTAGTGGGGACCTTGCTGCAGCGCACCAGTCGTACTCCGACTGCATGGCGAGTCTGCAGCGGGCGGGGCACATCTTCGACGTCTTCGTTTGTGCGATCACACTGGCGGACATACGGATCGCGCAAGGTCGTCTCCGCGAGGCGATGCGCGCCTACGAGCAGGGATTGCAGCTTGCACCCGAGCAGGGCGGGTCGGTTCTGCCGGGAACGGCAGACATGTACGCAGGAATGAGCGCGCTCCACCGCGAGCGTGACGACCTGGCTGCCGCCACGCAGCACCTGCTGAGGAGCCAGGAGCTGGGCGAGCACGCCGGGTTGCCGGCGAACCGCTATCGGTGGTGGGTCGCGATGGCTCGGATCCGGGAGGCTGAAGGAGATCTGGACGGCGCGCTGGCCCTTCTCGACGAAGCGGAGCGCCTGTACGTAGGGGAGTTCGCTCCCAATGTGCGGCCGGTCCTGGCGTTGAAGGCACGCGTATGGATCGCGCAAGGGAGACTGGGTGACGTCCTCGGCTGGGCCCGTGAGCACGGCCTGTCCGTTGAGGACGACCTCAGCTACCTGCGCGAGTTCGAGCACATAACCCTGGCCAGGGCCCTCTTGGCCCAGTACAAGATCGAACGCGCCGAGCGCTCCATGGACGAGGCAACGGGACTCCTGGAGCGTCTCCTCGCAGCAGCCGAGCAAGGGGACCGGACGGGAAGCGTCATCGAGATCCTCGTGCTGCAGGCGCTCGCGCTGCAGAGCCGAGGCGACATCCCGGCTGCGCTGATGCCACTGGAACGCGCCTTGGCCCTGGCCGAGCCGGAGGGCTACGTCCGCAAGTTTGTTGACGAGGGCTCACCCATGGCGGTCCTGCTGGAAGCGGCGGCGGAGCGCGGGATCGCCCCGAACTATGTCCGGCGACTGCTGACCGGGTTCGGCGAGACCGAGCTCACCAAGCCCGCCGAACAGGTCCTGATCGAGCCGCTCAGCGGACGTGAACTCGACGTGCTCCGGCTGCTGGCAACCGACCTAGGCGGTCCGGACATCGCCCGCGAGCTAGTGGTGTCCCTGAACACTGTGCGAACTCATACCAAGAACATCTTCGCCAAGCTCGGCGTGAACAACCGTCGCGCGGCGGTCCGCCGGGCCGCGGAGCTCGACCTGTTGTCACGGGCCCCCAGAGGCGCCACACCTGCGAACTGAACCCCGACGCTGACAACCACCTGCTGGTCCCCGATGGACCGAGGAACGGCCCCGACCGAGGGCTTGCCAGCTCGTGACGGCCGTGTTCGCCCCACGCCACCTCCGGTTGCCAGGTACACCGATGGGTGCCGCTGGACCGAACAACCTGGTATCAACGCCTCTGTCCTTGGGTGGCGGCGCACGGCTCGTGGGGCCAGCAGCACTGACGAAGTTGCCTAGCCCCGTCCGGGGCGTGGGGGCCACGTTTGCGCGCCGAGCTCCCGAGAAAGGGCGCGTGCTGTTTCGCGGACCGTTTCGCGCGCCGGGTGGTTCTCCAGCTCGGCGCCGGAGGGGATCACGACGCCGATAGCGCCCACGGCTTCACCGCTGGAGTCGAACACGGGACTCGCCAGAGCGCTCTCACCGATGACGGCCTCGTCCTGTTCGGCGGCGATGCCGCTGGATCGCACCTGGTTCAGCTGCTCGCTCAGGGCGTCGGGGGAAATGATGGTTTCGCCGGTCATGCTGCGTAGTGCTCCGGAGGTGAGTACGCGCTTCTCGTCCGCCGGTAGGAACGCGAGCATGGCTTTGCCGATAGCGCTCGCGTGGACCGGGATAACGATGCCGACCTCGGGCATCTGGCGGCTGCCGTCTGGCCGCGGCTCGTGATGGATGATCACGACGTCGTCGATGAGCAGCACTCCGGTGCGCACCGCGAACCCGGTGCGCCGAGCCAGGTCTTCCGCCCAGGGGATGGTCCTGGAGCGCAGCTCGAGGGTGTCGAGATAGACGTTGCCCAGCCGTAGGACGGCGGGTCCGAGCTGATAGCGACTCGAGCCTCGTTCTTGCACCACCATCCCGTGCTCGACGAGGGTGCGGACGATGCCGTGCGTGGTCGAGGGTGCCAGCTCCAGCCGGGTTGCGAGCTCCGACAGGCTCATCCGGCGGGCACCTTGCAGCGCCGTCAGCACGCGGATGGCTCGGTCGACCGACTGGATCACGAGTTGTCCTCCTGGGTGTGACCAATTTCACGAAAGGTCTTGCGCAGTAGTGAATCACGGGCGTAACGTCCGGGCCACATTCGACAATATCGAATGTCATTCGGACGAACGGAAGGGGCATGGCATGCTCGACGAGACCACTCTGGCTCAGCGGCTGGGGGCAGAGGCCATCGGCACAGCATTCTTGGTGTTCATCGGTGTCGGATCCGTGCCCGCCACTCTGATCGTCAACGGCAAGGCGCCGTTCACGATGGCCGACCTCGGGATGATTTCCCTCGCCTTCGGCACCATCGTCGTGGCCACCGTCTATGCGCTCGGGCACATCGGCGGCAACCACATCAACCCGGCCGTCACCCTCGGGCTCGCGGCCTCCGGCAAGTTCCCGTGGTCCCAGGTCCCGGCCTACCTCGGCGCGCAGGTCGTCGGCGCCGTCATCGGCGCGACCGCCATCATCGGCGTGCTCGGCATGAAGGCGAGCGACGTGGGTCTCGGGGTCGCGTCCTACGGCGACATCAGCTGGGTGCAGGCATTCACCGCCGAGTTCGTCGGCACCTTCATCCTCGTCTTCACCATCTTCGGCGTCATCCACCGTAAGGCGGCCGCCGGCTTCGCCGGCGTCGCGATCGGCCTCGTGGTCTTCGCCGCGATCATCCCGGTGGCCCCCGCTACAGGCGCCTCGATCAACCCCGCTCGCACCATCGGCCCGATGTTCGTCCAGCAGATCGCCGGCGGCGACGTGAAGTGGGGCCAGCTCCCGGTTTACCTCGCCGCTGAGTGCCTCGCGGGCATCGCGGCAGCGCTGCTGTTCGGACTGCTTTCGCGCACCCCGGCCGATCGCAAGACCGCCGGACCCGGCGTGGACCTCGGCGACCCCGAGTTAGAGCCCCCCGTCGTGCGCCAGGGCAGCAGCGTCGACGCCTGACCCTTGACCCGCACACTCGAACCCGGAAAGGGACCTCATGAAAAAGCTGATCAACGACCCGAACGACGTGGTGGTCGAGGCACTGCTCGGCATCGAGGCGGCGCACCCAGACCTGCAGGTCGACCATCCCAATAAGATCATCCATCGGGCCGACGCCCGCAAGAAGGACAAGGTCGGCCTGATCTCCGGTGGTGGCTCCGGCCATGAACCGCTGCACGGTGGCTTCGTAGGTCTCGGCATGCTCGACGCGGCCTGCGCGGGTGAGATGTTCACTTCGCCGGTGCCCGATCAGATGGTGGCCGCCACCAAGCTGGTGGATGGTGGCGCAGGTGTCCTGCACATCGTGAAGAACTACACCGGCGACGTAATGAACTTCGAGATGGCCGCCGAGATCGCAGCAGCGGAGACCGGCGCCCGTGTGGTCTCCGTCGTCACCGACGACGACGTCGCCGTGCAGGACAGCACCTGGACGGCCGGGCGTCGCGGCGTCGGCGTCACCGTGCTGCTCGAGAAGATCGCCGGCGCGGCTGCCGAGCAGGGCCGCGACCTCGACCAGGTCGCCGAGATCGCGCGTACGGTCAATGCCAACGGTCGCAGCATGGGCGTGGCTCTCACGTCCTGCACGGTTCCCGCCGCGGGCAAGCCGACGTTCGAGATCGGTGAAGGCGAGATGGAGCTCGGTGTCGGAATCCACGGCGAGCCCGGCCGCGAGCGATTGCCTCTAGTGCCCGCGAAAGAGATCGCGTCTCTGCTGGTCGAGCCGATCCTGGCGGACCTCCCGTTTAACAGCGGGGACGCTGTCATCGCGTTCGTCAACGGGCTCGGCGGCACCCCGCTGATCGAGCTCTACGTCATGTACAACGAGGTGAACAAGATCCTCACCGGGCACGGTGTGCAGATCGCACGGTCCCTGGTCGGCCCCTACATCACCTCGCTCGACATGGCCGGCTCGTCGGTCACCTTGCTCAAGGTCAACGACGAACTGCTCTCGCTCTGGGACGCTCCTGTCAAGACGCCAGCTCTGAGATGGGGGATCTGAGGCATGAGCGAAAACGTGACCACGGCGGTCCTCGAGGAATGGGTGCGCAAGTTCGCCGCCCTGGTGGCGGACAACCGCGACCACCTGACCGAGCTCGACGCGGCGATCGGCGATGCCGACCACGGGTCGAACATGGACCGGGGGATGAAGGCCGCCGTGGCCGCGTTGAACGAGACCGAGCCGACCACGGCAGGTGCGCTGTTCACGAAGGTGGGGATGACTCTGGTCTCCACCGTCGGCGGTGCGAGCGGCCCGTTGTTCGGCACCTTCTTCCTCCGGATGGGGACGTCGTTCGGTGACTCGGGTACCACGACACCGCTCGACTTCGCGGCGGCGTTGCGGTCCGGGCTCGGCGGGGTTGTCGCGCGCGGCAAAGCCGAGCCGGGCGACAAGACGATGTACGACGCGCTAGCTCCCGCCGTTGAGGCCCTGGACAGTGCCCTGAGCCAGCAGTCGCAGCTCGCGACGGGATTGAAGGCCGCCCGGGACGCCGCTGCGGCCGGCCGGGACGCGACGACTCCGATGTTGGCGCGCAAGGGCCGGGCGAGCTATCTCGGCGAACGCAGCGTCGGGCATCAGGATCCCGGCGCGACTACGGTCGCGCTACTGCTCGAGGCGGCCACCGAGTCCGCCTTCTGAGCACATCAGACAACAGCGAAATAAATCAACAGACAACAGTGAGGGGAGTGCAGCAGACATGACAGAGAGTCAGGCGGGCTCTCGTAGCACGAGCCACGATGTCGGGCTGGTAGTCGTCTCGCACAGCCGGCTGTTGGCTCAAGCCGCCGTCGCCCTCGCGTCAGAGATGCTGCATGGCCGTTCGGTGCGCATCGAGGTGGCCGCCGGCCTCGACGACACGACGTTCGGCACCGATGCAGTGAGCATCAAGGAGGCCATCGAGCGCGTTGATGGTCCCGCCGGTGTGGTTGTCCTTATGGATCTTGGCAGTGCCGTCCTCAGCGCCGAGCTGGCACTCGACCTGATCGCAGACGCTTCCATCCGCGACCGCGTGACGCTCTCCCCGGCCCCCATCGTCGAAGGCCTGGTCGTCGCTGCTGTCGCGACTGCCGGGGGAGCCAGCAGGGCGGAGGTTGCCGCGGAGGCGCGTGGTGCGCTGCTAGGCAAGGCCGCGCACCTGTCGTCGCCGACCGAGACCGGTGCGCCGGAACCCGACCTCGTCGACGCGGCAGAGGTCGTCGGTGCCTTCACGATCGAGAATCCCCACGGCCTACACGCGCGGCCGGCCGCCCGCCTGGTCAGCGAGCTGCGCGGGCTCGACGCGACCGTCTCGCTGCGCAACCTCACGAACGGCGCGGGACCGGTGCCCGCCGGAAGCCTGAGTCGCGTGGCGACCCTTGCCGCGCTGCGGGGTCACGAGGTCGAGGTACGCGCGTCCGGGCCGCAAGCACATGAGGCGGTCGAGCACCTCGTGACCTTGGCGAAGCGCCGGTTCGACGAACCCGTCGCCGTGACCTCCGCCGAGGACCCAGCGGCTTCCACCGCCGCGGCGAACGGGCCGTTGCCGGCGTCCCCCGGGATCGCGATCGGACCGGTTCGCAGGTTGACGACTGTGCCCGTGGACCTCAACAACGATGAAGTGGGAGAGCCGTCGGCGGAGTGGCGACGCGTCGCGGAGGCTGTCGCCGCGGTACGCCGGGAGATCGAGCATGTCCGTGCCCTCACCAGCCGGGAGGTGGGAGCCGAGGAGGCGAGCATCTTCGATGCGCACCTGTCGCTGCTCGCCGATGCCGAGATGCTTGCTGACGTCAAGGCGCGCATCGGAACTGGCATCGGGGCGGTGGCGGCTTGGGCTGGCTGCCTCGCCGATGTCGAACGCGTGTGGGCAGCCCTTCCTGACCCCTACCTGCGCGAGCGAGCCGAAGATGTCCACGCCGTCAGCGACCAGGTGCTTCGCGCGCTGACCGGCGAGCCATCGCGACAGGCGGTGGCCGAAGGGGTCCTGGTCGCCCGCGACCTGACGCCCGCGGAGGCTGCGGGGTTGGACGCCGACCTGGTGTTAGGGGTTGTCCTCGCTCAGGGAAGTCCCACGTCGCATGCCGCAATCCTCGCGCGCGCCCGTGACATCCCGCTCGTCGTGGCTGCCGGCCGCGACGTGCTGGGTGTCCCCGAGGGCACGATGATCATCCTTGACGGCGGCTCCGGTGAGCTGTGTATCGATCCCTCGCCGGAGCTGCTCAAGGATTTCCGCCGGCGGGCCGCGGACCTCGCACAGCGCCGGGCCCAACACCTCGCACTCGCCGCACAGCCGGCTATGTCTCGAGACGGGACACCGTTCGCCGTGGTGGCCAATGTCGGCTCGGTGGCCGATGCTCGCGCCGCGCTCGCGTCGGGAGCCGACGGCGCCGGGCTAGTGCGCACCGAATTCCTCTTCCTTGGCCGGGACAGCGCGCCCAACATCCAGGAGCAGCAGGTCGAATACGAAGCCATCGCAGCGGCCATGGCAG
>JAVEDJ010000368.1 GCA_030841025.1 Actinomycetota bacterium
GGCGTCCGTAGCTCGATGAGCAGGCCGCGGCGCAGCATCGTGTTGGCACCGGCGGGTGCGATGTAGACCCTGCCAGGCAAGAGCCGACGGCCGTGCTGGGCCATCTCGACGGGCACCGGCGAGACCGTGTCGAGCCAGGTGGCCAGGCCCTCGACGAACCCGTCGGCCATGTGCTGGATGACCAGCACGGGCACGGGCAGCCCCGGCGGGAGGTCCGCCAGGATTGTGGCCAGCGCCGGCGGTCCCCCGGTCGAGGCACCGATGACGACCACATGCACCCGTGACTCCGGCGGAGCCTCGGCCGCTGCGGCCGGGGGGCGTGGCGGCGCGGCGGGCTCCACAGCTGACAGGCCCCGGGCCCGCAGGCGGTTGCGTGGGTGGGTGATCACCCGCACCCGTGCGGCGACGCGGACGTGCCGGCGCACGGCGGAGGCGTACTGCGGTGAGCTCGGCAGCGCGTCCAGTGCCCCGATCACGTCGACCGCGCCGGCGGCCAGCGCGTCCTCGGAGTGCGGCGCGAGGTCACCGCAGACCACGATGGGGGTCGGCCGGGTGCCCATGATGCGTTCGATCGCCTCGATGCCGCCGGCCTCGGGGTGCAGGTCGAGCAGCACCGCGCCGGGCTGGTGCGCGACGACCGCGGCCTCCGCGGCCTCCGCCGTCCAGACCTCGGCCGCCACGGCGAAGCCGGGACCGGACAGCAGCCCACGCAGCGCCCTGGTACGCGCCCGGCTCTCCGCGACGACCACCACCGCCAGCGGTGGGGTCATCCGCACGGCGGTGTCGCCATGTGTGCTCGGCGACGTCACGGCACCTCTTCAGGTCAGGCAGCGAGCCACCGGCGACCAGAGTCGGATGGCGGGGTTCTGAGGGGATGGCCCCTGCTGTCGCATCGTCAGCGCGGGTCGCCCACTTGAGCGTGCGAGGATCGCCGTTGCCATGCCCGTCTCGCCGCTGCACGCCCCGATCCTGGGGTGGTACGCCCAGCACGCCCGCGATCTGCCGTGGCGCCGGCCGGACGTCACGCCGTGGGCGGTGCTGGTCAGCGAGGCCATGCTGCAGCAGACCCCCGTCGCCCGGGTCCTGCCCGTCTACCTCGCGTGGCTCGAGCGCTGGCCCACCCCGGGCGCGCTCGCGGCGGAGACACCCGGCGCCGCCGTGCGCATCTGGGGCCGGCTCGGCTATCCCCGGCGCGCCCTCCGGCTGCACGAGGCGGCCTCGACGATCGTGGCGCGGCACGACGGAGAGGTGCCTTCGTCGTACGACGACCTGCTCGCGCTGCCCGGGGTCGGGTCCTACACCGCCGCCGCCGTGGCGTCGTTCGCGTTCGGTGCCCGGCACGCCGTCCTCGACACGAACGTGCGCCGCGTGCTGGCCCGTACCCTGGGCGGGCAGGAACAGCCGGCACCGCACCTGACCGCTGCGGAGCGTGCCGCAGCGGCCTGCGTCGTCCCGGATGAGGCGGCCGTGGCCGCCCGGTGGGCGGTCGCGGTGATGGAGCTCGGTGCCCTCGTCTGCACGGCACGCGAGCCCCGGTGCGCCGACTGCCCGGTGCTCGAGCGTTGCGCCTGGCGTGGCGCCGGCAAGCCGTCGTACGACGGGCCGCGCCGGGCGCCCCAGGGCTTCGCCGGCACCGACCGGCAGGTCAGGGGGCTGATCATGGCCGTGCTGCGGGACTCGGTGGACCCGGTGCCGGTGGCGTCTCTGCACGCGGTGTGGCCCGGCGACACGCAACGCGAGCGGGCACTGGCCGGCCTGGTCGCCGACGGGCTCGCTGTCCGGCACCCCGACGGCACGGTGGCGCTCCCGGCCTGACGGCGGACGGTCAGGTCTCGCCGCCGATGTCGGCCTGGTAGGCCTCGTAGACCAGGTCCGCGCCCCGCTGCCGGTGGCGGCTCAGCCGGCCGAGCAGCGCCGTGCCGAGGTCACGGGTGGTCTCCGCGGCGCCGTCGGCCGGCGCCCTCACGCAGGCCAGCAGCTCATCGACCAGGGCCGTGATCTCGCCGTGCTCGCGGGTGAGGCCGTCGACCGCGCTGGCCAGCCGTGGCGCGGCGCCGAGCAGCCCCGGGTAGAGCCCGTCCGCCCCCTCGGTCACATCGATGTGCTGCGTGAAGTCGCCCGCCAACTCCACCACGGCGACGTGGACGCGCTCGGCCCACACGTCCAGCCGGCCGGGCGCGGGCGCCGCCAGCGCCTGCTCGAGAGCACGCATGGAGTCGCGCAGCTCGGCGCGGCGTTGCCGCAGCCGCTCGAGGCCGGTCTGCAGCTCTTCTTGTTCTTCCGGTTCGGGCGTAACGGCGGCCATCGGCGCCTCCACAGAGGATGTTACCGACGATGCTGTTCCCCGCCTGGCTCTCGCGTCTAGTGCCGCCGCCGTACATCCGGGCCGAAGTGGCCGCTCAGCCGCCGGTCGGGTCGACCGAGAGATGCTCGTGGACCGCGAGCCAGCGACCGTCGTCCTGCCGCTGGAAGACGATCGTCTCGCGCTCGCGGGTATCCTCCTCGCCCGCGTTGGTCGCTATGCGGGTCGCGACGCGATGGCTGAAGACCACCACGCCACCGAGGTCCTGGACGCGTTGCTCCGAGGACGTGCAGGACAGGACCCGAAACCCGTTCTCGCGCTCCCACTCGGCCCACTCCCGGCGGTAGGCATCGACCGAGTCGAGCACCGGTGCCGTGGTGTGGAAGACGAACGTCGCGTCGTCGGCGAAAAAGCTGAAGTACGCCGGCAGGTCCTCCCGCCCGAACGCGGCCACCAGGTCGGCGGCCACCTCGAGAACCTCGTGCTCGGTGGTGGTCATGCCCCCTTTCCTCTGGCGCGCTTGGCCATCGCGGACACCAGCTCGTACACCACGTGTGAGGCGGCGATTCCTGTGATCTGCGCGTGGTCGTAGGCGGGAGCGACCTCGACGACGTCGGCGCCCACGAGGTCCAGCTGCGCGAAGCCGCGCACCATCGCAAGCAGCTCTCGGGAGCTGAGCCCGCCGGACTCCGGTGTGCCGGTTCCCGGGGCGAACGCAGGGTCGAGCACGTCGATGTCGACCGAGACGTAGACCGGACGCTCCTGCACCCGCGCCTGGATGCGCTCGATGACGCCCCGGGCCCCGATGTCGTCCATCTCCCGGCTGTGCACGATGTGGAAGCCCAGCTCGGCGTCGTCGCTGAGGTCGGACGTGGAGTACAGCGGCCCACGGATGCCCACGTGCATCGACCCGGACCGGTCGATGAGCCCCTCCTCGGACGCCCGCCGGAACGGTGTGCCGTGGGTGTAGTCGGCACCGAAGTAGGTGTCCCAGGTGTCGAGGTGGGCGTCGAAGTGCACGACGGCGACGGGCCCGTGCCGCTCGGCCATGGCGCGCAGCAACGGGAGGGCGATCGTGTGGTCACCACCGATCGTCACCAGCCGCGAGGCCCGCTCCAGCATCTGCCGGGCGCCGTCGTGCACGTGCTGAATCGCCGCGCCGATGTCGAAGGGGTTCGCGACGATGTCGCCCGCGTCGACGACCTGCAGCGCCGCGAAGGGCTCGATGTCCGCAGCGGGGTTGTACGGACGCAGCAGCCGCGACGATTCGCGCACGTGAGCCGGTCCGAAGCGGGCGCCGGGCCGGTAGGTCACCCCGGAGTCGAACGGGACCCCGACGACGGCGACATCGAGGTCGGAGACCTCGTCGGCGCGCGGCAGCCGGGCGAACGTAGAAGGCCCGGCGAACCGCGGCACGACGGTGGCGTCGACCTGGCCTACATGCCCCTGCGCCTCGACTCGGGGCGCCGACCAGGGATTGCTGTCCGCTCGTCCGCTGGGGTCAGTCATGAGCAACCTCGGTGATGGGTTCGGAGCGACGGCGCTGTCGGGAGGTCGAGGCGCGGGGATCGTCGGTGACCGGCGGCGGCTGCCCACCGTCGCGCGCCGGCACCAGCCGCGGACCCTCGGGGCCGAAGACGTAGCGCGGCTCCGGCACCAGGAACAGCAGCAGGAGGTAGATCGCCGCGGCCAGGCCGAGGGTGACCGGCAGGCTGATGTCCACGCCGCCGGCGCTGTTGCGGAACGGGCCCTCGATCAGCGGCGGGTAGTTGGCGAACAGCAGGCCGATCACGGCGGCCGGCAGCCACGCCGCCATGCCACGCCAGTTGACGCCTGCCGAGAACCAGTAGATGCCCCCGATCCGGCCCTGGTTGAAGACCTGTACGTCCTGCGGCGAGTAGTAGCCACGACGTACGAAGTAGCCGATCGCCATGATGACCATCCACGGCGTGGTGCAGATGACGATGGCACCGATGAACGCGTTCACGCTGTCGATCAGGTCGAACGCGAGGCGTCCCACGAGGATGAACACGAACGCCAGCACGCCGATGAACAGCGACGCCTGCACCCGGCTGAGCCGCGGGAACACCGAGGAGAAGTCCAGGCCCGTGCCGTAGAGAGAGGTGACCCCGGTCGACATGCCGCCGAGGAACGCGACGACGACGAGCAGCAGCGTGTACCAGAGCGGGGAGACCTGGACGAGGGCGAAGATGTAGTCGGCCTCACCCGCGACGATCGTCGCGGTCCCGACACCGAACAGGAACGGGATCAGGGTGGCGAGCTGGGCACTGAAGGTCGCGCCCAGCAGCTTGGGCACCGGGGTGTCACGGGGGATGTAGCGCGACCAGTCGCCGAGGAAGGCTCCGAAGGAGATCGGGTTGCCCATCACGATCAGCGCGGACAGCACGAAGGTCGGCCAGAAGGTGCCCAGCGCGTAGGAGTCGGGACCGGGGTCGTAGCCGAAGTCGAAGACGCTGGCGTAGGCGACGATGCCCAGCAGGATGAGCACCGTGTTGGCCGTGACGACGACCTTGTTGATCAGCAGCATGAACTGATAGCCGTAGACGACCACCACGATCACCAGGGCGCCGAGCAGGGCGTAGATCACTCCGCGCACGGCGTCGTTGTTCGGCACGTCGAAGAGGCGCTTGAGCGCCCCGGCCAGGGCGTCGCCGCTGACCCACACGGAGATCGAGTAGAAGGCGATCGCCGTCAGCAGCGACAGGAACGACCCCAGCACGCGGCCCCGGACCCCGAAGTGCGCTCCCGACGAGACGGCGTTGTTCGTTCCCGTCTTGGGGCCGAACAGGCCCATCGGCATCAGGATCAGCGCCCCGACGACGACTCCCGCCACGGTGGCACCGACCGCCTGCCAGAGCGAGAGGCCCAGCAGCACGGGGAAGGTGCCCAGGATGATCGTCGCGAACGTGTTGGCGCCGCCGAACTGGATGCGGAACAGATCGAACGGTCCCGAGGCCCGGTCCTGGTCCGGGATCGTGTCGATGCCGTGCTGCTCGACCTCGGTGACCTTCGGCCGCCTCGGCTCGACGCCGCCCGCCACGCTGGCTCCGCTCATGACCCTTCGCCTCCTGGCTCCGCGGGACGGTGCCCCGTCCGGTGCAACCGGAACGCTAGAGGTAGGTTGCTCCAGAGGCAACATCTGTTGTCCGGCGTCTCACGTGAGGAGCTCGCCGTGCGCGTCCGCCGCTTGGTCGACCTGTCCGTGCCGGTGGGACCGGGCAGCCAGGTCTATCCCGGGGACCCGGTCCCACGGTTCGAGGTCCACTCCACGGTGGAGCGGGACGGCTTCAACCTGCTGCACATCGACCTCGGCTCCCAGACGGGTACGCACGTCGACGCGC
>JAVEDJ010000419.1 GCA_030841025.1 Actinomycetota bacterium
TCACCACGCCGACGATCAGCAGGAGGGCGGGGCCCAGCCACACCAGCGCGACCCGGGCGGGTGCGTGACCCCGCCCGGGGCTGCGCACTCGTCGGCCTGGTCGGCGTGCCGGGGCCGGTGTGGCCCCCACCTCGGGGGTAGCTGCGGCCACGCGAGCATTTGCGGGCTGCGTCGCAGCGCCGGGCAGCGATCCCCCAGAGGTGGCGGGCACGGATCAGCCCTGGCTCTCAGCCTGCTTCTGCAGCGCGTCGAGCACCTGCTGCGGGTCGCCCTTGGGTCCGACCGCGGCGCCCAGGTTCTGCTGCACCGCGAGCTTCACCTTGTCCCAGGTCGGGTCATCGGTCGGTGTGAGGTGCACGTTGGGCAGCGTGTCCAGGTAGACCTTCAGCGACTGGTCCGAGGCAAACTTCGCCAGCCCGGACTTCGTCACGGGCAGGAAGCCCTCTGCCTCGATGAAGGTGTTGACCTGTTCGGGCTGGTAGTAGAGGTCGTAGAAGGCCTTGACGGCCTCCTGGTTGCCCTTCTTCTTGAAGGCCATCAGGTAGTCCGTGACGCCGTAGGTCTGCGGCTCGCCGCCGTCCTTCGTGGGCATGGGCGCGACGCCGTAGTTGACCTTCTTGTCCGTGTCCAGCTGCGCCGCCAATGGCGAGAACCCCACAACCATGCCGGCCTTGCCGGACCCGAAGAGCGCGAACGCCCCGTCTGTGCGGTTGGTGCGGCCGGGGTTGTTCTGCGTCACCTTGTCGTCCACCGCCAGCTTCTTGAGGAACTGGAGGGTCTCGACGTTCTCCGGCGAGTTGACGGTCCACTTGCCGTCGCTCTTCCAGTTGCCGTTGTTGTTGAACAACCAGATGGAGAACTCGGCCTGCGACTCCTCGGGCCCGAGAGGCATGGCGTAGCCGACGTTGCCGCCGCCCAGCGCGCTGATCTTCTTGGCGTCGGCCTCGAACTCGTCCCAGGTCTTGGGCGGCGCCGCGATGCCGGCCTTCGCGAACAGGTCCTTGTTGTAGAACAGGGCCCGTGCGGACGAGAGGTCCGGCATGCCGTACATCTTGCCGTTGTACGTGCCGCTGTCCACGAACGCGTCGATCAGGTCGCCCTTGACCTTGGGCGAGAGGACGTCGTCGGCGGAGTAGAGCAGGTCGTCCTTGGCATAGCTCGCGTATGCGTTGAGGTTGAGCACGTCCGGCGGGTTGCCGTTCTGGATCATCGTGCTGCTCTGCTGGTCGATGTCCGACCAGCTGATCACCTGGACGTCGAGCTTGGTGCCCGTCTTCGCCTCGTAGGCCTTCGCGAAGTCCTTCCAGAAGGTCGCGGTGTTGGCCTTGGAGTACTCCGCCGCGACGAGCTTGATGGACTTCACCTTGGCGCCGCCGCTGCCCCCGGAGGCGTCACCGCTGCTGGCGCCGGTGCCGCCGCCGCACGCGGACAGCGCGAGCAGTGCCGCGCCGACGGTGGCCACGAGTGCCGATGTCGTCTTCCTCATGGGTGTCCTCCTGTGGTGGGGCACGAGGAACGCCTCCTCGCGTTGGCTCCGGGTCTCGGTGCCGCTTTACGTAAGAGGGACGCTAGGCCGTGAACGATTGACACACCATAGGCCCCGACCGCCTTTTTCGGCAGACAGGCGAGGCGCTGGGCGCGTCTCTCTCGGCGCGCCTGTCTCGCCGGGCGTCTCAGCGGGGGTGGCGGCCGAGGAAGCACAGCAGCCGCTCACTGGGGCCGGCGCCGCCGGGCAGGTCCAACGGCGTCGCGAAGCGGGTCGGGCGGTCGCCGTCGGTCACGACGAGCGTGCAGAGCTCGAGCAGCTCGTCGGCCAGCTCGGCCGGGATCGGTCTGTCCTGCCCGCAGGCGCGTGCGACGTCCCATCCGTGCACGGCGACCTCCACGGCACCGGTGGCCGCCACGATGCCGGGGGTGAGCACCCGGTCGGCAATGAAGATGTCGCCCGGCGCCTGGGCGTTGGCCCAGCCACCGATCATGGCGCAGCCGCGAGCCCGCAGGCTGGCGACCGGATCCGTCGTCGGGTCGCCGAAGTCCCCGTCGGGGTCGGGGTAGCCCGCTTCGTCCAGCCGGAGGTGCCCCAGCGTAATGGCCTCGTGGACGGCCTGGAGCGAGGCGTTCATGTGGAGCAGCAACCCACGCAGGTCCCACTCGCGGCACGGTGAGGGAGCCGTCATGGCGTCCGCCGTGACAAGAGCGAGCCCACCGAGGGTGTACGCCATGGCGCGCTCCAGCAGTGCGACGCCGCCGGTCAGCGCGGCGGTCGTCGTGCTGGCCGCGGTCACGGGGTGAGCGCCGCCGGGGTCACCACCTGCTCGTCCGCGGGCAGGGTCGACGGCATACCGAAGGTGGTGAACAGGCTGAGGTCCAAGAAGGCAGTCACGTGGGAGATGCCTCCGGCCGTGAGCGTGAGCACCTGCAGTTGGAACGCCTCCCAGCTGCCGTCGGCGGTGCGGATGTACATCGCGAACGCCGGTTGGCCATTGGCCGCGGTGGGCAGCAGTCGCAGCTCGCCGGGTCCGGCCGGGCACTGCGTGTCGATGAGTCGGCCGATGTGCTCGGGGGTCTGGTACCAGCCGATGAACGGGGGCATCTCCCACACGGCGTCTGCGGTGAACAGCTCGATGATCGCCGCGATGTCCTTGGTCTCCAGCGCGTGCACGTAGCGGTCGAGCAGCTCGCGCTGGGGCTGCTCGGTCGGCTCGACGATGTCGTCCTCGGTCAGGCCGGCCTGCTCCAGCTGAGCCCGCGCGCGCTGCAGGCTGCTGTTCACGGCGGCGGTCGAGGTGTCCAGGACGTCGGCGACCTCGGCTGCCCGCAGCTTCAGGACGTCGCGCAGGACGAGTACGGCGCGCTGCCGCGGTGGCAGGTGCTGCAGGGCGGCGGTCAGGGCCAGCCGGATGCTCTCCCGCCCGCCGACGATCGTCGCCGGATCGGTCGCGTCAGCGTGGATCATGGCGTCGGGCAGCGGCTCCAGCCACGGCACCTCCCCCTGCTCGACGAGCGGGGCCTCCGGGTCCGTGCTGGGCGCGCCCAGCCCGGTTGGCAGCGGGCGCCGGGAACGGCTGTCGAGCGCGTTGAGGCAGACGTTCGTGGCGATCCGGTAGAGCCAGGTACGCAGCGAGGACCTGCCCTCGAAGCCGTGGTAGGAGCGCCAGGCGCGCAGGTAGGTCTCCTGCACCAGGTCCTCGGCGTCGTGGACCGAGCCCAGCATCCGGTAGCAGTGGGCCAGCAGCTCCCGCCGGTAAGGGTCGGCCAGCAGGAGGAAGTCCTCGCCGGCTCGCTGGTCAGTCATGGCCATGCCTGCCACCTCTCTACGACACCGTCGACCCTAGACGACGGAAGTCAGCCTGCGCTCTCACATGGACAGACAGCGGGCCAGACGAAACTCATCGCGCGCCCGTCGATGAGTTAGCGAACGGGCCCTGGTCTGGATGGAGGGATCGCCCTTCGGACCAAGAGGACAATCACATGCGAATGATCTTCGTCAACCTGCCCGTCAAGGACCTGAAGGCATCCACGGCCTTCTTCACCGAGCTGGGTTTCCAGGTCAACCCCCAGTTCTCCGACGACGACGCGGCCTGCCTGGTCGTCGACCAGAACGTCTTCGTCATGCTCCTCGTCGAAGAGCGCTTCCGCGACTTCATCAACGGTGACGTCTGCGACGCGACGACCGCGACGGAGGTGCTCACCTGCCTGTCCGCCGACAGCAAGCAGCACGTCGACGACACAATCGCCAAGGCGATCGCGGCAGGTGGGAAGCCATGGAAGCCGACCTTGGAGCAAGGGCCCACGTACGGCGGGAGCTTCCAGGACATCGACGGTCACGTCTGGGAGCTGATGTACACGGGGCAGTAGCCCCCGCCGGCGCGAGACCGGGGTCAGTCGCGAGAGCCCGAGGCGGTATGCCGGTCAGGCCGGCGTGCGAGGTCGTCGGCCGCCGACATCAGGACCGGAACCAGCTGGGGGAGTGACTCCGGAGTCAGCCGGCCGGCCGGCCCGGAGACGGAGACCGCGATCGTGGGGCTGCCAGGGATCGGTACGGCGACGCAGCGCACGCCTCGTTCCTGCTCTCCGTCGTCGACGGCGTAGCCCTGCTGTCGGATCCGCCGCAGCTCTCCCGCAAACACGTCGAGGTCGGTGATCGTGCGATCGGTCTGCGCCGGCATCCCCGCCGTAAGGACCAGGTCGCGGGCGGTGTCCTCGGGCAGCTGGGCGAGCAGCGCCTTGCCCACGCCGGTGCAGTGCGCGAAGACCCGACGGCCGACCTCGGTGAACATGCGCATGGTGTGTCGAAGAGGCGGGACCTGCGCGACGTAGACGACCATGTCGCCGTCGAGCATGGCCATGTTGGCCGTCTCCTCCGTTCTCTCCGCGAGCGCGGCCAGATGCGGCCGGGCCCAGGCATCGAGTGTTGTGGTCGCCCGGGCGCCCAGGCCGATCAGTCGCGGCCCCAGGGCGTAGCGGCGGGACGGCAGCTGCAGCACGTATCCCGACGAGACGAGCGTGCGCACGATCCGGTGGATAGTCGGCACCGGCAACCCCGATGTGGCCGCCAGCTGGCTCAGCCCGACGCCGCCCTCCGTGGCCGCCATCAGCTCGAGCAGGTCGAAGGCGCGGTCCAACGACTGCACGCCGCCCGGACGTCGCTCGGCCGCGGGATCGGTGCGCGCGGTGCTCGTCGCCTGCGGTCGACCGGTCATCGGCCAGTCCACGCAGTCGGCTGCCGCGTCCCAAACGCCTGCACCGCACGGTGGAAGTCGTCGCTGCCGAAGGCCATCGCGACGATGTCGTCGCCCTCGGGCACGGCGGCGCGGCGCAGCCGGGCGACTGCCACCTTCGATGCCCGCACGGTCAGCGGCGCGTTGCTGCTCAGCGTCGTCACGACCTCGGCCAGCGTCTTGGCTAGGTCGCCGTCGTCGCACAGCTGCGCGACGAAGCCGGCGTCGTACGCTTCCTGTGCATCCAGCAGCCGGGCCCGCAGCAGCAGGTCGAGGGTGCGAGCCGGACCGAGCCGGGCGACCAGGATGGAATGGCTGTTCATCGACAGGCAGTTGCCCAGCGTGCGCGAGATGGGTACCCCGAAGCGCGCCGACGTGGTGGCGACACGCAGGTCGCAGACCGCGGCCAGCACCAGGCCGCCGCCGAGACAGTAGCCGTCGACCGCGGCGACCGTGGGCACGGTGACGTCTTCGAGCCGGTTGACGACCTTGGTGATGCGCTCCTCGTAGGCGACCCCGTCCGCACCGTCACGCATGTCGCGGAACTGCGCGATGTCGGTGCCCGAGGCGAACGCCTTGCCGCCCGCGCCGCGCAGCACCATGACCCGCACTCGGTCGTCGGAGTCGGCGCGCTCACACGCGTCGTACAACCCGTCGTACATCGCGAAGGTCATCGCGTTGTGCTGAGCGGGACGGTTGAAGGTGACCGCCAACACGTCACCGTCGTGCGTCACCGTCAGGTCCTCGTCGTCACTCATGAGGCCCGCCCGGGATCTGCCGTGGCTGTCGCCGCGAGCAGGGCCTCGATCTCGTCGTCGGCATAGCCCGCTTCGCACAGCACCTCGCGGGTGTGCGCGCCCAGGCTGGGGCCGGCGTCGTCCTGCCGCACCGGTGTGCGCGACAGCCGCATCGGCGACCCGATCTGCCGGATCGCGCCGGCCACCGGATGCGGAGCGTCCCAGAAGAAGTCGCGGGCGGCCAGGTTCTCGTCGGTGAAGACCTGCCCGTAGTCGGCGATCGGCGCGCAGGGCACCCCCGCCGGCTCGAGCGCCGCCACGACCTCGTCGGTGCTGATCGCCGCGGTCCGGGTCTCGATCGCCGCAATCAGCTCCTCCCGCGCGGCGTGCCGCGCGAAGGAGTCGCGGAATCGCTCGTCGCCGGCGAGGTGCTCGAGGTCGAGCGCCGTGCAGAACGCCGCCCACGTCTTCGGCGTGATCGCCCCGACCGTCACCCATCCGTCGGAGGTGCGCACGGCTTGGTACGGTGCCTGGTTCTGGTGCGCCGATCCCAGCGGGCCACCGACCTCGCCGGTGGCGAAGTACCGCCCGGCCTCCCACACCGCCAAGGACACGCCCGACTCGAGCAGGGACACGTCGATGTACTGCCCCTCGCCACTGCGTTCGCGCTCACGCAACGCAGCGGTCACCGCCAGCGCGACATACAGACCGGAGACCAGGTCGCACACCGGGACGCCGACCTTGGCCGGAGCGCCGTCCGGCGGACCGGTGATGCTCATCAGGCCGCCGCGGGCCTGCGCCATGATGTCCAGCCCCGGCAGCGCGGCGAGCGGACCGTCCTGACCGAAACCCGACGCCGAGGCGTAGACGATGCGCGGGTTCACCGCCCGGACCGGTTCGTCGCCCAGCCCGAGGGCGCGCATCGCGCCGGGTCGGAGGTTCTCGACGACGACGTCGGCACTCTCCGCGAGCCGCAGGAACGCGTCTCGGCCGGCAGCAGACTTCAGGTCGAGAGCGACCGACTTCTTGTTGCGGTTGATCCGCATGAACGGCGAGCTCTCGCCCTCGACGAACGGGCCCGTCGCGCGGACGGGATCACCGCTCTGGGGGTTCTCGACCTTCAGGACCTCCGCGCCCAGGTCGGCCAGCTGCATCGTCGCGAAAGGTGCGGCCATGAAGACGCCCACCTCCAGCACGCGGACGCCGTCCAGCGGCGCCCGAGTCGAGTTGCTCACACCGCTCATCCTCCGGGATGGAGGTTCGCCGCCGGCTGCCGGGCGGCGTAGCGCGCGGACCGCTCGATGTACGACGCCGCGCCACTGCGCATCCGTTCGCGTTCCGCCTCGGTCACCCCGCGCTTGACCTTGCCGGGTACTCCCACCACGAGGGAGCCGGGAGGCACGACGGTGCCCTCGAGCACGACGGAGCCCGCGGCGACCAGCGAGCCGGTGCCGATGACCGCGCCGTTGAGGACCACCGCGCCCATGCCGACCAGCGCGTCGTCCTCGACGGTGCAGCCATGCACGACGGCCCGGTGCCCGAGCGACACACGCGCGCCGACGCGCACGGGAAAGCCGGGGTCGGAGTGCAGGACGCAGCCGTCCTGGACGTTGCTGCCCTCGCCGATCTCGATGGGCGCACCGTCGGCGCGGATAACGGTCGCGAACCACACACTGGCCCGGGACCGCACCGTCACCGCGCCGATGAGCGTCACCCCGTCGGCCACGAAGGCGTCGGGCGCCACCCCCGGGGCAGCACCGTCATAGGCAACGAGGCGCGCACCGGCGCCGTCGTACGACCCGAGCGTCACAGCCACCCGGGCACGACGAGGACCGCCCAGGTGACCAGCGGTGCGATCGCCACCATCGAGAAGCCCCACTGGATGAGCCGACGGAACACGAACTCGCGGTCCGCCTCGGGCGCGTTCGCGACCACCAAGGAGCCGCTCGTCGAGAACGGGCTCGAGTCGACGACGGACGACGAGATGGCCAGCGCCGTGATCAGCCCGATGGCACCGATGCCCTGGCCGTCCTGCAGGAACGGCACCGCGAGCGGGATGAGCGCCCCCAGGATTCCGGTGGTGGAGGCGAACGCGGAGACGACGCCGCCGATGTAGCAGATCAGCAGGGCGGCCACGAGGGCCGTGCCGATGGTGGCCACCTCTTCGCCCAGATAGTCGATGGTGCCGATGTTCTCCATCAGGCTGACGTAGGTGACGATGCCGCAGACCAGCAGGACGGTGGGCCAGGCGATCTGGTTGACCGCGCCCTTGGTGCCGTGCGGGTCGGCCAACGAGAGCAGGACGGCAACGACGAACGCGGAGAAGCCGACGTCGAGGTCGAAGAACAGGGCACCGATGGCCAGGGCCAGCAGTCCGACGATCGTGAGCGTGCGGTGGACGTCGAGCGTGGTGACCGGCTCCGGCTCGACGGTGCCCGCGTCGCCCGGTGGGCGGCTCGCGGTCGCGGTGCGGGTCGTGCCCGTCTGCTCCGCCGGACCTTCCCGCAGACCGTGCGGGTGAGCGCCGGTGCCAGCGCCGACCGTGACGCCGCCGCCGCGGGGTCCGGTGCCGACGCCCTGCCCGTCGTCGGGCCCGTCGTCGGGTCCGTCACCGTCGGTGCGGCTCAGTGGGTCGGCACCGTCGCCGCCGCCCACCGACTCGAGCGACCCGTCACCGGTGTCGCGCAGGCCTACGAGCCGGCGCCCGCCGAACAGGACGAAGGTGATCGCACCGAGGATCACGTTGAAGACGAGAGAAGCCAGGAAGAGGAAGAGCGGGCTGCCATCCAGGTTGTTGCGCTCGACGACGCCGTTGGTGATGGAGCCGAAGATGCTGATCGGTGAGAAGCCGCCGGCGGTCGCACCATTGATGATCATCAGACCCATCAGCACCGGGTTGATCCGGTAGCGCACGGCAAAGCCCATGCCCACCGGCGCGATGATCGCGACCGCCGCCGGCACGACGGCGCCGACAGCCGTCAGCACAGCGGTGACCCCGAACATGATCCAGGGGATGTAGGCGACCCGACCGCGAACCGAACGGACGGCCGCGTGCACCAACCAGTCGATGGTGCCGTTGTTCTTGGCGATCGCGAACAGGAACGTCACTCCGGCGAGGATGACGAACAGGTCGCCGGGGAAGCCGCCGGCGATCTCGTCCACCTTGTCGTCGAAGGCCCCGTCGAGGACGAACATGCCCACCACGAAGGCCGCGGCGACGGCGAGCGCGCCCATGTGGATGGGCAGCAGCGTGGCGATGACGAAGATGGCGACGAGGACGAGAATGGAGACGAGTTCGACGGACATGAGGACCTCCGGGCCCACTCGGCTTTCCGGATCACGGAGCGGTGACGTCGATCAGGGAGCATCCGAGCACCCAGTGCCGGTGTCCGTCAAGGGATAATAAGGGCGGATTTGCGCGGCGCCCGGAGTAGGAGTTGACTCCGCATCCCGGATATGCCCACGCGACAACCGTGCTGTCTGCTTCGTCCGAGAGGTCCCGCATGGCTCCTTCTACTGGCCGACACTTCCTGCAGATACCTGGCCCGACCAACGTTCCCGACACTGTTCTGCGCGCGATGTCGGCGCCGACCATCGACCATCGGGGACCGGAGTTCGCCCGGTTGGCCCGTGCGGTGCTCGACGGGCTCAAGCCGGTGTTCGGCACGGCCGGCCCGGTCGTGGTCTACCCCAGCTCGGGCACCGGTGCCTGGGAGGCCGCGCTGGTCAACACCCTCAGCCCGGGCGATCGCGTGCTCTCGTTCGATACCGGCCACTTCGCCACCCTGTGGCAGGCGATGGCCCGCGGCCTGGGGCTGGACGTCGACTTCGTTCCCGGCGACTGGCGGCACGGCGTCGACCCGGCGACCGTCGCCGAGCGGCTCGCAGCCGACACCCACCACCGGATCAAGGCCGTGTGTGTCGTGCACAACGAGACCTCCACCGGCGTCACCAGCCGGGTGGCCGAAGTGCGGGCCGCCCTCGACTCGGCGGATCACCCGGCGCTGCTGCTCGTCGACACCATCTCGTCGCTGGGGTCCATCGACTACCGGCACGACGAGTGGGGCGTGGACGTCACTGTCGCGGGCTCGCAGAAAGGGCTGATGCTGCCGCCGGGGCTCGGCTTCAACGCCGTGAGTAAGAAGGCCCTCGCCGTCTCTCGGACCGCGCAGCTGCCCAAGTCGTACTGGGACTGGCAGCCGATCATCGCCGCCAACGCCAACGGCTTCTTTCCTTACACCCCCGCCACCAACTTGCTGTACGGGCTCCAGGCTGCCCTGCAGATGCTCGAGGACGAGGGCCTGAAGAACGTGTTCGCCCGGCACGCACGGCACGCGGCTGCCACCCGCGCCGCAGTGCACGCGTGGGGTATGGAAGTTCTCTGCGCCGACGAGCGGGAGTACTCAGGCTCACTGACGGCTGTCGTTGTCCCTGAGCAGTACGACGCCGACGCGGTCCGCGCCGTCGTGCTCGAGCGCTTCGACATGTCCCTGGGAGCGGGGCTCGGCAAGCTGGCCGGGCGGGTCTTCCGCATCGGTCACCTCGGCCACTTCAACGACCTGACCCTCGCGGGAACCCTCAGCGGCGTACAGATGGGTCTGCGGCTGACCGGAGTGCCGATCGACGCCCGCGGCGTCGAAGCCGCCCTCGAGCGGCTGGAGAGAGAGTGAGCGGCTCGGACCTCGCCACCCTGCTGCGCCGCGACCTCGAGGGAGAGGTCTGCTTCGACGACTACACGCGCCACCTCTTCTCCCGCGACGCGAGCATGTACTCGATCACGCCGGTCGGGGTGGCCTTTCCGCACCATGCAGACGACGTGGCCGCGGCGGTCGCGGCGGCCCGCGCCTGCAGAATCTCGGTGGTCGCCCGCGGCGCGGGCACCAGCCTCGCCGGGCAGACCGTCGGCCCGGGCCTGGTGCTGGACCTGTCCCGACACATGAACCGGGTCGTCGAGATCGACCCCGAGGCGCGTACCGCCGTGGTGGAGGCCGGCGTCGTACAGGACGACCTCAACCTCGCTGCCGCACCGCACGGCCTGATGTTCGGCCCGGACACCTCGACGAGCAACCGCGCGACGATCGGCGGGATGATCGGCAACAACTCCGCCGGCAGCGGCAGCGTGCGCTACGGCATGACGATCGACCACGTGCGTGCGCTCGACGTCGTGCTCTCGGATGGGTCACGCACTCGCTTCGAGCCGGTCGACGACGCCGAGCTGGTGCGGCGAGCGGCACGACCGGGTCTCGAGGGCAGCATCTATCGCGAGCTGCCCGAAATCGTGCAGGCAAACGCCGTTGCCATCGCCGAGGGCATGCCGCCGTTCTGGCGCCGGGCCTGCGGCTACCGGCTGGACCGGCTCGCCGACGGCTCTCCCTTCGACCTGGCCAAGTTCGTGGTCGGGGCCGAGGGAACGCTCGTCATCGCCACCCATGCGGTGGTCGACCTCGTGCCCAAGCCGCGGCACACGATGTTCGCGGTCGGCCACTTCACCAGCACGGCCGGCGCGATCGCCGCGACCGAGGACGCGCTGTCGTGCGACCCGGCGCAGGTGGAGCTGATGGACCGCAGCATCCTCGACCTGTCCCGGCAGAAGATCGAGTACGCCGCCCTGGGCGCCATCCTCGAGGGGGACCCGGAGGCACTGCTGTTCGTGTCCTTCACCGGCGACGACGAGCAGGAGCTCGTCGGGCAGCTCGATCAGCTCGAGTCGCTGTGGCGCCGGAACTCGCACGGCTACCACACGTTGGTCGCCGCCACTCCGGCACAGCAGACCGCTCTGCTCAAGGTCCGCAAGTCCGCGCTCGGCCTGCTGATGGCGGCAAGTGTCGGCAGCCGGCGGCCGCTGGCGTTCGTCGAGGACACGGCGGTCGAGCCGGCCCGGTTGGCCGACTACACGACGCGGTTTCGCGAGCTGCTCGACCGGCACGGTCTGACCGCCGGCTTCTACGGCCACTCCTCGGTCGGCTGCCTGCACATCCGGCCCTTCCTCGACCTGACCAGGCCTGAGGAGGTGCAGACCATGCGCGCCGTCGCCGAGGAGGTCAGGGATCTCGTCCGGGAGTACGGCGGCGTGAACTCCAGCGAGCACGGTGACGGGCTGGCGCGCAGTGAGTTCAACCGGGAGATCTTCGGAGACCGGCTGTACGACGCGATGCGTGCGGTGAAGGGTCTGTTCGACCCCGAGAACCTGATGAACCCCGGCAAGATCGTCGACGCACCGGCCATGACTGAGAACCTTCGCGACGCGGCACTACCGCCGGCGACGCCGATCCGGACCAGGCTGCAGTTCGACGTGGTCGGCGGCATGCGTGGAGCGGCCGACCGTTGCATGAACATCGGCCTGTGCCGCAAGAGCACGACCGGCGCGATGTGCCCGTCGTACATCGCCACCCGCCAGGAGGAGCACTCGACCCGCGGTCGGGCCAACGCCCTGGTGAAGGCACTCAGCGAGCCCGACCCGGTTGCCGCCCTGGGCGACGAGCGGCTGCACGAGATCCTCGACCTGTGCCTGATGTGCAAGGCATGCAAGAGCGAGTGCCCGCTCGGGGTCGACATGGCGACGCTGAAGAGTGAGGCGCTCTCGCACCACCACGACCTGCA
>JAVEDJ010000430.1 GCA_030841025.1 Actinomycetota bacterium
TGACGACGGTCTGAGCGCCCGCGGCCCGCAGGGTCGCCTCGAGGTCGCTGTCGGCGAACCCGCCGACGCGCTGGTGGGTGACGATCCGGTCGCCGTCCTTGGGGGTGACCTCGTCGGTGATGGCCGCGCCCTCGCTGCCGTCCTGCAGACACTGGGTCTGCGCGACCATGCCCAGCAGAGCGGAGTTGGCGTTGAGGTCGGAGTAGTCCGACTTCCACGCGACGCGGGTGTAGATCACGGGGACGCCCGCGGCGCGGGCACCGTCGAGCAGGCGCGCCGCGGTGTCGAGGACGCCGGTGCGTTCGACCTCGGCGCGGAAGAACCCGGCGAAGGCGCCGTCGGGGCCGACGATGTCGTTCTGGAAGTGCACGGCCACGATCGCGGTGGTCCTCGGGTCGAAGCTGGTCATCTTCGATCAGTCCTCTCTTGAAAGCGGGCGGTCAGGCGCGGGCGAGGATCGACGAGCCGATGTGGGCGATGTCGCGCTCGGCCGTGAAGGGGTTGGACAGGAAGACCGAGACCATGTCGCAGCCGGCGTCGCGCATCAGCTGGGTCTTCTCCAGCAGCTGGTCGGGGGTGCCGTAGAGGCACCAGTAGTCGGCGAGCTCCTTGGTGATGATCGGCCGGTGGACTGGGTCGAGGCCTCGCAAGTACTTCGCCCACACCTCGAGGTAGTGCGGGGCGTCGGCGGCGGTGGGGTCGCCGAGGTAAGCCATCGCGGCTTCGGTGGAGGCCTTGACGATGGGCTCGCCGAGCTCGTCGATGTGCTCGTTCATGAAGCCGGCGTTGGTGATGCAGGAGGAGATCGGCCCGGAGCCGAACCCGTTGTCGATGCCGTCTTCCCAGGTCTCGCCGTTCTGGAGCTGGTAGAACCAGGACAGGGCGACGAGCTTGACCGAGCCCGGCGGCCGGCCTGCGTCGGCGACGGCCTTGTCCAGCTCGCGGCGGACGAGGCCGATCATGTCGGCATTCGGGCCGAGGCAGTAGGTCATGTAGTCGGCGTGCTTGGCCGCGATGGCCAGACCCTTCGGACCGCCCGCAGACATCCAGATCTCGACCGGGTCGTCGATGTTGTACCAGTGACCTTCCTTGTCCAGGAACTCGATCTCGCGCTCCTGGCCGAGCCACTTCTGCGTCACGCGCTCCCCCGCGAGCAGCCCGCGGGTGATGTCGAGGGCGGTGTCGAGCTCGGCGAGCTTGGCCGGGCGGTTGCCCATCGATCGCAGCGCGTTGTTCGCGGTGCCGATGCCGAGGAACGTTCGGCCGGGTGCCAGCGCGTTCAGCGTGGCGATCGAGTTGGCGGTAACCGGCGCGATCCGGGTCAAGGGGTTCGTCACCCAGGTCCCGAGCTTGATCGAGCTGGTCTCGCGCGCGGCGAGCGCGAGGTACTGGTAGGGGTCGCTGAACAGGAGTGGACCCTCACCGACGCCGAAGTGACTGGCTCCGACGTCCTCGGCCTGCTTCGCCAGACCGACCTGGTCGATCTTGGCACAGGTGCCGATGCAGAACTCCATGACTGCTCCTTTGCGGCTGGATTGGTGCAGATGAGCGGCGGAACTAGGCCCGACCGAACGGAGTGAGAGGACCTACTCCGTCGGCGTTAGCACCACGATCACGACTCAACTGCCATGCTACACTGCTAGCGTTACAGTAGGGCTGCTCATCGACGCGCACAAGGGGAGACCTGTGAGTACGAACGGCGCGATGGCGAACGGCTCGACGAGCAACCGAAACGGTCCCGGTTACGCTGTGCAGGTGACGGACCAGCAGTCGACCCGCCTCGACCGCGGCGCGAGTCGGCTGAACCATGCCGTCTACGACCAGCTCAAGGAGCGCTTGCTGGAGGGGCGGTATGCCGCCGGCGAGCGACTGTCCACCGAGGTCCTGCGTACCGAGTTCGGTGTCAGCAAGCAGCCGGTCATGGAAGCCCTGCGCCGCCTCTCGGGCGACGGGATGATCGACATCCTGCCCCAGGTCGGATCCAAGGTCGCGACATACGACCTGCGCGAGGTCGAAGACTTCTACCAAATGTTCGGCGGGTTCGAGGGCAGCATCGCCGGCATCGCGGCAACGCGGCGCACCGAGGAGCAGCTGCTCGAGCTCGACCTGATCTCCCAACGGATCGGGCAGCTACGCACCGACAAGGACGCCGGTGTGCGCGCCCGCGGCTACCGCGTGCTCAACCGGCGTTTTCACGAGGCCATCCATCTCATGGCGCACTCGCGGATCATGGCCGAGACCAGCCGCAAGATGTGGGACCTGTCCGACTTCTTGATCAACACCACCGGTGTGCCCCAACCGTTGAGCTCGGCGCTGAACGAGCGTCACGACGATCACGAAGAGATCCGCGCCGCCCTGCATGCCGGCGACCAGGCCGCCGCCCGCGCCGCGATGGAGCGCCACATCATCGGCACCGTTGTCGTCATCCATGCCGAGACCGCGTCGACCGCCGCTCTCCGCAACAGCTGACGGACACCGCCCCTCCGCACGAACTCGAAGAACCGAAGTCTGACCGTCGAGTCCTGCCGTCAGAGCGCACTGCTCGATTCCGCCCTCATGTGCCGTATCGCGGCACGCCAGCTCGCACCGCCCGCAGAATGCCGTCACAGTGCGCAGCGACCAACGCCGGGATCCTGGCCCCAGTGGGCCAGGCCCCGGGCCGAGTAGCACGTCCAGGCAGCACAGCCGCACGACGTGGAGGAGTAGTCACGACCGCCGAGCACCGGTGGGGGCCTCGACCATGACGAGGCTGGTCAGCGGATGAGTCGGACGGTCAGGGCGAGATCGTCGAGGGGGAGCTGGGCCCAGGCGGTGTCGGCGGTGACCGCGGCACACCCCACGCGCTCGGCGAGGGCCGGGCAGCACCGGTCCCGAGCGACAGGCCCGCGGGGCGGCCGCGCG
>JAVEDJ010000083.1 GCA_030841025.1 Actinomycetota bacterium
GGTTCCTGGTCGACCATCGGGTACTCCAGGATCGAGTCGGCTCCGGCGAGCACACCGGGTACGTCGAGGAAGTCAAAGTCCCACTCCTGGAACGTCGAGATGAAGTCCTCGAGGCGGCCCTGCCGACCCCAGTCACGGTCGATGTGCCGATCGGTCTCGACGGCCGCGATCCAGTTCATCAACTGCTTGCCCTCGCCGTCGACGTTGGCGCGGCAGGGATAGATCGTCAGCTTGCCGCTCGAGTACCACCCCACGCGCAGCATCGATGCACCCGACAGGAACGGCTTCCACCGGGTCACCCCCCTCCACATGTTCAGTCCTTGGTAGATCGGTGGACCCTCATCCGGGAACAGCTGCTTGCGCAGGACTGAATGGATGCCGTCGCATCCGATCAGAACGCTCCCCTGCTCGGTGAACGACCAGACGCCTTGTGCGACTCCGTCCGGCTGCACGCGCTCGAAGTGCGCATGGACACCCTGCGCGTCCTGGTCGGCGCGCACGAACCGGGCACCGAACACGATGCGGTCATCCCCCAGGCGCTCACGGGCGGCAGCGAGCAAGACGTCGTACAGATCCGCCCGGTGCATGGCCAGCTGCGGCCATGCCAGGCCGGCATAGGTCCCCGTCGGCTCGCGAAAGACGAACTGGCCGAAGCGGTTGTAGAAGACGGACTCCTGGGTGGGGACGCCGCGTGCGGCCAGGGCGTCCAGGAGACCAAGCTCGGCGAGGATGCGCGTGGCATGGGGAAGCAGGGTGATGCCCACACCGACCGGGGCGACCTTCGGCACGGCTTCGAAGACCCGGACCGGGACGCCGACTCGGTGCAGCTCGAGGGCGAGAGTCAGCCCTCCGATTCCCCCGCCGACCACGATGACGTCGTCGGACTCCTTCGCGAATCCGTGCACCATCAAGAAACTCCTTACTCAGGCAAGGAACGATTTCGAGGCGCTGTCATGGTCACGACGCGGTTTCCCGACTGATCATAATCACGCCGCCTCGGGGAGCGGCCGTGGCGCAGACCCGCGGGAGCCCCCATCGGTGGTGGCATCCACCCGTCCAGAGCCATTACCTTCGGGGTCGTGACCTTCGATGTCTCGGCGGACGCTTATGCCGACTTCATGGGCCGGTACGCCGAGCCGTTGGCGGTGCAGTTCGCGGAGTTCGCCGATGTTCGGCCGGGCCAGAGGGCGCTGGATGTCGGCTGTGGGCCCGGTGCACTGACTGCGCAGCTGGTCGGGCGCCTGGGCCCGGACGCCGTCACCGCGATCGATCCGTCCGACTCCTTCGTGGCGGCAGCTCGTGCCCGCTTCCCCGAGGTCGACGTGCAAGCGGGCGTTGCCGAACATCTTCCGTTCCCGGACGACAGCTTCGACGTGGCGCTCGCGCAACTGGTCGTGCACTTCATGGCAGAGCCGGTGTCGGGACTGGCGGAGATGAGGCGCGTCACCCGCCCCGGCGGTCGGGTTGCCGCCTGCGTGTGGGACCACTCGGGCGACGCCGGCCCACTCTCCCTCTTCTGGCGGGCAGTGCACGACCTCGATCCGCAGCCTCAAGGCGAGGCCGGGCTTGCGGGTGCCCGGGAGGGCCACCTTGCGGAGCTGTCCGAAGCGGCCGGGCTGAGTGACATCGAGTCCATGACGCTGACTGTCCGGGTCAGCTTTTCTTCCTTCGCCCAGTGGTGGGAGCCGTTCACGCGCGGCGTCGGGCCCGCGGGTGCCTATGTTGCTCGTCTTGACCCGGCCAGGCGCGAGCTCGTCCGGGACCGATGCGCGGAGCTACAACCGCCAGCCCCGTTCGAGATCTCCGCCTCCGCATGGTGCGTGAAAGCTCGCGTCTAGTCGGCGAGAGAGCGTGTTCTTCGGCGTCGGCGCCCGACGGTGACGTGTCAGCGCTGGGAGCTAGCGTGGCGGGATGAAGCAGCCCCCCACTGTCGGGACAGGCGTGGCGTCCGACCTGCACCGGTACCTCCAGCAGGCTCGCGAGGGCCTGCTCTCCGCCCTCGACGGCTTGACCGAGTACGACGTCCGCCGGCCGATGACCCCCAGCGCCACCAATCTGCTCGGCCTGATCAAGCACGTCGCCGGGTTGGAGCTGGGCTACCTGGGCGACTGTGTCGGCCGTCCCTCTCCCGTTCAGCTGCCGTGGGTCGACGACGAGTCGATCTGGGACAGCGCCGACATGTGGGCTACGGCGCAGGAGACCAGGAACGACATGGTCGCCCTGTACCACGCAGCGTGGAAGCATTCCGACCAGTCGATCGACCAGCTGGGGCTCGACGCTCCGGCACAGGTGTCGTGGTGGCCCGAGGAACGACGGCACACCACCTTGGGGTCTTTGCTCGTCCGTGTTGTCGTCGAGACCGCCCAACACGCGGGGCATGCCGACATCCTCCGGGAGATGACCGACGGCCGTGCGGGACGTGACCGTGAGGGGGCCGGCGAGGACGCATGGCGGTCTCGTCACCTGGAGCGGGTTCAGCAAGCGGCGGACAAGTACAGACAAGGCCGCCCGTTCGGGCCGTCGTGAGGCTCGCCTTCGGCGGGTGGGCCATGAGTCGTAGAACCAACAGCCACTGGCAGGCACGTGGATTAGCGGCGTAGCGTGCGGCAGAGGGGGATCTGCGTCCGGGAGGATGTCCGATGCGCCGCCTTTGCCTGCTTGTGAGCGTGCTGATCTTCGGAGCGTTGTTCGGGGTCCCGACCCCCGCGATGGCCGCCGGCAGCATTGGAGCGCTGTCGATCAACCCCGACTCGGTGCGCGACGGCCAGTCGACGACGGGCACCGTCGATCTCGGCTTCCCCGACGCCGAGCCCACCGTCGTGCGCTTCTTCTCCAGCGATCCGTCCGCGGCGCAGGTGCCGGTATCGATCACCATCCCGGCCGGGCGGACGACCGGCAGCTTCACCATCACGTCGAACGCCGCTGCCCCGCCGACGATCGTGCAGATCACGGGGGCGACGGCCGACAACATCTCGCGCAGCCACAACATGTCGGTCAATGCAGCCACGCCGGCCGGCCCGTCACTGTCGTCGGTCTCCTTCGTCCCGACGTCGATCGTCGGCGGTCAGAATGCGACCGGGACCGCGCGGTTCACGGGCCCCATGACCCAGGGCGCCGTCATCCAGCTGGCGAGCAGCAACCCCGCGATCGCGCGGGTGCCGCAGGAGACCGTCGTCAGCGCCAACGCGTCGAGCAGCACCTTCAACCTGGCGACCTCGACGGTCAGCACCGCGACCAACGTCACCGTCACCGCCACGTGGTTCAGCGTCACCAGGACCGCGACCATCACTGTCACGCCCGGAGCGCCGCCGGCCGCCGACGTCGTGAAGATCACGAAGGCCACATGGAAGCGGGGACTCCTCACGATCGAGGCGACCAGCACGAACCCGAACGCGATCCTCAGCGTCTACTCGGTCGCGGACAACTTCATGTTCGATCTGACGAACAAGGGCGGCGGGCGCTACGCCGACCAGCGCGGCTTCGTCGACAATCCCCGGCAGATCTCGGTCCGCAGCAACTTCCGCGGGTCGGCATCGGCGAAGCTGACGTCGTAGCTCACTGCCAGATCCGAGGGCTCAAGTCTGCTGCGCACCACCGTGAGCGGCGACGGACACCGGCTGCCAGTCCCGCCAGAGGGCAAGCCGGGACTCGTAGTCGGCGGTCGCGATCGCGAGCGGCGCCTCGCCGAGGAAGATGCGCAGCGGCGGCTCCTCGGCATCCACCACCGCCAGCACCGCTGTGCTGGAGGCAACCGGATCGCCCGGAGTGGCCGCCCGTTGTGCCCGCAGCTGCCGCGCCCGCTCGCGCATGTCGTCGTACGCCGGGTTGCTCTCGGCGTGCCGCGCTGAGGGGCCGGCCCAGTCGGTAGAGAACCCGCCGGGCTCGATGAGGGTGACCTTGATGCCAAAGTCCGCCACCTCCTGCGCGAGGGCCTGGCTGAAGCCCTCCAGGGCCCACTTCGACGCGTGGTAGGCCCCGACGTTCGGGAACGCCGAGATGCCACCGATCGACGACACCTGCAGGATGTGGCCGCCGCCCTGGGCGCGTAGCAGTGGCAGCGCCGCCTGCGTGACCCACAGCGCGCCAAAGAGGTTGGTCTCGATCTGGTCGCGGGCATCGGCCTCGCTGAGCTCCTCGATCATGCCGAACTGGCCGTAGCCCGCGTTGTTCACGACGACGTCGAGCCGACCGAAGTGATCGTGTGCCGCGGCGACCGCCGCGAAGTCCGCCGCCCGGTCGGTCACGTCGAGCGCGAGGGGAAGCAGCGCGTCGCCGTACTTGGCAACGAGGTCGTCCAGCGCGGACACGTCCCGTGCTGTGGCGGCCACCTGGTCGCCCCGCTCCAGAGCCGCGATGGCCCACTCACGGCCGAAGCCACGCGAGGTCCCGGTGATGAACCAAACCTTGCTAGATGTCATGCCCATACCAACCGACGGCGTCGCGAGGGATTCCCGGGGCGCCAGGTACCGCCTCTCTTCGTGCCCGGTCGTGCCTGCTGTTTCCGGTTAGCAGGGATTCACAGTTGTGGCCAGCGGGCGTCGTGGATGGGTGTTGGCCGGGATTCCATGGACGAGACCTGGCGCGATGCTCGGGTCGTGAGCTTGCAGATCGGTCTGGCCTCTCGAATGGAAGCACCTCATGAACACCCTCCTCGCCCTGCTCATCATCGTCGCCCTCGTCCTGCTCGGCCTGGCGTTGGCGGCCCGGATCGTCAAGCAGTATCAGCAGGGGGTGCTCTTCCGGCTCGGTCGAGTCCAGGGGCGACGCGAACCGGGTCTGCGGTTCATCATCCCGTTCGTCGATGTCTTGCACCGCGTCTCGTTGCGCATTGTCACGATGCCGATCCAGTCCCAGGGCATCATCACCCGGGACAACGTCAGCGTCGACGTCTCGGCAGTCGCGTACTTCCGTGTCGTAGATGCGGTGAAGTCGGTCGTCGCGATCGAGAATGTGTACGCAGCGATCGACCAGATCGCACAGACCACGCTGCGCAAGGTCGTCGGCCAGCACACGCTGGACCAGACGCTGTCCGAAACGGACAAGATCAACCTCGACATCCGCGCCATCCTTGACGTGACCACGGTCGAATGGGGTGTCGAGGTGACCCTGGTGGAACTCAAGGACATCCAGCTACCAGACAGCATGAAGCGGGCGATGGCCCGCCAGGCCGAGGCCGAGCGGGAAAAGCGCGCGAAGATCATCAACGCCGAGGGTGAGTCACTGGCTGCCGCCGCACTCGGGGACGCATCAGACATCATGACGGCCCACCCGTTGGCGCTGCAGCTGCGCAACCTGCAGAGCCTGGTCGAGATCGGGGTCGACAAGAACACAACCGTCGTGTTTCCCGCACCGCTGATGACCACGATCGCCGAGCTCGGGGCGTTCCTCGCCCGGGAAACTGCCGCGGCCGACCCATCGGCGCTGCCCACCGGGACGACCGGTGCTCCCATGAGCAACACCATGGATCAAGCCGCCGCACCAGTGGCGAATGGTGCGGCCC
The DNA here is from genome assembly GCA_030841025.1 of Actinomycetota bacterium. Lineage (GTDB taxonomy): Bacteria > Actinomycetota > Actinomycetes > JACCUZ01 > JACCUZ01 > BP-173. Next base: position 5,501 of record JAVEDJ010000083.1, read on the forward strand.
CACCCGCAGGGGGTTGACGATGGCTCTCAACCCCACGGACCCCGACCATGACTAGAACGCGCTGCCGCTGAGGCCTGCTGGGAGACGCTGCGGGAGAACAATCTAGACTGTTCATCGGGCGCTGCCACCGATCCTCGCAGGTCAACACCTCTGCACGAACCCCCAAGGAGCATGCGCATGGCCGCCGTCACGGCCCCGGAATACCCCGAGAAGCTCGACGCCGCGGTCCTGAAGGTGGCAGGCGTGGTCGTCCTCGGCGCGATCATGTCGATCCTGGACATCACCGTCGTCAACGTGGCGCTGCCCACGTTCCAGACCGTCTTCGGCAGCGTCGACGATCCGATCGCGTACTCGCACGTCGCATGGACGGTCACGGCGTACACCCTTGCCCTCGCGACGGTCATCCCGATGACCGGTTGGGCGGCCGACCGCTTCGGCACCAAACGCCTCTACCTGATCGCGATCGGCCTGTTCACCGCCGGCTCGGTGCTGTGCGCCGCGGCGAGCTCGATTGACATGCTCATCGCCTTCCGGGTCGCGCAAGGTCTCGGCGGTGGCATGTTGATGCCACTGGGCATGACGATCATGACCAGGGCGGCGGGGCCGAAGCGGATGGGCCGGCTGATGGCCGTCCTCGGCGTACCCATGCTTCTCGGACCGATCCTGGGGCCGATCCTGGGTGGTTGGCTCATCGACCACGCCAGCTGGCACTGGATCTTCCTGATCAACGCTCCGATCGGCGTGGTGGCCTTCGTCTACGCGATGGTGGTTCTGCCGAGTGACTCGCCGGAGCCATCCGAGTCTTTCGACTTCCTCGGCATGCTGCTGTTGTCCCCCGGGCTCGCGTTGTTCCTGTTCGGCGTCTCCAGCCTGCCGGAGAAGCAGGGTGACTTCGGCGCACCACGCGTGTGGGTCTCGATGCTCGTCGGTGTCCTGCTGATGGCTGCCTTTGTCTGGCACGCCTTCCGTCCGGAGCACCCACTGCTTGACCTCAGGTTGTTCAAGAACCGCAACCTCACCGTGTCCACGATCACGATGTTCCTGTTCGCGGGCGCGTTCTTCGGCGGGCTGCTTCTCGTCCCGACCTACTTCCAGCAGGTGCGCGGTGAATCCACGCTCGACGCTGGGCTGTTGATCGCGCCTCAGGGCATCGGGGCCATGCTGACGATGCCGATCGCGGGCGCGTTGGTCGACAGGTTCCCAGTCGGGCGGATCGTGCCGTTCGGCCTCGTGCTCATCGCGATCGGCATGTTCGGGTTGACGCAGATCGAGGCGGACACCTCATACACCGTGCTCATCGGGCTGCTGTTCGTCATGGGGCTCGGCATGGGAGCGACGATGATGCCGCTGTTCACGACCGCGTTGAAGACTCTGACCCACCACGAGGTGGCGCGTGGGTCCACGTTGCTCAACATCACCCAGCAGATCGCCAGCTCGGTCGGTGTGGCCATCATCTCCGTCATGCTGACCAACCAGCTGCAGAACGCCCCCTTGGCCCAGCCGGCCATCGCCGCACAGCAGGACCCCGCGATCGCGGCCCAGATCGGTGGCCCAGCGGGGGTCGCGCAGGGCCTCGCCCAGGCCGCAGAGGCATTCGCCAACACCTACTGGCTCGCCTTTGGCCTGGTGATGCTCACGTTCGTGCCGGTCTTCTTCCTGCCTCGTAAGCGCGAGGAGACGCACCTGCTCGACGACCAGGGCGTGCCGCCCGTCGTCGTTCACTGATCACCTTTGCAGACGCT
>JAVEDJ010000105.1 GCA_030841025.1 Actinomycetota bacterium
CCCGGCCACACGCCCAGGGTCAGCACCAGCGCGACGATCGGCGTCCACACCGCGAGCTCCAGCGGTGTTGCGTCGCGGAGCAGCACCGCCTCCCGCCATCGCTCGCTGCTCGTTCCCTGTGCGACCCGCCGGACGAGCGCGACGAAGTAGACGGTGGTGAGCACCACGCCCACACCGGCCAGCACCATCAGCACCCGGTAGTAGGTGCGGTCCAGGCCGGCGGCAGGGTCGTAGGCCCCGAGGAGCACGAGCATCTCCCCCCAGAAGCCGGCGAGCCCCGGCAGCCCGAGGCTCGCGACCGCGGCGAAAGCGAGCAGCCCTGCCAGGCGCGGCATGCGTTCGTACAGGCCAGCGCCGAGATCGTCGAAGGCAGCCGTGTGGTGGCGGTCCTTGATGGCGCCGACCAGGAAGAACAGCAGGCCGGTGATGAGGCCGTGGGCGACGTTGGCGAACAGCGCACCGTTGATGCCCGTCGGAGTGAGGGTGGCGATGCCCAGCAGCACGAACCCCATGTGCCCGACACTCGAGAAGGCGATGAGCCGTTTGAGGTCACGCTGGACGAGGCAGGCGAGTGCGCCGTACAGGATGCCGACGACGGCAAAAGCCGCGAGGTACGGTGCGAGCTCGCGTGCGCCCTCGGGGACGACGGGGACTGCGATGCGGACCAGCCCGTAGGTGCCCATCTTGAGCAGGACGCCGGCCAGCAGCACGGACCCCACCGTCGGCGCCTTGGTGTGCGCGTCGGGCAGCCACGAGTGCAGCGGCCACATCGGCGTCTTGACCGCGAGACCGAGCGCCATGGCGGTGAAGGCGGCGACCTGCACCCCGTGGGACAGCCCGGCGCCTCCCCGCTCGGTCAGCGCGACGATGTCGAAGGTCCCCGCCTTGATGCCGACGAGCAGGATGCCGAGCAGCATGACCGCGCTGCCGAGCAACGTGTAGAGGATGAAGGTGTTGGCCGCGCGAACCCGACCCACCGGGTCGCTGCTGTCGCCCCACTGCCCGATGAGGAACCACATCGGGATGAGGACGACCTCGAAGAACACGAAGAACAGCAACAGGTCCAGAGCGACGAAGGTGCCCAGCATGCCGACCTCGAGCAACAGCACCAGGCCGATGAGCCCGCGCGGCCGACCGGCCTCGGGCCGCACCCTGAGGCTGTAGATGCAGCAGAGGAACGTCAGCCCGGCCGTAAGCAGCAGCAGGGGCGAGGAGATCCCGTCGACACCGAGGTGCAAGCGCAGACCGAGGCTAGGAACCCACTCGATGTCGAGGCTGGGCTCGACGACAACCACCCACACCGCAAGGAGCCCGGTGATGCCGGTGACGAAGACGCCGAGCTGTACGGCGACGCGGTCGCCGAGCGACGGCGGCAGCAGGAGCAGCGCCAGCGCGCCGGCCAGCGGTACGGCCAGCAGCACCAGGAGCAGTACGTCGGCGCCGCTCACGTCAGCGTCACCACCCCGACGGCGATGATGACGACACCGGCGAGCAGGCCGGTGAGGTAGGTCTGCACGTTGCCCGTCTGGGTGCGCCGCAGCAGGCCGGCCAGCCGGTTCGCCCCGCTGCCCGAGCCGCTGACCGCTCCGCCGATCACGGCGTCGTCCGTCCAGCCGACGCTGCGCGCGGCGAGCCGGACCGGCCGGACGAAGAGCCGGTCGTAGAGCTCGTCCACCCAGAAGGCACGTTCCAGAGCCGGCCGGGTGCGGACCAGCCGAAGGCTCGGGTCCTCCCATGGAGCCCGTCGCCACACGAGCAGCACGAGACCGAAGCCGACGACCGCCAGCACGACGGACAGCACGGACGTGGTCGCACCGATGTGCAGCTGGTTGGCTGCCGCGGAGTCCACCGGCACTGAGCCACCGGGTGGCCGCTCGTCGATGCCGAGCCAGCGCGCGAGCCACCCGTCACGCACCCCCACCAGACCGATCAGCACCGACGGCACCGCGAGCGCCACCAGCGGCCAACGGATCGCGGCCGACGACTCGTGGGCCGCGACGCCGCCACGCGGCGAATCGAAGAAGGTCAGCAGCCACAACCGCGTGACGTAGGCCGCCGTCACGCCAACGGTGAGGAGCCCGACGACCAGCACCGACCAGGCCGCCCACGCGGCAACCGGACCGCCGTGTCGGGCCGCCTCCTCCGCCGCGCCGAGCACGGCTTCCTTGGAGAAGAAACCCGCGAACGGCGGCAGGCCGGCGAGCGCCGCCAGCCCAATCGTCATCGTGACGAAGGTGATCGGCATGGCCCGGCGCAGCCCGCCCATGTCGGGCATCAGGTTGGTTCCCACCGCGTGGATCACCGACCCTGCCGCGAGGAAGAGCAGCGCCTTGAAGGCGGCGTGGGTCAGCAGGTGGAACGACGCAGCCGTGGCCGAGCCCACGGCGAGTGCACTCAACATGTAGGCCAGCTGGCTCACGGTGGAGTAGGCGAGCACCCGCTTGATGTCATCCTGCGCCAGCGCGGCGAGCGCCCCGCCCAGCATCGTGACGCAGGCGATCACCGCCATGACCGCGAGCGTTGTCGGTGCCGCCAGGAACACCGGGTAGAGCCGCGCCACGAGGTAGATGCCGGCCGCCACCATTGTGGCGGCGTGGATCAGCGCACTGACCGGCGTGGGGCCGGCCATCGCGTCGGGCAGCCAGACGTGCAGTGGGAACTGCGCCGACTTGCCCACCACGCCGCACAGCAGCAGCAGTGTCGCCACAGTCGCCGTGTGTTCGGACAGCGCCGAGGCCTGGCTGACGATGCGGCTGATCTGGAACGTCCCGGCGGCGGTCCCCAGCACGAAGATGCCGAACAGGAACCCCACGTCACCCAGTCGCGTGACGACGAACGCCTTGACCGCGCTGCGCTGTGATCCCTCCTGCTCCCAGTGATGACCGATCAGGAAGTACGAACAGACACCCATGACCTCCCAGCCGACGAGCAGCACGAACAGGTCGTCGGCGAAGACCACCAGCATCATCGCGGCCGTGAAGAGCGAGACGAACGCGGCGTACGACGAGTAGCGCGGATCTCCCTTGAGATAGGCGCTGGAGTAGACCTGGACAGCAAGCGCCACCACCGCGACCGCTAGGCCCACGACAGCAGCGAGCCCGTCGACGCGCAGGTCGATGCCGATGGACAGCGCGCCCAGCGGCACCGTGGCCAGCCGTCCGGTGTCCTCGAACCTCGCCGACGCGCCGGCATCAAGCGCCCGTACCGCGAGCACGAGTGCCGCGACCAGGGACGCCGACGCACCCGTCACCGCGACCGGCACGGCCGTGCGCGGCCAGCGCCTGCCGCCGAAGAAGCCGATCAGGGCAGCGGCGAACGGTGCGAGAACCGCGAGGTAGACAGCGGTCACCTTGCGGCCGTCTCACGCGTGTCGTCGCGCACATCCGGGGGCCCGGGGTCGTCCTCGCGCAGCTGATGGAGGTCGTCGAGCTGCGCCGTCTCGCGGTTGCGGTAGACGAGCAGCACGATCGCCAGGCCGAGCCCGACCTCGGCGGCCGCGATGGTGATGACGAACAGCGTGAACGTCTGGCCCGCGAGCAGCTGGTCACGCAGGTAGACGTCGAACGCGACCAGGTTGAGGTTGACGGCGTTGAGCATCAGCTCGACCGACATCAGCACCAGGATGGCGTTGCGCCGCGCCAGTACACCGAAGATGCCGACCGCGAACAGCAGACAGGCGAGCACGACCGGCATGAGCAGCGGCATCAGCGAACGACCCCGTCGGCCTCAGCGATCTCGCCGAACTCGTCGACTACGCCCATCCGAGCCCCCGCCGGGCCGGCCGAGACGTCCCGTCGGGACAACACGATCGCGCCGATCAGTGCGGCGAGCAGCAGCAGCGAGAGGACCTCGAACGGCAGCACCCAGCTGCGGAAGACCGCGGCGCCCACGTCGCCGGTCGAGCCGGCGACCCGGTCGTCGGAGAGGTCGATGCGCTCGCCCCGGAACGACGTCACCACCGATGCGACAAGTACGGCACCCGCGCTGGCGGCCGTCACGGCCGCCGCGATGCGCTGGCCGAGCGGTGAGTCGAGGTCGTCCGACTGCCCGATCGGCGCCCGGGTCAGCATCAGGCCGAACAGCAGCAGCACGACCACTGCGCCGATGTAGATCAGGACCTGCACCCAGGCGACGAACTCAGCGGACAGCAGCAGGTAGCAACCGGCGACCGAGCCGAGCGTCACGACCAGCCACAGCGCGGCGTGCACCAGGTGCTGCGTGGTCACCACGAGGATCGCCGACCCGACGGCGATGACGCCGAGCAGCGCGAACATCACCTCGACCACGGTCACCCGGCATCCTCCGACTCCGGGCCGGGTGCCGGCTTGCGGGCTGGGCGCTCCCGGGCCGGCTTGTCGAGTGCCTTCAGCGCCGCGTCTACCTCCTTGGGGCGCACGCCGTGCCCGTCATGGGCCGGAGGCGCAGGCACCGTGGCCATCCACTCGCCGAGCCGGTCCTTCCCGTGGGTCAGGTCACGGATGTCGAGCTCGGAGTACTCGAACTCCGGTGACCAGAAGAGGGCGTCGAACGGGCACACCTCGATGCAGATGCCGCAGTACATGCACAGCGAGAAGTCGATGTCGAACCGGTCGAGAACGTTTCGCTGCCGCTCGCGGCCGCCCGGCGGAGCGGGGATCGTCTCCTTGTGCGAGTCGATGTAGATGCACCAGTCGGGACACTCGCGTGCGCACAGCATGCAGACCGTGCAGTTCTCCTCGAGCAGCGCGATGACACCGCGGCTGCGCGGTGGCAGCTCCGGCTTGACCTCGGGGTACTGCTGGGTGACCGAGCGCTTGGTCATCGTGCGCATGGTCACGGTGAGCCCCTTGGCCAGCCCGGCACCTGGGATCTTCATGCGATCAGCGTCCTCACTTGATTGGTCATGTCCTCGCCACCACCACGACGCCGGTGAGAGCGAGCTGCAAGAGTGCGATGGGCACGAGGCCCTGCCAGGCAAGTCGCTGGAGCTGGTCCTCGCGAAGCCGGGGATAGGAGACCCGCAGCCAGATCACCACGAAGGCCAGCACCATCGTCTTGAGCAGGGTCCAGAGCCAGCCGAGCACGTCGTCGTACGGTCCGTGCCAGCCACCCAGGAAGAGCACCGTCGTGAGCGCGCACAGCACGACGATGCCGGCGTACTCCGCCAGCAGGAACAGCGCGAACCGCAGCCCGGTGTACTCGGTGAAGGCACCGAAGATGATCTCGGAGTCGGCGACGGGCATGTCGAACGGGGGGCGCTGCAGCTCGGCCAGCCCCGCGACGAAGAACACGACTGCGGCGGGCAGCTGCCAGATCAGCCACCACGGCTCCCAGGCCTCGACGATGCCGACGAGCGACAGCGTGCCGGCGGCCATGGCGACCGAGGCGGCGGCCAGGATGAAAGGGAGCTCGTAGGCCATCAGCTGGGCGGCGGTGCGCAGCGCCCCGAGCAACGAGAACTTGTTGGCGCTGGCCCAGCCACCCATGAGCGGGCCGAGGACCCCGACCGCCATGACGGCCAGCACGAAGAAGACGCCGACGTCGAGGTCCTGCGCCACCACCCCTGGGCCGAGCGGGATCGCGACGAGCGCGATGAGGTACGGGATGAGCGCGACGGCCGGTGCGAGCTTGAACACCACACGGTCGGCGGCAGTGGGGACGATGTCCTCCTTCTGCGCGAACTTCACCCCATCGGCCACCAGTTGCGCCCAGCCGTGGAAGCCACCGGCGTACATCGGTCCGAGCCGCGACTGCATGTGCGCCATGGCCTTGTGCTCGGTCTGCCCGACCAGCAGGGGCAGCACCAGGAACACGCCCAGGACCAGGGCCACCCGCAGCGCCACCTCGAGGACGTCGGTCACGAGACGTCCGCCGGTCCTGGGGGCCGCGGACCCCACACCGCGGGGTCGGGGACGCCGGGGGGACGGGTCTTGCGGCGTCCCGGCGAGCTCCCGCGTCCGAGGTCGGCGTCGGACTCGCCGGGCTCCTTGGCTCCGGGCCAGGCCTTGGCGGCGCGGGCGGCCAGCACGAAGTCCTTGCGCAGGGGGTGCCCCTCGAAGCCGTCCGGAAGCAGCAGCGGCACGAGGTTGGGGTGTCCCTCGAAGGTGAGCCCGAACATCTCGAACGTCTCGCGCTCGTGCCACGACGCGCCGGCGAAGACGCCGGTGACAGTCGGCAGGCGCGGATCGGCCGCGGGCACCCGGGTGCGCAGCAGCAGGTGCTCCTTGCCGGCCAGGGCGTACAGGTGCGTCACGACGTCGAACCCGGGGGCGTCCGCGGCGTCGAGCTGGTCGACAGCGGTGAGCCAGTCGAAGAAGGTGAACCCGAGCTCGTCGCGGGCGAGCCGGACCGCGGAGACCCATTCCTGGGGCGGTACGTCGACCGTGAGCTGGCCGAAGGCGGTGACCCCGGTGGCCTGGGGCCCGAAGTGCCGGGCCAGCTCGTCGCCCCGGCCGGCGCCGGTCGGAGGTTCACTCGCCAACGTGCACCGACCGGATCGGGCCCGCGGGCGCCTGGGTCTGATAGCGGTCGGCGAGCGACTCGCCGGCGATCTTCTCCTGGAGCTTGAGGATGCCCTGCAGCAGCGCCTCGGGCCGGGGCGGGCAACCGGGGACGTAGACGTCGACCGGGATGATCTGGTCGACACCTTTGGTGACGCAGTACGAGTCCCAGTAGGGGCCGCCCGAGTTGGAGCAGGCCCCGAACGAGATGACGTACTTGGGCTCGGGCATCTGGTCGTAGAGGCGCTTGACGGCAGGTGCCATCTTGTCGGTGACCGTGCCGGAGACGA
>JAVEDJ010000128.1 GCA_030841025.1 Actinomycetota bacterium
CGTTCCACGCCGTCAACCCCGCGGCCCCCGGCTTCTACGGCCCCGGCGCCACCTCGATGCCGAGGCAGATGGCGTGGAAGAGCTACGTCACCGCGGCCGCTGTCCGCAACAAGACGGTCTGGAAGAACGCCGTCGACTTCCAGGTGTGGAACGAGGCGAACGTGAGCGGCTTCTGGAGCGAAGGGCCGGAGGAGATGGCCAAGCTGACGCTCTGGACCCGGGCCTACCTCAACGCCGCAGGCAACAAGACCAAGCTGGTCGCACCCGCGCTGGTCACCCGGCTGTACAACCAGCAGCAGTGGATCAAGTCCTTCTACGCGCAGAAGCCGGGCGCGGGCATCAAGAACGTCTCGTCGTACGTCGACGCGCTGTCCTTCCAGCTCTACCCGCTCGCCACCGGCACCCCCGAGGACTCGATGGCGCTGCTGGGGAAGGTCAAGACCGTCCTGAAGCAGAACAAGATCTTGACGCCGATCTACAACACCGAGGTCAACTACGGCCTGGTCGGCGGTGCCATGACGGGCCCGCAGGCCAACGCTGCCCCCATCTCGGCGGCGGCCCGGGACTCGAACGTCGCACGCACCTACCTGCTCAACGCACAGAACGGCGTCAGCCGGGTCTACTGGTACTCCTGGGACCTGCAGGGCATCTCGAACACCCCGATGGTCACCTCGAACGGCACCACGCTGACCGCGGCCGGCCGGTCGCTCGGCGTCGTACGCTCGTGGATCCTCGGCACCAAGCCCGCCGGTTGCACCAAGGCCAAGAACGGCACCTACACGTGCACCTTCACCGCCGGGAAGACCGTCAAGCGCGCGGTCTGGAAGCCGACGGGTGCGGCGACCAAGGTCGTGGCGCCGAAGAAGACCTCGTCGTACATCACCCTCACCGGCGCAAAGCGCAGCACCAAGGCCGGCAAGAAGATCACCGTCGGCGCGCTGCCGGTGCTGCTCGTCGGCCGCCGCTGACGCGGAGCGGACGGGCGCCCGCGGCCGCCACGGGAGCGGTCGCGGGTCACTACGCTAGGCGTCCATGACCGCTGCGTCGCACCTGCCCGGCACCGAGATGCCCGACGACCTCGACGTCCATACGACGGCGGGCAAGCTCGCGGACCTGCATCGGCGTAACGACGACGCCGTGCACGCCGGCTCGGCGAGGGCGGTCGAGAAGCAGCACGCCAAGGGCAAGATGACGGCGCGCGAGCGCATCGACGCGCTGCTCGACGAGGACTCGTTCGTCGAGCTCGACGAGCTGGCGCGCCACCGCTCGACGGCGTTCGGCCTCGAGGACAACCGGCCCTACGGAGACGGCGTCGTGACCGGCTACGGCACGGTCGACGGCCGCCCGGTGTGTGTGTTCGCGCAGGACTTCACCGTCTTCGGCGGGTCGCTCGGTGAGCGCTTCGGCGAGAAGATCGTCAAGGTCATGGAGCTCGCCCTCAAGACGGGTTGCCCGATGGTCGGCATCAACGACTCCGGCGGCGCACGCATCCAGGAAGGCGTGGTGTCACTGGGCCTCTACGGCGACATCTTCTACCGCAACGTGATGGCGTCCGGCGTCATCCCGCAGATCTCGCTGATCATGGGCCCGTGCGCGGGAGGCGCCGTCTACTCGCCCGCCATCACCGACTTCACCGTGATGGTCGACCAGAAGTCCTACATGTTCATCACCGGCCCGGACGTCATCAAGACGGTGACCGGCGAGGACGTCACGCAGGAGGACCTCGGCGGGGCGCGGGCGCACAACACCAAGTCCGGCAACGCGCACTACATGGCCGGCGACGAGGCCGACGCGATCGACTACGTGAAGGCCCTGCTGTCCTACCTGCCGAGCAACAATCTCGAGGACCCGCCGCAGTTCGACGCGGACGCGGTCCTCGACATCACCGACGAGGACCGCGAGCTCGACACGTTCGTGCCCGACTCGGCCAACCAGCCCTATGACATGCACACCGTCATCGAGCACATCCTCGACGACGGGGAGTTCCTCGAGGTGCAGGCGTTGTTCGCGCCGAACATCATCGTCGGCTTCGGCCGGGTCGAGGGTCGCTCGGTCGGCGTCGTGGCTAACCAGCCGATGCAGATCGCAGGCACCCTCGACATCGACGCCTCGGAGAAGGCGGCGCGCTTCGTGCGCACCTGCGATGCGTTCAACGTGCCGGTGCTGACCTTCGTCGACGTGCCGGGCTTCCTACCCGGCACGTCGCAGGAGTGGGACGGCATCATCCGGCGCGGCGCCAAGCTGATCTACGCCTATGCCGAGGCGACCGTGCCCAAGGTCACCGTCATCACGCGCAAGGCCTACGGCGGCGCGTACGACGTCATGGGGTCCAAGCACCTCGGCGCCGACATGAACTTCGCCTGGCCTACTGCGCAGATCGCCGTGATGGGGGCGCAGGGAGCGGTGAACATCCTCTACCGCAAGGAGCTCGGCGCGGCCGACGACCCGGAGGGCCTGCGCAAGGAGCTGGTGCAGTCGTACGAGGACACGCTGGCCAACCCTTACATCGCGGCCGAGCGCGGGTACGTCGACTCGGTGATCCCGCCGTCGTACACGCGGTCCTACGTCGTGAAGGCGCTCCGGGCGCTGCGCACCAAGCGGGAGACCCTGCCGCCGAAGAAGCACGGGAACATCCCGCTGTGAGCGAGCGACGAGCGCCAGCCGGGCGCACGAGCGAACCGAGAACACCGTGAGCGATGTCGAAGCCCTTCGTGAGGCGACCGAAGGCCTGCACCGCCGGGTGAGCGAGTGGGCGGCGGCGGTGATCGGCGTGGCCGAGGAGTCCGGCGGCGACAGCACCGACGCACTCTCCGACCCGCGGCTCGAGGCGGCGCAGGACAGCTTCTACGAGAGCCTGGCCGACTTCGAGGAGTCCACGCTCCCGGTTCTCGGCCTGGTGCCTCAAGAGCAGCCTGTCGACTCCGATGCCGCGCTCGCGCTGACCGCCGACGACTTCTTCCTGCACTTCGTGGTGGGTGTCCCGGAGGACGCGCCGTCACCCCGGCTCGACGACGCCTTCGAGATCGTGCACCAGGCAGGACACGACGCCGCCGAGCGACTGATGGACGCCGGCTTCGAGGTCCCGACGTTTGCCGCGTCGCGCGGTGAGCTCGACCTGGGCGGCCTCGACGGAGAAGACGACACGTGAGCACCCAGACCGGCAACGGCAACGGCGCGGACACAAACCCGTCGCCGGCGACGGAGGAACCGCAGCGCCCGGCGCTGCGCATCGTCCGCGGCGAGCCGACAGCCGACGAGCTGGCTGCCCTGGTCGCCGTGCTCAGCGCCCGCGCCGCGGAGGGCGACGGCGGCGCACCCGCGCGCGCCCGGTCGGCGTGGAACGCCCCGTCCCGTCTGGTGCGCAAGCCCGTTGCGCACGGCCGGGACGGCTGGCGCCGTTCCTCCCTCCCCGGTTGAGTCACGACGTGACCGCAGTGCCTCGCTTCGTCCTGGCGTCCCAGTCGCCGGCACGACTGACCACCCTGCGCAACGCCGGCATCGAGCCGACCGTCGTGGTGAGCGGTGTCGACGAGTCGACGGTCACCGGTCCGCCGGCGGACGTGGCTCTCACCCTGGCGGTCCGCAAGGCCATGGCGGTGGCGCCACGGTGCGACGACGCGCTCGTGCTCGGCTGCGACTCGGTGCTCGACCTCGACGGCGAGATCTTCGGCAAGCCCGACGGCAAGGCCGACGCCATCGCCCGGTGGCAACGCATGCGCGGTCGCAGTGGGACGCTGCGCACCGGCCACTGTCTGATCGACACCACCACCGACCGCCAGACAGCGGCGGTCGCGTCGACGATCGTCCACTTCGCTGACGTGACCGACGAGGAGATCACGGCGTACGTCGACACGGGCGAGCCGCTCGTCGTGGCCGGCGCGTTCACCATCGACGGTCTGGGCGGAGCGTTCGTCACCCACATCGAGGGCGACCCGCACAACGTCGTCGGCGTCTCGCTCCCGCTCCTGCGCGAGCTGCTGGCCGAGCTCGGTCATGGCTGGACCGACCTGTGGACCCGTAGGTCCTAGACTCGCCGCGAACCGATGCCAGGAAGGGGCCTAGACCTGTGCGCAAGGTCCTCATCGCCAACCGCGGGGAGATCGCCGTCCGCATCGCGCGAGCGTGCCGTGACGCCGGTGTGGGCAGCGTCGCTGTCTACGCCGACCCCGACCGCGACGCGTTGCACGTCCGGGTCGCCGACGAGGCGTTCGGGCTGGGCGGGACGACCCCGGGCGACTCCTACCTCGTCCTCGACAAGCTGCTCGACGTCGCCAAGCGGTCCGGTGCCGACGGCGTACACCCCGGCTACGGCTTCCTCGCCGAGAACGCGGGATTCGCGCAGGCGGTCATCGACGCCGGCCTGACATGGATCGGCCCGCCGCCGGACGCCATCGACTCGTTGGGCGACAAGGTCAAGGCGCGCCACATCGCGCAGCGCGCCGGAGCTCCTCTGGTCGCCGGGACCAAGGACCCGGTCAAGGACGCCGGCGAGATCGTCGCGTTCGCCCAGGAGCACGGGCTGCCCGTCGCGATCAAGGCGGCGTACGGCGGCGGTGGCCGGGGACTGAAGGTCGCGCGCACGATCGAAGAGATCCCGGAGCTGTTCGACTCTGCCGTGCGCGAGGCCGTGAGCGCGTTCGGTCGTGGCGAGTGCTTCGTCGAGCGCTACCTCGACAACCCGCGACATGTCGAGACCCAGTGCCTGGCCGACGCGCACGGCAACGTCGTCGTGGTCTCCACGCGTGACTGCTCGCTGCAGCGCCGTCACCAGAAGCTCGTGGAGGAGGCGCCGGCGCCGTTCCTGTCCGATGAGCAGAACGCCGAGCTCTACCGCGCGTCCAAGGCGATCCTGCGCGAGGCGGGCTACGTCGGTGCCGGCACGTGCGAGTTCCTCGTCGCGGGCGACGGCACCATCTCCTTCCTCGAGGTCAACACCAGGCTGCAGGTCGAGCACCCGGTCACCGAGGAGGTCACCGGCATCGACCTCGTCCGGGAGCAGCTGCGCATCGCCGACGGTGAGCAGCTCGGTTACGACGACCCGCAGGTGCGTGGACACTCCTTCGAGTTCCGCGTCAACGGCGAGGACGCGGGCCGCAACTTCCTGCCGGCCCCCGGCACCGTCACGACGTGGGAGCCGCCGAGCGGCCCCGGCGTGCGGCTGGACTCGGGAGTCGTGGGCGGCGACACCGTGGCCGGCGCGTTCGACTCCATGCTGGCCAAGCTGATCGTCACCGGCGCCTCGCGGCAGCAGGCGCTAGAGCGGTCGCGCCGGGCACTGGACGAGTTCGTCATCGACGGCATGCCGACCGTCCTGCCGTTCCACCGCGTCGTCGTACGCGATCGGGCCTTTGCACCTGCCGATCCGGACAAGCCGTTCACGGTGCACACCCGGTGGATCGAGACGGAGTTCGACAACACCATCCCGCCGTACGACGGCGAGCAGGCAGCGGGCGCCGAGCCCGAGGACCGCGAA
>JAVEDJ010000201.1 GCA_030841025.1 Actinomycetota bacterium
GGGTCAGGTCGGGGTGCAGCAGCGCGGGGGACCACCGGACCTTCCACACCTCACCGTCGAGGCGCAGCCTTGCCGTCGTGCGGTAGGTCCAGTCCTTGTCGGTGCGGTCGACGTCCCAGGCCACGGCCAGGGTCGCGGTGCGGGAGTCACCGTCTCCCGGCTTGACCTCCCGGACCCGCACGGTCGGTCGCAGGCCGCCCATCGCCTCGGTCGCCGTGGCCAGCCGCTGTGCGGCCGCTGCGCGGGTGACGTTGCTGAACCGCACCTTGCCCAGCTTGCCCGACGTGAGGCCGGCGGCCAGTCGCGTCGCCGTCGGCTCTGGGTCGGGCGGCGAGTCGCCGCAGGCCGCGACGCCACCGAGCAGCAGGCACCCGATCAGCAGCGACACCGCCCAGCGACGGACGAGCCGCCGGCCGCGCCGCGTCGGATCGGTGAACGCCGCTGAGCGACCTGTGCGGTTGTCGGTCACGGAGCCCCCGGTTCGGCGTCGGCACGGCGCTCGCCCCGACGAGGGGCACCACTCTGGCCGCGTTTTGTCCCACATTGATACCAGGCGGGTCCAGGCGGCGGGGAATGTTCCGTGGGGGTGTGCGCCGCTCGTCAGGCCGACGCCTGCGTCGGCTCGAGCAGCTCCAGGCGGTTGCCGTGGGGATCGGCGACGTAGCAGCGGCGGAAGCCAGGGAAGTTGTCGTCCCACTCGACGTCGACACCGTGCAGGGCAAGGCGCTTCGCCACGGCGTCCAGGTCCTCGACCAGGATCCCTGGATGTGCCTTGCGGGCGGGACGGAAGTCTTCCTCGATGCCGAGGTGCAGCTCGAGCGCTCCGCTGCGGAACCACGCGCCGCCCCGGGCCAACGCCGGCGGCTTGTCCACCTCCGACATGCCGAGCGCAGTGCCGTAGAACGCGCGCAGCCGGCCTTCAGCCCCGGGTGGGGCCGCGAGCTGCACATGGTGCAGACCCGCGAGTCGACCGCTCACTGCGCGACGCCGATCTGCGCGACAACGAAGATGCGGCGGTAGGGCAGGACAGTGCCGAAGTCGCGTTGCGGATAGGCCGCACGCAGCCGGGCGGCGTACTCCTCCACGAACGCGGCACGCTCCGTGTCGTTGAGCACGGAAAGGACCGGTCGCAGAGCGGTGCCGTGCATCCAGCGCAACACGGCGTCCTCGCCTGCGAGGACCTGCACGTAGGTCGTCTCCCACACGTCGACGTCAGCACCCAAGGCGATCAACCGCTCGAGGTAGACCTCAGGTTCCGCCACCCATGGCGTCGCCAGCTCGACGTCGGCAAGCCGCGGGCGCCATCGGTCCGACGAGCGAACGGCCGCAAGCTCGGTATGGCTGGGTTCACCGAAGTTGCCGGGCACCTGGAATGCGAACCAGCCACCGGGGCGCACGGTCGCCGTGAGCGACGCGAGCAGGTCGAGGTGGCCGGGCACCCACTGGAACGTCGCATTGGAGAGGAGCACGTCGACCTCGCGCCGCGGTGACCAGTCGCGCAGGTCCGCGGTCGCGAAACGCAATCGCTCGGTGCCGCCGACCTCGGCCTGAGCGCGCTCGATCATCTCCGCCGAGGCGTCGAGCCCCTCGATGTCCGCTCCGGGCCAGCGCTGCGCCAGCGTGGCCGTCAGGTTGCCGGGTCCACACCCCAGATCCACGACGTACGACGGGTCAGCGGCGTCCACCCGTGACATCAGGTCCGCGAACGGGCGGCCGCGTTGCCCGGAGAAGCGGAGGTACTCAGCGGGGTCCCACTTCATCAGCGCCTCCAAAGTATCTTGACGTCGAGATACCGTGGCATTTCACAACTCTTGATGTCAAGAGACTTGGCGTCGATAATCTTGACCACGGTCGCTTACCCGGGCCCACCGAGGAGGTACCCACCGTGCAGGACGAGGTCGACCGCCTGGTCGCGGCGTGGGGTCGTGAGCGGCCGGACCTCGACGTGCGGCCGCTCGAGGTGCTCAGCCGCGTCACCCGGCTCGCCCGTCATCTCGACCGTGCCCGACGCACCGCGTTCGCAGCGCACGATCTGGAGGTCTGGGAGTTCGACGTCCTCGCGGCGCTCCGTCGCGCCGGCAAGCCCTACTCGCTCTCCCCCGGCGCGCTCATCGCCCAGACGATGGTCACCTCCGGCACCATGACCAACCGCATCGACCGGCTCGAGGCACGCGGCTTCGTGACCCGCCAGCCCGACCCCAACGACCGGCGCGGCGTCCGGGTCCGACTCGCCACCCGCGGCAAGGAGCGGGTCGACTCGGCGCTGGCCGACCTGCTCGAGCATGAGCAGGAGCTGCTGGCGACGCTGTCGGGCCGCCAGCAGGAGGCGCTGTCGGGGTTGCTGCGATCGCTCGTCGTCCCCTTCGAGACCGACCCCTGACCCGCCGCCCGGTCAGCGGGCGCCTCAGCCGGCCTGCTGAGACGGCAGGCCGGCCGCGAGTGCGAGCAGCCGTTCCTCCGACCGGGGCAGGCCGACCAACTGCACCGACGCCGGCACCGGCGCTCCCGCCACCGGGGCGACAGCAGGCACCGACACGGCGGGCCACCCCAGGACGTTGAACGGCACGGTCAGCCACGTCAGGTCGAGCTCACGGCTGGCGCCGAGCAACGGCGGCGGCCCCGCCAAGGTCGGCAGCACCAGTGCGTCGGCATCCGCCAAGGCGGTGGACAACAGCCGCGCCAGCTCGGCCAGCAGTGACCGTGACCTCCCCACCCGCTCGGGGTCCTGGCCGAGGCCGTTCTCGATGTACGACCGCGCCTGGTCGCTGAGCAGCTCGGGCCGTTCCAGCAGGGTTGCGTGGGCCTTGCCCGCCCCCGCGCCGAGGATGCGGCTGGACTCCCACGCCAGCTTGCTCCAGCCGGCGACGTCGAGATCGCGCACGCGCCACCCCGCCCCGAGCACTGCCTCGTCCACCGCGTCGTCGACGGCGTCGTCGACCGTCGTGTCGTCACCCAACCGGAGGCGCACGACACGGGGCCGCATGCCCGTCGACGCGGTGTTCGCGAACGTCGGCTCCAGCAGTCGCATGGCCGTCACCAACCCGGCAACGTCACGCGCCAACGGTCCGACGGTGTCCAGCTCGGGAGCAAGCGGGAACACGCCGACCTTGGACACGCGTCCGCGCGTCGTCTTCAGTCCGGCGATGCCGCAGCAGGCCGCGGGGATGCGCACCGACCCACCCGTATCGGTACCGAGCGCCACATCGACCTCGCCGAGCGCCACTGCGACGGCGGAGCCACTGGAGGACCCACCGGGCACCCGCGTCGGATCGAGAGGGTTGACCGGCGTGCCCAGGAGCTCGTTGACACCATCGGCGAACCAGCACAGCTCGGTGAGGTTCGTCTTGCCGATCACGCGACCGCCGGCGCGTCGTACGGCGGCGACGCACATCGCGTCTGCCGTAGCCGGCGCGGCGTCGTGCCGCGCTCGGGAACCGACCGTCGTCACATGCCCCGCGACATCGATCGCGTCCTTCACCGCGACCGTCGGGCCCGTGCCCCTGACGTCGGCGTCATCGAAACGAACCAGCCACGCGGGTCCTTGCTTCATGCCGCGACGAACCGGCCCTCGACGAGACGCGGCACCACACTGGAGACGTTGTACTCCGAGGCGATCCGCACGTCCTCGGCGAAACCGCGGTCCACCAGCTCGCGTCCCGAGGGACACTGCTCGAGCGGCCGGAACGACCGGAAGGCGAGCGCCGCCACCTCGGCCTCCGGTCCGAGCTCGGCACTGGGGTTGTGCGCCACGATCCGGTCGATGACGGCACCGGCACCGACCAGGTCCTCGTACGCCGGTCGCAACGAACCGTCGCCCCACCGCTCACCCGCCGGCACCACGCCGATCCGCTCGAAGTCGCGCAGGAACCGACCCACCGCGGAGGCGTTGCGCAGGCAGCCGGCGACGAGCGCCACGCCGCCGTCGATCGCGGTCACCCCGCCGTTGACGGCGGCATAGGCGATGGCCGAGCCGTTCGGCGACGGCAGCACCAGCCGCGAGTCGTTGGGGATCTCCAACAGGCTGGCCGGCGAGAGGGTGAACCCTTCGTGCGACCCGCGGTTTCCCGCGAGCACGGCACCGATGTCGCGAGCGAGGGCGCCGGCGTTCTCCCCACCGGTGTGCGGCCACACGCGCGCGCCCCGGTCGACCGCAACGGTTACCGATGTCGAGAAGGACAGCACATCGACCAGGACGAGAACGTCGCACGCCTCGGACAGCATCTTGGCACCTATAGGGCCCCACTCCAGTGCCACAGACATGGGCGGAGGGTATCCCGCTCCGCCCGGCCTCAGCCGACCCTGTCCGCCAACTCCAGCCAGCGGTCCTCGAGCGCGGTCCGCTCATCAAGCAGCGCACGCAGCTCGACATCGAGCGCGAGCACCCGTTCGTGATCGGTCGCCGCAGCAGCGAGCTCGTCGTGCAGCCGCGCCTCGCGAGTCCGCAGCTTGTCGAGGACGCGCTCCACCCGAGCGAGCTCCTTGCGGTCGGCGCGGGCGGCCGCGGCGTCCGAGGGAGGTACGACGTCGCCACCGCCGCTCGTGCCGGCGCGCGCGGAAGCCGCCGCCGCAGACGTCGCGGCAGCGCGAAGTGAGAGGTACTCGTCGACACCTCCGACGAGGAAGCGCAGCTGCCCGTCACCGAGCAGCGCGACCGATCGATCGGTGACCCGCTCGATGAAGTAGCGGTCGTGCGAGACGACAAGCAACGTGCCGGGCCAGTCGTCGAGCAGGTCCTCGAGTGCGGTCAGCGTGTCGATGTCGAGGTCGTTGGTCGGCTCGTCGAGGACCAGCACGTTCGGCTCGTCCATCAGCAGCCGCAGCAGCTGCAGCCGGCGCCGTTCACCGCCGGAGAGCTCTCCGACCGGTGTCCATTGCGCGTTGCCCACGAAGCCGAACCGCTCGCACATCTGCGTCGCCGTGACGGTACGGCCCTTGCCGAGGTCGATCACCTGACGCACTTGCTCCACGGCCTCGAGAACGCGCAACGAGGGCTCGAGCTCGACGACGTCCTGCGAGAGGTACGCCGCCCGCACCGTCACGCCGCGCGTCACCCTGCCCGCGGTGGGAGGAAGGGACCCGACCAGCATCCGGAGCAACGACGTCTTGCCCGAGCCGTTGACCCCGACGATGCCGATGCGGTCGCCGGGGCCGACCTGCCACGTCAGGTGGTCAAGCAGCGTGCGGTCACCGAAGGTCACAGTCGCATCGGCCACGTCGTACACGGTCTTGCCGAGCCGGGCGCTCGCGAAGCGCATCAGCTCGACTCCGTCGCGCGGCGGTGGCTCCTCCGCGATGAGGGCGTTGGCCGCATCGATCCGGAACCGGGGCTTCGACGTGCGCGCCGGCGGTCCGCGCCGCAGCCAGGCCAGCTCCTTGCGCAGCAGGTTCGCCCGACGCGCGTCGGTGGCGACCTGCATGCGGGCACGTTCCGCGCGCGCCAGGACGTAGGCCGAGTAGCCGCCGTCGTACGCGTGCACCTGACCGCCCGCCACCTCCCACGTGTCGGTGCACACGGCGTCAAGGAACCACCGGTCGTGCGTCACCACGACGAGGGCCTCTCGGCGACCGGCGAGGTGCCGGGCCAGCCAGTCGATGCCCTCGACGTCGAGGTGGTTGGTCGGCTCGTCGAGGATGAGCAGGTCGTGCTGTCCCACGAGTGCCTGGGCAAGGGCGACGCGGCGCCGTTCGCCGCCGGACAGATCGCCTGCCGGCCGGTCCAACATGTCGTCGGCGGAGTCGAAGAGACCGGCGAGGACTTCGCGGACGGCCGCGTCCGATGCCCAGGCATGGGCCGGCCCGCTGCCCACGACGAGGTCGCGGACCGTGGCGGACGGGTCGAGCCGTTCCTGCTGCGCCACCTCGGCCACCCGCAGGCCGCCGACGTGCGTCACCCGACCCTCGTCCGGTGGCTCGCGTCGAGCGAGCAGGCGCAGCAGGGTCGACTTGCCGTCGCCGTTGCGACCGACCACACCGACCCGGTCACCCTCGCCGACGCCCAGCGAGACGCCGTCGAGCAACGTGCGAGTGCCGTAGGACTTGCGCACTCCCTCGAGGTTGACGAGGTTGCGCGCCACTCAGCGCTCCTCGCCGAGCCGGGCCCCGCCGACCGGGCCGTGGGCGCGCTTGACCGACCGGCAGGTGCCACTGGCGCTCAGCGCAACGGCGATGTCCAGCGAGTGCTCCTTGTCACGGGCGAGGAAGGCGACCGTCGGACCGCTGCCGGACACGACCGACCCGAGCGCCTCGACGTCGTCGCCGACCTCGAGCGTCCGCATGAGTGAGGGACGCAGCGACACCGCCGCCGGCTGCAGGTCGTTGGCCATCGCCTCCCCGAGCGCGATCGCGTCACCCGAGCGCAGCGCCGCCATCATCTCGTCGGGGACGCGCGGCTCGGGCAGCACGCGCCCCTCGCGCAGCCGGTCGGTCTCGGCGTAGACCTGCGGCGTGGACAGGCCGCCGTCGGCCACCGCGAAGACCCATTCGAACCGGCCCCGCGCGAGTGCGGGGGTCAGCTGCTCACCGCGCCCCACTCCCAGCGCGGTGCCGCCCACGATCGCGAACGGCACGTCGCTCCCCAGCCGGCCGGCCAGCTCCAGCAGCTCGGCCCGTGGCAGCGCGGTGCCCCAGAGGGCGTCGCACGCCACGAGCGCCGCTGCGGCGTCGGCGCTGCCTCCCGCCATGCCGCCCGCGACCGGGATGCCCTTGCGGATATGCAGGTGGACGTCGGGATCCTGTCCGGTCTCGTGAGCGAGCAGCCGCGCGGCCTGTGCGGCGAGGTTGGAGCGGTCCAGCGGTACGCCGTCGATCGGCACGCCCTTGGCGCCCTCGATCGTGACCGTCAGTCCCTCGCCCGCGCTCGCCACGACCTCGTCGTACAGCGAGACAGCGTGGTAGACCGTCGCCACGTCGTGGAAGCCGTCGGACCGGGGCGTACCGACGGCGAGCGCGAGGTTGAGCTTCGCGGGCGCGACGGCGCTGACCGGGGACATGCCCGCCACCCTAGGAGGGCGGGTAGTGGTGGGCCTCGGCCAGGCGGGCGAAGTCGGCCACCGTGAGCGACTCGCCGCGCGCCTGTGGCTCGATGCCGGCGGCCCGCAGCGCACGTTCGGCGTCGTCGGCCGAGCCGGCCCAGCCCCGCAATGCGGCCCGCAATGTCTTGCGGCGCTGCGCAAACGCCGCGTCGATCACGGCGAACACCTGGGCGCGCGACGCAGATGTCCGCGGCGCCGGGCGCCGGCGCAACGAGACAAGACCCGAGTCGACGTTGGGCGCCGGCCAGAAGACGGTCCGACCCACGGACCCGGCGCGGCGCACGTCGGCGTACCACGCGGCCTTCACCGAGGGCACGCCGTAGATCTTGCTGCCCGGCCCGGCGGCGAGCCGCTCGGCAACCTCCGCCTGCACCATCACGAGCCCTTGCGTCAGCGACGGCAGCAGCTCGAGCAGGTGCAGCAGCACGGGCACAGCCACGTTGTAGGGCAGGTTGGCGACCAGAGCCGTGGGCGCGGGCGGTGGGACCTGGTCGATGCGCATCGCGTCGGCCGTGAGGACGGTGAGCCGGTCGGCGTACGACGGCGCGTGCTGGCGGACGGTCACGGGCAACGCCTCGGCCAGCACCGGATCGATCTCGACCGCCGTCACGGCGCGGGCCACGGGCAGCAGCGCGAGGGTCAGCGAGCCGAGGCCGGGCCCCACCTCGATGACGACGTCGTCCTCGGTGATGCCCGCGGTCCGCACGATGCGCCGGACCGTGTTGGCATCGATGACGAAGTTTTGCCCGAGCGACTTGGTGGGCCGGGTGCCGAGCCGCGCCGCGAGGGCACGGATCTCGGCCGGCCCGAGCAGGGACGAGTCGCCGGAAGGGTCGGGCACCCGGTCAGAGGAGCCGACCACAGACCGGCCACTGCCCGCGGCCGCTGCGGTTGTAGAGGATCTGCGCGCGATAGGTCTGCTCCGACGCGCTCGCCTGGGTGGGGATGCCGGCGCCGCCGACGGAGTGCCACGTGCTCTCCATGAACTGGTAGAGCCCGTAGTAGGGACCGGCGGAGTTGACGGCCTGCGGGTTGCCGCCCGACTCGCACTGCGCCAGCGCGGCCCAGTTGAGCCCGTCCGCCGCCGGGGTGTTCTCCGGCCGCGGCTTGGTGCCGACGAGCACGATCTGGGTGACCGGCTGGGCGGCGATGCGCACGCCGACCCTCGTGCGCTCGGCGAGCTTGCGGTCGAGGTAAGTCTCCTTGAAGGTGCGCACCTTGATGCCCACCTTGCCCTTCCTGATCAGCTTGCGGTCGCCCTTGAAGAGCGACTTGCTGGCCCGCTCGACGGTCGTGAACTTGATGGGCTTCTCCTCGACGACCTTCTTGCCGTCGACGCGGGTCACCGCGATGACCTGGTCGTCCGACGGCCGGGTCTCGAGCGTGGGTGTGACGCGGTCCTGCTCACGCAGCGGGACTCCCGCCTCGGCCATCGCGCTGCGGATGGTGATGGCGGTGGTCGTCACCTCGTGCCGCTTGCCGTCAGCCAGGAACGTCATGGCGTGCGGCAGCCGCACGTCGAGCTGCATGCCGCCGCGTCCGATGCGGCGCGAGCGCGACGCCGAGACGTAGGCGCCGTCGGACCGCACGCCGATGGCCAGCAGCGCCCCGCTGACGTTGCGCGCCGTGGTCCACACCGACCGCGTCTGGCCGTCGACGGTGAGCACCACCGGTCGCCCGTACCGGATCACGATCGTGTCGCCGTCACCGAACGGCTGGTCGGGCATGGGGCTGACCAGGTCGTGCTCGTCTACGTGGATGCCCTCGCCTGCGAGGACGTCGCCGACCGTGCGGGCGTAGGTCTTGACGGTCGTGTGCCGGCCGTCGATGGAGATCGTCACCGTCTTGTCGAGGGCCACGAAGGCGGTCGTACCGGCCACCAGGGCGGTCACGACCAATGCCTGCACCAGCAGTGCGAGCAGCCTGCGACGCACGGGACTCCAGAGATCGACCGACAGGACAACGGCCGGTCACGCCGCTGCGTCCGGCCGTTCGCCGACCGACGGTAGTAACCCATATGGCCTAGGTCAAACCCCAGCCGTCCAGCGGCGAGACTCCCCTGCTCCCCCGTCGGCAGGTGACGGGCACCACTTGAGCCCCACCCGTCACACCGGCCCATGACCAGCGACCTTCGGTCGGGGACACGCCGGCGTGTCTCGGCCGAAGGTCGCTGTCGGGCTACCAGGGGTCGAAGGCGCGATCGGTGTTGGCGGTGATGGCCGTGGCCAGCTCGTCCTCGTCGACACCCTTCACCGCGGCCATGGCGCGCACGGTCAGCGGGATGAGGTACGACGCGTTCGGCCGGCCGCGATAGGGCATCGGCGTGAGGTACGGCGCATCGGTCTCGACCAGCAGCTGCGGCAGCGGCGTGACGGCCAGCGCCGCCCGGAGCGAGTCGGCGTTGCGGAAGGTCACGGTCCCGGCGAACGACAGGAACCAGCCGCGCTCGGCACAGTGCCGCGCCATCTCCGCGTCACCCGAGAAGCAGTGGAACACCACACGCTCCGGCGCACCCACCTCCTCGAGCGTCGCGAGCACGTCGGCATGCGCGTCGCGGTCGTGGATCACCAGTGCCTTGCCGTGCCGCTTGGCCATCTCGATGTGTGCACGGAACGACGCGCGCTGGGTCTGGCGGCCGTCGCCGCCCGTGCGGAAGTAGTCGAGCCCCGTCTCCCCGACCGCGCGCACCCGCGGGTCGGCAGCCAGCGCGTCGATCTCGGCCAGCGCGTCGTCGAGCTCGCCCGCCGCGGCCAACACCGGCGCCTCGTTCGGGTGCAGCGCCACCCCGGCCACGATGGCGTCGTACTGCCGTGCCGTCTGCACCGCCCACCGCGCGCCCGCGCGGTCGCAGCCGATCTGCACGATCCGGGGTACGCCGGCGGCGCCTGAGCTCGCGAGCGCCGCGGCCACGTCCAGCCAGTCGTCGGGCGGGTCGGCGATGTCCAGGTGGCAGTGGCTGTCGGCCACCGGCACCCGCAGCGGCTCGGGCGCAGGAGGACGCGACCGGTCGCGCCTGCCGTCGTCGTGGCGCGCCCGGTTCGGGCGCTCGCTGGGTGAGCGGTCGCCGGTGCCGCGCGCCTCGGTCACGCCTCGGCCTTCTGCTCGAGGCGAGCCAGCTCCTCCTCGACGATCGAGGGGTCGAGCTTGCGGAACACGGGAGTCGGGGCGGAGAGCAGCGTGCCCGGGACGATCGGCGTGCGCTGCCAGCGCGCCTGCGCGGCCGCGTAGTCGCCGGTGATGACGGGGTAGCCGGCGTTGCCCTCCTCGGACACCTCGCTGACCTCCGGTAGCCCGGACCACACGCCGGTGCCGCCGAGCTGCTCGTGCACCTGTTGCGCAGCGTGGGGCAGGAACGGCGTCAGCAGAGTGTTGCAGTCGCGCACCGCCTGGAGCGCGACGTGCAGCACAGTCGACATGCGGGCGGGGTCCTCCGTACGGAGCTTCCACGGGGCCATGTCGGAGATGTACTTGTTCACCTCGGCCACGACTCGCATCGCCTCGTTGATGGCGTTCTTCTGTCGCGACTTCTCGAGCAGTGCACCGACCGAGTCGAAGGCTGCCGCGACGGTATCGAGCAGGGCTCGGTCGGCGTCTGTCAGCTCGCCGGCCTCGGGGATGGCGCCGAGGTTCTTGGCGGCCATCGAGACCGTGCGGTTGACCAGGTTGCCCCAGCCGGCGACGAGCTCGTCGTTGGTACGGCGCAGGAACTCGGCCCACGTGAAGTCGGTGTCCTGGGTCTCCGGACCCGCCACCGCGATGAAGTAGCGCAGCGCGTCGGCGTCGTACCGCTCCAGGAAATCGCGCACGTAGATCACGACCGAGCGGGACGACGAGAACTTGCGGCCCTCCATGGTCAGGTACTCGCTCGACACCACCTCGGTCGGCAGTCCGAGCGCGCCGAGCTCGCCCGGCTCACCACCATGGGCGCCCTTGCCGTCGTAGCCGAGCAGGATGCCCGGCCAGATCACCGAGTGGAAGACGATGTTGTCCTTGCCCATGAAGTAGTACGACGAGGCGTCGGCGGCATCGCCGGGCTGCCACCACTCGCGCCATGCATCCGGGTTGCCGCTGCGCCGAGCCCACTCGATCGACGCGGACAGGTAGCCGATGACTGCGTCGAACCACACGTAGATCCGCTTGTCGGGCCGGTCGCTCCAGCCCTCCAGCGGGATCGGCACGCCCCAGTCGAGGTCGCGGGTGATGGCCCGCGGCTGCAGCTCCTTGAGCAGGTTGGTCGAGAACTTCAGGACATTGGGCCGCCAGTCGGTGCGCTCCCCGAGCCACTGTCCGAGCGCGTCGGCCAGCGCCGGCAGGTCGAGGAAGAAGTGCTCCGTCTCGACGAAGTTGGGGGTCTCACCGTTGATGCGACTTCTCGGGTTGATCAGGTCGGTCGGGTCCAGCTGGTTGCCGCAGTTGTCGCACTGGTCCCCGCGCGCGCTGTCGTAGCCGCAGATCGGGCAGGTGCCCTCGATGTAGCGGTCGGGCAGGGTGCGGCCGGTCGATGGTGAGATCGCGCCCATCGTCGTCTTCGGCACGATGTAGCCGTTCGCATGCAGGGTCCGGAAGAGCTCCTGTACGACGGCGTAGTGGTTGCGCGTCGTCGTACGGGTGAACAGGTCGTAGCTCAGCCCGAGGTTGGCCAGGTCCTCGACGATGACCCGGTTGTAGCGGTCGGCGAGCTCGCGGGTGCTCAGTCCCTCGGCGTCCGCCTGGACCTGGATGGGCGTGCCGTGCTCGTCGGTGCCACTGACCATGAGCACGTTGTGGCCCGCCATCCGCATGTACCGGCTGAACACGTCGGACGGCACTCCGAAACCGGAGACGTGGCCGATGTGCCGCGGGCCGTTGGCATAGGGCCAGGCGACCGCGGTCAGGATGTTGCGGGACATGCGCCCAGCCTATTGGGATCGATCAACCGAGTTGACCCGCCGTCAGTTGACCACGTTTGGCAGGTGAACCGTCGCGTCAGCAGGCGTGCACACCTGCTGACG
>JAVEDJ010000260.1 GCA_030841025.1 Actinomycetota bacterium
GTGGCGCACTTCCACTACGTCGTGTTCGGCACGGTGGTGTTCGCGATGAACGCCGGCTTCTACTTCTGGTGGCCCAAGCTGACCGGCAGGATGCTCGACGAGCGGCTCGGCAAGATCCTTTTCTGGACGCTGTTCATCGGCTTCCACACCACGTTCCTGATCCAGCACTGGCTCGGCGTGGCGGGCATGCCCCGCCGCTATGCCGACTACCTCGCCACCGACGGCTTCACGACGATGCACACGATCTCCACCATCGGTGCCTTCCTGCTCGCCTCCTCGACGCTGCCGTTCCTCTACAACGTGTGGAAGAGCGCGCACGGCCCCAAGGTCACCTCCGACGACCCCTGGGGCTACGGCCGGTCGCTCGAGTGGGCCACGTCCAGCCCGCCGCCGCGGCACAACTTCCTCGAGCTGCCGCGGATCCGATCGGAGAGCCCTGCCTTCGACCTGCACTACCCGCACGTCGCAGCGATGGACCAGCCGACCGAGGACAAGAATCTGCTGGACGAGGTGCTCGGCGAGCCGGACCTGGGCTCGGGGGCCGATCGGGGACCCGGCCAGGGGGAGCGGCGATGAAGATCGAGGGTTGGTTGTTCGCCTCGGGCTTTTTCTTCTTCGCAATCGCAGCCGTGATCTACGGCCTGCTGTCGGGTGAGGTGGTCGGCACGGTCGCGCTCGCCTTCACCGCCGGCCTGTCCTTCCTGGTTGGCTACTACCTGCTGTTCACGGCGCGCCGCATCGACAGCCGGCCAGAAGACCGGCAGGACGCCGAGATCGCCGAGGGGGCCGGCGAGCTGGGCTTCTACAGCCCGCACAGCTGGTGGCCGCTGCCGCTCGCCTTCTTCAGCGCTGTCGCCTTCACCGGCGTCGCGATCGGTTGGTGGTTGTTCATCGTCGGTGCCATCGGGGCGATGCTCTCGGTGGTCGGGCTCGTATTCGAGTACTACCGGGGTGACGTAGCTCACTAGCGGTTGCCCCTGGCGGCGCCTGCGACCGACGGATACGGCACGCTCAGCGGCTCATGTCGGCCTCCCGCCTTGCCGATTCGTTACCTGGGTGGCGGCATGGTCAAGTGGACGCATGCCGGGCCACCAGTCAGACTGTGTGGCGTCTACCTCTTGCGGCAGACGGGGTGATGTCTCATGAGGAGGCCGGCGTGCTGGGGGATCTTGGCGGGGTGCCCGCTGACGGTGCCGTAACGGTGCGGCAGCGGCGACGGTCGTTCCGGCGGTCTGCCGTGCTCGGCGTGGTGGCTGCTGCCCTGCTCCTGACCACGGGATGCCAGTCCACCAACCACACCCCGGCGGCACAAGCCGCCGCGGACGCCGTCGAGGACCGCACATCGGCCGCCAAGATCGTCTTCCAGCCGGCCACGAGCGCGATGGACGTCCGCCCCGATGCCGCCGTCTCCGTCAGCGTGACCGACGGCAAGCTGACCTCGGTCAACCTGGTCGACGACAAGAGCCGCAGCGTCCCGGGGACGCTCGCGGCCGACGGCTCCTCCTGGACGGCCACCGCGCCGTTGAGGGTGGCGCGGCAGTACCGCGCAAGCGGCACGGCGGTCGATGCGGACGGCCGCACCGTCGACGCCACCGCGTTCTTCGCGACGCTGAAGCCCAAGAAGGTCCTCGAGACCAGCATCTCGCCGCTGTCCGGCTCGACGGTCGGCGTCGGAATGCCGATCGTCGTCCGGTTCAACAAGGCGGTGAAAGACCGGGCGGCCGTCGAGGGCGGCCTCGCCGTGCAGAGCAAGAAGCTGATCGAGGGCAGTTGGAGCTGGATCTCCGACACCGAGGTGCACTATCGGCCCAAGACTTACTGGCCCGCCAACAACCGGGTCACGCTCGACGTCCAGCTCCGTGGCGTCGAAGCGGCACGGGACCTGTGGGGCATGAAGAACCGCACCATCAAGTTCTCGACCGCAAGCTCGATGGTGAGCGTCGTCAACGTCCCCCGGCACACCCTGACCGTCTACCGCAACGGCAAGCGCGCGCGCACCATCCCGGTCAGCACAGGCAAGGCCGGCTTCCTGACCCGCAACGGCACCAAGGTCGTGCTCGAGAAGCACACCCTCAAGGTGATGGACGCGACAACCATCGGCATCGGGAAGAGCGATCCCGAGTACTACCGCCTCGACGTGCCCTACGCCCTCCGGGTGACCTGGAGCGGTGAGTTCGTCCACGCGGCGCCGTGGTCGACCGGCAGCCAAGGGCGCGCGAACGTGAGCCACGGCTGCGTGGGCATGGGCATGTCCAACGCGATCTGGCTGTTCAACAACACCCATGTCGGCGACGTCATCAAGGTGGTCGGCTCGCCCCGCACGCTCGAGCCCGGCAACGGCTACACGGACTGGAACGTGTCGTGGGACAAGTGGCTCGAGGGCAGCGCGCTCAGCAGCTGACCTTGGGTAGGAACAGCGCCGTGTCTGTCGCCGTCGTGCTGTTCACCCGCGACCTTCGGGTCCACGACAACCCCACGCTGAGCGCCGCTCTCTCTTCCAGCGACACGGTCGTGCCGCTCTTCGTCCTCGACGAGGCGATCCTGGGCGGTTTCTTCAACCGGCCGAACCGCGCGCGCTTCCTCGTCGACGCGTTGCGCGACCTCGACACGTCGCTGCGCGAGCGAGGCGCCAGGTTGGTCATCCGCCGCGGAGACGTCGTAGACGAGGTTGTCGGCGTCGCACGCGAGGTGGGAGCCGACGTCGTACACATGAGCGCGGACGCGTCGGGATATGCCCGGCGCCGACAGGCGGCGCTCGCCGCCCGGCTCGAGGCGGACAACCGGTCCCTGGAGACGCACGACGAGACACTCTTCGTCGTGCCGCCGGGGGTGATAACCCCCGGGGGCGGCGACCACATGGCGGTGTTCACGCCGTTCCATCGCCGCTGGGAGAAGCGCCCCGTTCGCGACCTGGCGCCGACACCGCGTCGCGTGCCGATGTCGGCCCTCCCAGCCGGTCGGATCCCCGCGGCCGACCTGCTGTGCCGTGGCGCCGCCTCGCCCGACCTGGCATCGGGAGGCGAGGCACCGGCCCGCGAGCGCCTGTCCACGTGGTTGGCAGCCGACATCGCGACGTACGACGACGCGCGCGACGCCGTCGCGGATGACGCGACCTCCCGGTTGTCGCCCTACCTGCACTTCGGCTGCCTCTCGCCGGTGGAGGTGGTGCACCGCGCGCGACGGCAGGGCCGGCCCGGTGCTGACGCGTTCGTCCGTCAGCTGGCCTGGCGCGACTTCCATGCCCAGGTGTTGGCTGCGCGGCCTGACGCGACGCACCGGGACTACCGCTCTCGCGGTGACCGCTGGCACCGCAGCCACGAGGAGCTCGAGGCGTGGCGAGAAGGACGCACGGGATTCCCGATCGTCGACGCCGGCATGCGCCAGCTGGCGCGCGAGGGCTGGATGCACAACCGGACCCGCCTGATCACCGCGCACTTCCTCACGAAGACCCTCTACATCGACTGGCGGCTGGGTGCCGCGCACTTCATCGACCTGCTCGTCGACGGAGACGTCGCGAACAACACGATGAACTGGCAGTGGTGTGCCGGCACCGGCACGGACTCGCGGTTCAACCGCAGCTACAACGTGACGACACAGGCGCGTCGGCACGACCCCCGGGGGATCTACGTGCGCCGCTATGTCCCGGAGCTGGCGGACGTCGACGACGCGTACGTGCACGAGCCGTGGCTGCTCCCCGAGGAGCAACGGCAGGCGCTCGGCTACCCGCCGCCGCTCGTCGACCAGGACGAGGCACGCGATCGCCTCAGGAGGGCGCGCGCCAAACCCGACCGCTAGTCGCGCACGGCCCGTCGTACGTCGTCCGGGCTGGCGGTTGCGGGCCTCTCGTGCTCCTGCTCGAGGCGCTCGGCTGCCCGCGCGATGTTGCGCGCCATGCCACCGAAGACGATGCCGTGGAAGGGCGCCACGCCCCACCAGTAGAGGTGCCCGAACAGGCCGCGCGGCGCGAAGACCGCACGCTGCACGTACGTTGCCGACGGCTGGCTCTCGTCCTGGCCCTGCTCGACGCCGAGCTCCAGCCAGGCCAGGCCCGGCAGGCGCATCTCGGCGCGCAGCCGCAGCAGCTCTCGCTCGACGCGCTCCTCGACCCGCCAGAAGTCGATGGTCTCACCGACGAAGACCCGCTCGGGGTCGCGCCGGCCGCGCCGCAGACCGACCCCGCCGGCGAAACGGTCGAGCAGTCCGCGCACCTTCCAGGCGAGCGGGAAGGAGTACCACCCGCGGTCCCCGCCGACGCCCTCGATCACCCGCCAGAGCGCGGCGGGGGAGGCCTGGACGGGCTGGACGCGTCGGTCGACGTACAGACTCCCGCCGGCCCAGTCCGGGTCGCTCGGCAGCGGGTCGCTGGCCGCGCCCGGCGTGCTGGCCGAGGACCAACGCGTGACGACATCGGCGTCCTGGACCCGCTGCAGAGCGAGCTCGACGGCCCGGTCGAAGCCCAGCAGTCCCTCGGGCGGGTCCGGGATGTAGCGCTTGATGTCGTCCTCGCGGCAGACGACCTCATGGCGCAGTGACTCGACCAGCGGCCGGGCGATCGAGCTCGGGACCGGTGTCACCAACCCGACCCAGTGGCTCGAGAGGCTCGGGGTCAGGACGGGGACGGGCACGATGAGCCGCCGTGGCAGGCCGGCGACCCCTGCATAGCGCTGCATCATCTCCTTGTAGGTGAGCACGTCGGGGCCACCGATGTCGAAGCTGCGGGAGACGTCGCCGGGCAACGTGGCGGAGCCGACGAGGTAGCGCAGCACGTCGCGGATGGCGATCGGCTGGATCCGGGTCTCGAGCCAGCGCGGCGTGATCATGGCCGGGAGCCGCTCCGTCAGGTAGCGCAGCATCTCGAACGACGCAGAGCCCGAACCCAGGATGACGGCGGCCCGCAGCACGGCGGTCGGCACCCCCGATGACAACAACAGGTGGGCCACCTCGTCCCGGGAGCGCAGATGGGCCGAGAGCTCCTTCTGCGCGACGTCCGGGACCAGGCCACCGAGGTAGACCAGGCGTCCGACGTGCGCCTCACGCACCGCGGTCGCGAACGCGCGGGCGGTCTCTCGGTCCGTCGCCTCGAAGCCGGAGGTGCCCAGCGCGTGGATCAGGTAGTAGGCGACGTCGGCGTCGTCCAGAGCTCTCTGCAGGCTGGCCGGGTCGCCGGCATCACCCGGCACCACCTCGACGTCGCCGGACCATGGCCGTTCCGCCAGGCGCTCGGGGTGCCGCGCCATGACCCGCACGCGATGTCCGGCGGCGAGCAGCTCGGGCACCAGCCGGCCACCGATGTAGCCGGTGGCACCGGTGACGAGGCACAGCCGTCCAGCGGGATGAGACTCCCTAGTGATGCCCGCTGCTCTCGAGCTCGTGCGTGTCGGACGGGGTGGGTGGCGGGACGCGATCCTCGAAGTAGAACCGTGACGCGCGGGCGCGCATCTTCGAGGCCAGGACGCGTCGGCGGGGGATGCCGTTGGTGTCGGTCGAGGGCTCGAGCTGGATCGGCTCGGGCACCTGGTGCGCGGTGAGCTTGTAGCGCTCCGTCTCGGAGATCGGCTCGTGCACCTCGATCATCTCGCCGTTGGGCAGCCGGACGATGCGACCCGTCTCACGCCCGTGCAGCACGAGGTCACGGTCGCGGCGTTGCAGCCCGAGGCAGATGCGCTTGGTGACGACGTAGGCGATCGGCGGCACCACGAAGATGGCGATCCGGAAGAACCACGTGATCGCGTTGATCGACAGGTGGAACGTGATCGCGATGACGTCGTTGGCGCCGGCCGCCAGCAGGATCAGCCAGGTCGTGATCGCCATGACGCCCAGGCCGGTGCGCGTCGGCACGTTGCGGGGGCGGTCCAGGACGTGATGCTCGCTGTTGTCACCCGTGACCCAGCGTTCGATCATCGGGTAGAGCGCCATCGACGTGAAAAGCAGCCCGGGGATCACCAGCGTGGGGATGAGGACGTTCAGCGGCAGGGTGAAGCCCCAGGCCTGGATCTCCCAGTTGGGGAACAGACGCAGCACGCCCTCGAGGAAGCCCATGTAGAAGTCCGGCTGCGACCCTGCGGTCACCTGCGTCGGCGTGTAGGGCCCGAACAACCAGATCGGGTTGATCGTGGCGAAGGCCGACAACAGCGTGGTCACGCCGAACACGATGAAGAAGAAGCCACCCGCCTTCGCCGTGTAGACGGGGAAGAACGGGTACCCGACGGTGTTCTTCTCGGTGCGGCCGGGGCCGGGGTACTGCGTGTGCTTCTGGTACCAGACCAGCATGAGGTGCGCGGTGATCAGCGCCAGGAAGATGCCGGGCAGCAACAGCACGTGCATGGTGTAGATGCGTGGGATGAGGTCCTCGCCGGGGAACTCGCCGCCGAAGAGGAAGAAGGACAGGTAGGTGCCGACCAACGGGATGGCCAGCAGCACACCCTCGGCGATGCGGAAGCCGGTGCCCGACAACAGGTCATCGGGCAACGAGTAGCCGAGCAGGCCCTCGATGATGGTCAGCGTGATCAAGCCGACGCCGATGAGCCAGTTGGTCTCACGTGGCTTGCGGAACGCGCCGGTGAAGAATACGCGGCTGGCGTGCACGAACATCGACGCGGCGAAGATCAGGGCGGCCCAGTGGTGGATCTGCCGGATGATCAGCCCACCACGCACGTCGAAGGAGATGCGCAGCGTCGAGGCGTAGGCCTCCGACATCGTCAGCCCGTGCAGGGGGACGTAGGACCCCTCGTAGACGACCTCGCCCTGGCTCGGTGTGAACCACAGAGTCAGGAAGGTGCCGGTCAGCAGCAGGATGATGAAGCTGTAGAGGGCGATCTCGCCCAGCATGAAGGACCAGTGGTCCGGGAAGATCTTGCGCGCGCTGCGCTTGACGAAGTTGGCCGACCCAAATCGCTCGTCGATCTCGTTGGCGGCGTTGCCTGCCCGCTGCTCCAAGGTTGCCATGGCCTTTCCTACCCCCGCTCCCAGTAGCTGGGTCCGACCGGCTCATCGAAGTCCTGCGCCGCGACCAAGTATCCCTCGGAGTCGGTCGTCAGCTTGAGCTGTGGCAGGGGACGGGCCGCGGGACCGAAGATCACCGCGCAGTTGCGCTCCACGTCGAAGGTCGACTGGTGGCAGGGGCACAGCAGGTGGTGGGTCTGCTGCTCGTACAGGCCGACGGGGCAGCCGACGTGGGTGCAGACCTTGGAGTAGGCCACGATGCCGCTGACGTCCCAGCCCTTGCGGTCCGCGCGCTGGCGGGTGAGGTCCTCGGGCGCCAGCCGGATCAGGATGGCCGTCGCCTTGGCCTCCTCGTTGAGGCGGTGCTCCATCTTCTCGATGCCCTCGGGAAGGATGTGTACGACGCCGCCGATCGGCACGTCGGCCGCCTTGATGGGGTGCCCGGCAGGGTCGGAGATGAGGCGCTTGCCCGCCTTCCACGCAGTGCCCGTCAGCTTGGCACCGGGCAGTGGGCCCAGGTCGCGCAACGGGATGATCGCGAGCAGTCCGAGCGGCGCCAGGGCGCCCAGCATGCTGTTGCGGATGAGCTTGCGACGGCCGAGCCCGGCGCCGGCAGCGCCCTCCTTGAGCGCGGCGATCGCCTCTCTGCGGTCCTCGTCCGAGGAGCGCATGGGCTTGCGGACGCCGACCACCTCGTCGTCGGGCATCAGGGTCTTGGCCCAGTGGATGGCTGCCGCGCCGATGCAGAACAGTGACAGACCCAGCCCCAGGCCGAGCAGCTTGGTCGACAGGCCCACGCGCGCGATCAGCTCCGAGGGCGAGGCGTCGGCCGGCTTGACGGCGAAGTAGGCCACGATGAACAGCAGGGTGCCGAGGGTGGACAGGCCGAACAAGGCGGCGACCTCGCGCTCGCGGCGCTTGGCCGCGGCCGGGTCGATGTCCGAGCGGCGGTAGGTGTGGGCCGGTAGACCGGGGTCGGCGAACCGGGTCGCGAGCTCACCCGAGGACGTCGTACTCGGAGCCGGGGCCTCGCTGTCGTCCAGTCCGCCGGCCCGCTGGATCTCCTCGTTGGACGTCGAGGTGGCGGTGGGGGGCTCGTGGGCCACGTCTGCTGTCCCGTCGTTCTGGTCGGTCATCGGGCCTTCGCCCCCAGCCAGACGGCACAGGCGATGAGCGCACCGAGGCCGACGAGCCAGCCCACTGCGCCCTCGGTCACGGGGCCGATCTTGCCGAGGGAGGCGCCGCCGGGGCTGGCCTCCTGCTCAGTGATCTTGAGGTACTTGATGATGGCCTTCTTGTCCTCGGGCGGCATGGTGCCGTCGCCGAAGACCGGCATCGACTGCGGGCCTGTCAGCATGGCCTCGTAGATGTGCTTGGGGCTGACCCCGTCGAGCGACGGTGCGTACTTGCCCCGGCTGAGCGCACCGCCCTTGCCGGCGAAGTTGTGGCACATCGAGCAGTTGGTGCGGTAGATCGCACCGCCCTCGGCCGCGTCGGCGTCCGCGTAGTCGAGCTGCTCCTTGTCCGGGACGGCCGGACCGGGGCCCAGCGAGGCGACGTAGGCGGCCATCGCGTTGATCTCGTCCTGGGTGAACTCGACGCGCTTGCGCTGGATCTGCGGGCCGTCCTGGCGCGCCGGCATCCGCCCGGTCCCGACCTGGAAGTCGACGGCAGCAGCGCCCACACCCACGAGCGAGGGCCCGTCGGAGGTCCCCTCGGCGTTCAGGCCGTGACAGCTCGAGCAGTTCTTGAGGTAGAGCTGGCGGCCCTCCTTGATCGAGGCGCTGGCCACGCCCGTGGAGGCCTCTGCCTGCGGCGGGGGCGCGACGGCGGCGTACGCCCCTCCGGTGATCGCCAGGCCCAGCAGCAGCAGCACCAGGGGAGCGAACCGGCTGCGGCGCCGGCGTGACAGGGCGCGAAGCGGCGTCGTCAGAAGTCTCACGAAGGTCCTCGTGCTCCCGTGTCGGTGTGACGGCGGCTGGTCGTGCATGGGCTCGTGCTCGTGCTCGTGCTCGTGCATGGGCCTGGTCACTTGATGAGGTAGATCGTCGCGAAGAGCCCGATCCACACGACGTCGACGAAGTGCCAGTAGTAGGACACCACGATGGCGCTCGTGGCCTGCCCGTGGGTGAAGCGCTTGGCGGTGAACGTGCGTCCGAGCACGAGCAGGAACGCGATCAGGCCACCGGTCACGTGCAAGCCGTGGAACCCGGTGGTGAGGTAGAAGACCGACCCGTAGGCGTTGGAGGAGAGAGTCAGCCCGTCGGCGGCGACCAGCGTGGAGTACTCGTAGACCTGGCCGCCGATGAAGAAGGCGCCCATCAGGAAGGTGATGATGAACCACAGGCGCAGCCGGACGACGTCGCCCTTCTCCGCCGCGAAGACGCCGAGCTGGCAGGTCACCGACGACAGGACCAGCACCGTGGTGTTCAGGGTCGAGAACGGGATGTTCAGCAGCTCGGGCTCCGTGGCCCAGAGCTCGGGGCTCACGGAGCGGATCGTGAAGTACATCGCGAAGAGAGCCGCGAAGAACATGAGCTCGGAGGACAGCCAGACGATGGTGCCCACCGACGTCGTATCGGGTCGGTTGGCCGGCACGTGGGTCCGGGCAGTCGGGGTCGCTGTCGCCACGTCCCGCATTATTGCCGTCCCCAGCCGGAGTAGCACCCCCGACCCCCCGACGGCGCCGGGACGGATCCCCTGGCCGATAGCATCGCGCCCGTGACCAACGAGCTCACCGGCGCACAGCCCAGCAGTGGCGCAGCAGACGCCGGCACGATGACCGTGCTGGTTTACAGCGACGACGTGGACACCCGAGCCCGTGTCAAGCTCGCCGTCGGCCGCCGTCCCGCGCCCGGCCTGCCACGTGTCGAGTGGCTCGAGTGCGCCACCGAGCCGGCGGTCATCGCCGCCATGGATGCCGGTGGTGTCGACGTTGCGGTGCTCGACGGCGAGGCGGCGCCGGCCGGTGGGCTGGGCATCGCGCGCCAGCTCAAGGACGAGATCTACCGCTGCCCGCCGATCCTCGTGCTCACCGGTCGCGTGCAGGACAACTGGCTGGCTGCCTGGTCCCGGGCCGACGCCGCGGTGCCGCACCCCCTGGACCCCATCGTGCTGGCCGAGGCCGTCGCCGACCTGATGCGTCGTCGCCGCGCCGAGCTGCCGACTGCTTAGGGGCGCGCGATGACCGGCGCCTCGACCCCGCACGCGCCCACCTGGCCGGCACTGTTCAGCGCCCTGCTGCGTGGCGAGGACCTCAAGGCCGAGGACACCGCCTGGGCGATGGGGCAGGTGATGGACGGCGAGGCGACCCCGGTGCAGGTCGCGGGGTTCGTCATGGCCCTGCGCGCCAAGGGCGAGGCTCCCAGCGAGGTCATCGGCCTCGTCACGGCGATGCTCGCGCACGCCGAGCTCATCACGGTGGACGGTCCGGCCGTCGACACCTGTGGCACCGGCGGCGACGGGGCGCACACGGTCAACATCTCGACGATGTCCGCGATGGTGGTCGCCGGTGCCGGAGGCCGCGTGGTCAAGCACGGCAACCGCGCCGCCTCGTCGCGCAGCGGGTCCGCCGACCTGCTCGAAGCGCTCGGCGTCGTGGTCGACCTCGCGCCACACCTGGTGGAGCAGTCGGTGCGGGAGGCTGGCATCGGATTCTGCTTCGCGCCGCGATTCCATCCGGCCCTGCGGCATGCTGCCGTACCCCGGCGCGAGCTCGGGGTGCCGACGGTCTTCAACTTCCTCGGCCCGCTGGCCAACCCTGCTCAGCCGTCGGCGCAGGCCGTCGGCGTGGCGGACGCCCGGATGGCAGGGGTCGTGGCCGAGGTGCTGGCCGCGCGTGGCGCCTCTGCCCTGGTGTTCCGCGGGGAGGACGGACTCGACGAGCTGACCATCAGCGGACCGTCGCGGGTCTGGGTCGTCCGCGAGGGCGGCGTCTACGAGACCTCGGTGTCACCGGACGACCTCGGGCTCGACGTCAACGACGTGTCCGCGCTGCGTGGGGGAGACGCCGCACACAACGCCGAGGTCACGCGTCGTTTCCTCGCAGGCGAGAAGGGCCCGGTGCGCGACGCCGTACTGCTCAACTCGGCTGCGGCGCTTGTCGCGCTCGAGCCCGACGACACGGCTCTGGACGAGCGGCTGACGGTCGCCCTGCGGAACGGCATCGGCCGGGCCGCCGAAGCGGTCGACAGCGGAGCTGCCGCGGCGGCGCTCGAGACCTGGGTCTCGACCAGCCAGCGACTGGCCGCCTCCGACTGACGAGCCGGCTAGTCGGCGTCCTCCACGCCGAGGGAGAACGCTGCGTCCAGGTCGTGCTGTGAGTAGGTGCGGAACGCGATGTGGGTCTCGGTGTGCTGCACGCCGGCGACCTTGCTGAGGCGGTCGGCGATGACGTCGGCCAGTGCCTCGTGCTCGCGCACGCGCACCATCGCGATGAGGTCGGCGTCGCCGGTGACGGAGTAGACCTCGCTCACGCCCTCGAGGGCGGCGATCGACTCGGCGACCTCGGGGATGCGGTCGGCCTCGACGTGCACGAGCACGATGGCGGTGATCACGGGCGCCTCCACGGCGTTCGGCGGCACAGGTACGACGGTGAGCGCGAGCCTAGTGGCGACGCCGGGGGTGAGGGCGAGCTGCCTTGGGTAGGGAGCGCAGCGCGAGCCCACAGCCGTCACGGCCAGCCTGGAGGCGTCCATGCTCTCGACCGCCCCGCGCCCTTCCCTTCCCGCCGGCCCGGCCGCGCGGCGGCGCACGGTCGCCGTGGCCGCTCTCGCTGGAGCCGCCGTGACCGCCGCGCTGATCGTCGCCCCCACGACGAGCCAGGCGGCCGCCGCCGCGGGCGCCGCGCCCGGTGCGCCCGGCACGAAGTCGACCTGGGCCCTGGGCGACAAGGACGGCTTCGGCACGGCTCGCGGGACGGCCAGCAAGGTCTGGTACACGCTGCGCGGCGGGACGCTGACCGACGTCTACTACCCACGCATCGACACCCCGAGCATCCGGGACAGCCAGTTCGTCGTGACCGGCAAGGGCTTCACCGACCGCGAGGACCGCAACGCCCGCAGTCGGGTCGAGCTGCTGGATCCCCGAAGCATGACCTATCGGGTCACGACGACCGCAAAGTCTCGCAGGTGGCAGATCGTCAAGACGTTCGTGACCGACCCTGGCCGCTCGGCGGTGCTGCAGCGGGTGCGCTTCACGTCCTTGACCGGCAAGCCTTATCGCGTGTACCTGCTGCACGACCCCGCGCTGTCCATGACCGGCAACGACGACGTGGGCCGGTCCGGACCGGGGGGCAGCCTGCTCTCGTCGGACGACTCGAACGCGAGCGCGGTCGTCACCCGTCCGGCCATGACCCGACGCTCGAGCGGATACCTGGGGGTGTCGGACGGGTGGAGCGACCTGCGGGCCGACCACCGCATGAGCTGGACCTACGACGCGACGCAGGCCGGCAACGTCGTACAGACCGGCCGAGTGCCCGTCAACGGCGTGCGGAACCGCGACTTCACCGTGTCCATCGGCTTCGGCCGCGACGTACAGCAGGCGCTACAGGTCGCTCGTGCCTCCGCGGCACGCGGCTTCGCCTCGGCCCGGCAGGCGTACGACCGCGGCTGGCACCGCTATCTGGCCTCCCTGCGTCCGACGCCGAGGAGCGCGCAGGCCTGGACGACGGAGTGGACCGTGTCGGCCATGGTCCTTGCCGCCAGCGAGGACAAGACGTTCCGTGGCGGCTTCGTCGCCGCGCCGGGCCGTCCCTGGGCGTGGGCCAACGAGCTGCAGGACCTCGCCGTCTACCACGCGGTCTGGTCTCGGGACCTCTACCAGATCGCGACGGGTCTGCTCGCTGTCGGCGACAGAGCCGCGGCGGGGCGATCGCTTGACTACCTGTGGAACGTGCAGCAGAAGCCGGACGGGTCGTTCCCGCAGAACTCCCGTCTCGACGGCAAGCCCGTGTTCGGCGACCTGCAGCTCGACGAGGTGGCGTTCCCGATCGTGCTGGCTCATCAGCTCGGGCGCACCGGGGCAGCCGACTGGGCGCGGGTGAAGCGATCGGCCGACTTCATCGTTGCCAAGGGTCCCTCGACGCCGCAGGAGCGGTGGGAGAACATCGGTGGCTACTCGCCGGCCACCATCGCGGCAGAGATCGCGGGACTGGTCTGCGCCGCCGACATCGCGCGCAAGAACGGCGACGCGGTCAGCGCGGCGTCGTACCTCGCCACGGCGGACCAGTGGCAGCGGACGGTCGAGTCGTGGACCGCGACACGCAACGGTGCCTACAGCCCCAAGCCCTACTACCTGCGGGTCACCAAGAACGGCGACCCCGACGTCGGCACGCGGGTGCAGATCTCCGACGGCGGACCGAACATCGACCAGCGGCTGGTCGTCGACCCGAGCTTCCTGGAGCTCGTGCGGCTCGGCGTCAAGCGGGCGGACGACCCGACGATCCTGAGCTCGATCAAGGTCGTCGACGACAAGCTCTCGTACCGCACTGCGAACGGCCGGTTCTGGCACCGGGCGAGCTTCGACGGCTACGGGGAGCAGCGCAACGGCGGCATCTGGGTGCCCTCCGACCCGGGCTCGGGCAAGACGATCGGTCGAGGCTGGCCGCTGCTCGGTGGTGAGCGTGGTGAGTACGCGCTGGTGGACGGCCGAGCGCGGGCCGCCCGCACGGCGCTGGCGACGATGGGGCGGGCGGCCGACGACCGCAGCCACCTCATGTCCGAGCAGGTCTGGGATCGGAAGCCTCCAGCCCCCTCGAGCCGGTTCACCCCCGGTGAGCCCACGTTGTCGGCCACCCCACTGGCGTGGACGCACGCGCAGTTCCTGCGCCTTGCCGCCTCGATCGCCAACGGCTCTCCGGTCGAGACACCGCAGGTCGTGGCGTGCCGCTACAAGTCCGAGGCGTGCGCCCGGTGAGCCGCTGCGGGGCGTCGCAGCGCCGCCCGTCAGCCGGCGATGCGGCTGACCGTGGCGGCCGGCTGGTGCACCGTCCGCAGGTCGCGTCGTGGGCCCGTCCAGGTGCTGCCCCAGCCCTCGCGCGCGTCGTCCGCCGCGTCGGCCCAGAACCGAACGCCGCCCGCGCCGTGAGCCGGGCTGGCCCAGGTGCCGCTGAGTGAGATCAGCCGCAGCCCCGGCTGCTCGAGCCAGCGCAGGACGCACTCGGTCTCCTCGGGCGAGGCGGCTGGGGCCGGCCCGTGGCTCGGGACGACCCGCTCGGCGGTGGCGACCAGGGCGTCGGCGA
>JAVEDJ010000287.1 GCA_030841025.1 Actinomycetota bacterium
CGCAGGTCTGCTGGGGCCGGGCGAGCTGATGGCCTCGGTCGGGGTGTCCGCCGATCCGACACCTTCAGTCGGTGGGCAGCCGACCGCGTTCCCCGGCTTCGGCCATCCGGGCCCGGGCGCCGAAGAGCCGGTGTACATGTCGTCGAACGACAGGCTGGCCCTGGGGTTGGCGTTCGTGGGGCTGCTCGTGCCCGTGCTGGTGCTCATCGCGACGCTGACCCGCCTGTCCGCGGCCTCTCGTGAGCGCCGACTGGCAGCGATCCGACTCGTCGGTGCCACCCGCCGACAGACTCGCTGGCTCGCCGCCGCCGAGACGGGGGTGGCGGCGGCGGCCGGCGCGGTCGGCGGGCTCGGCGTCTTCTACCTGCTGCGCGCGCCGCTGGCCGCCCTGGTGCCGACGCGCAACGGGGTGTTCGCCACCGACATCGCACCGCCAGCGGCGTTGACGATCCTGGTGCTGGTTGGAGTGCCGGTGCTGGCCGTGACCACTGCCGTGCTCGCGCTGAGCCGAGTCGTGACCAGCCCGCTCGGGGTCACCCGTCGCGCAGCGCCGCGGCGGGTCGGCTGGTGGCGACTGGTGCCGCTGACCGTCGGCATGCTCATGCTGCTCGGCGCCTGGTACGACCGCCACAACCTGCTCACCGGCGGCACCCGCGGCG
The DNA here is from genome assembly GCA_030841025.1 of Actinomycetota bacterium. Classification (GTDB taxonomy): domain Bacteria; phylum Actinomycetota; class Actinomycetes; order JACCUZ01; family JACCUZ01; genus BP-173. The sequence goes on from JAVEDJ010000287.1 coordinate 660, forward strand.
CCGTGCTCCTCCTCGGCGGAGCGTCGCTGTCGCTGATCGGGCTCGCCGTCGCCGCGGCCGCGGTCGCCCGGCTCGGGGGCCTGCTGTTGCACCGCTTCGGCCCTGGCACGGCCAGCCAGCTCGCCGGCCGACGACTCGAGGCAGATCCCGCCGCGGCCGCACGGGTACTGACCGGCGCGATGCTCGTGGTGGCTGTCGTCGGCTGGCTGCTCGGCTTCCTGCCGCTGCTCGACGCCAGCCAGGGCGGGGGCAACTTCGACATCCGCGACGAGGCACTGCGCCCTGGCACGTTGACGATGCAAGTTGCGCCCCAGGACCCGATCCACGGGGATGCCACCGCGTCGGTGCTGAACCGTGTGCCCGGCGTGACCGCCGTCGCCACAACCCAGCAGCTGACCATCTCGGCCGACAGCTCCCAAGCCGACGCGGACGTTGCGCTGGTGGCCGATTGCGCCGATCTGCGCCGGGTCACACGTCGTCCGCTCACCGAGTGCGGACGCGCCCCCGCCTACCGCATCGTCCACGAGTTTGCCGACGACGGCCGCCATGCCCGACCCGGGGAGACGTGGCAGATCATGGCGCAGGACAAGCCGTCGGGCGCGGTCGTGCGCATGCCGAGCCGGCTGCCCGCGATCCGGCTACCCGCCGGCATCAATGACATCACCTGGGGCACCCTGCTCGTATCGCCGAAACTGATCGCCACCGCACTGCCAGCGGGCGCCACCCTCGACCCGCAATACCTGTTCATCGCAACCGACGGACAACCGGCCACCGCGGAACGCGTGCGCTCGGCCGTGTGGCGCAACACCCTGTTCGACAAACCCATGACGATCCGCGAACAACAGGCCGTTCAGCTGGGCATGACCAGCGACCTCTACCGTCGCGCAGCCCTGGCCGGCGTCACCTTTGCCCTCGTCGCGGCCGCGCTGTCCTTGGCTGTGACGATGGCCGACTCGTTACGCGAGCGACGGCGCGGCCTGGCAGCGCTGGTCGCCCTCGGCACACCGGTGCGAGTGCTCCGGCGCAGCGTGCTGCTGCAAACCGCCGTACCCCTGCTGTTGAACATCGCACTGGCGACCGGCGCCAGCATCGCCGCCACAGTGCTCTACCTCAGGCTCGACAGCGACGACGGTGGTTACCGGGTATCCCTGCCGTGGGCCGGTTGGTCGCTCATGGCCGCCGCCACGGTCGCCGCGGTTCTGCTGGCAACCGCGCTGACCCTGCCGTTCATCCGCGCGGCCGCCCGCCCAGACGCACTGCGCAGCGAGTAGCGGCTGGTAACGGTGACCAGCGACCAGGTGAGCCTCCTTCGGGGCGCCTCACGCGCATCCGCTTCGCCATCTAGTTGGGTCGCGCTCCTCGGCGGCCCGGATGTCGCGGCCTTCAACGAGGTGTCCTATGACGCCGGCCGGCGTGGGGTAGCCCAATCTGGGTGGTATGCCGCAGTCGCTGAGACAGGTGCACGACGCGGCCTTTGAGCGATATTTCAGAGCAGAACGACTCCCGGCAGATCCGGTAGATCCTCACGGCCACTGGGCTTGTCCGTCGCGAGGCGACACCTGTCACACCGACCGAGCCCGCCAGACGCTGCCCGAGCGGCGTTCCTTGAGGGGTCGGCCGGATCGCGTCGAAATCCGGAAGAACAGGTCTGATCACGCTGCCGGATCGGTGACTTCGAACGGGAAACGACTGGCTATCTGAGCGTCGCGGGCACGGACGGCCTCGGCTGCGCATCGCGATCGCGCAACGTGCTGCATCAGCGGGGGAGTGGCTCGACCGGATTGATCATCTTCAGACCAGAGGTCCTTCCGCTCCGCGCGAGTAGCTTCTTGCAGTTGATTGCCCTCCGGGACTTCTTACTGCCGCGTCGTCGGCTTGGTCAGCGATGCAGTCGTTGCAGCCAGTCGGCGGGAACGGCTCCCGCGGGGCCGGGCACGGGCTGGTCCTCCGGATGGTGTGCCGGCGCTGCCAGCTTCGGCCCGTCGGCATAGTCGTCGGTGGCGAAGTCCCAGTACCAATCCTCGCCCGGCTCGAAGCTCTGGATACGCCGGTGTCCGCTGTTCCGGTAGTGCGCACGCGCGTGCTGGCTCGGTGATGAGTCACAGCACCCGACATGGCCGCACTCGGCACAGCGGCGCAGGTGGAACCACCATCCGGATGGTGAGGCAGCGAGGCACTCGACGCATCCATTGCCCGAGGGAGGGACATCGGGATGAATTCCCGAGCTATAAGTCATGGTCCTCCTTGCGGTCAACGTTCGAGTCGCTTGCGGTCCCAGTTGGCCGTGGTGGCCGCGGCTCCGTACGTGCTCTTCATGAAGGTCATCAGCGTCTCGTCCGGATTCGGTGCAGTGCGCACGACCTCGTATGGCAGTACGAACTCGCCGAGCTCGTCACTCCAGGATGCCTCCGATGGCTGGACGGGCTGGTCGGCGTACCCGGGCGGTGTCGGGTACGCGTAGCTGTAGAACAAGCCTTCGGCGGAGCCGTC
>JAVEDJ010000381.1 GCA_030841025.1 Actinomycetota bacterium
AGAGGGCACGGTTGGGCAGACCCGTGAGCGAGTCGTGGAAGGCCTGATGGACCAGTTCTTGCTCGGCCAGCTTTCGATGAGTCGCGTCGTGGATGTTGACCACGACTCCCGCCACGTCGGGGTCCTCGAGCAGGTTCACGAGCCGGGTGCCGAGCCACATCGGGCGGCCGTCGCGATCGGCCACCTCGAACTCAGCCTCGAACACGTGGCCCGGCGACAGCAGCGCACGTGCGAATGCGGCATCGGTCTCGACCGGGTCGACGGGACTGGCGAAGTCGAGCACCTGGGCTCCGCGGGTCGGTGCCTCCGGCGAGCCGAGCAGTGCCGCGAACTGTGGTGCGTCGTTGCGGATCACGCCGTCCGCGTCGAGCACGAGCACCGCGTCGGAGGAGTTGGCGGCGACCGCGCTGGAGTAGCGCTCCTGGGAGCGCAGCAGCTCGCGGGCTCGCGCCTCCGACGCGAGCAGCCGCGCGCCGCGCAGGAACGCGAGAACCACGAGCAGGATGATCGCGCCCAACAGCGCGATCGGGTTGGCGTCGTTGCCCCGAAGCCACGCCAGCAGCTCGATGACGCCGGGTACGAGCAGCGGCAGCATGGCGAGAGCGACGCTGCCCAGCCCCATCCGGCTCTCCCGCGCCGCGGGTGCAGCGTCCGGTCGCTGCCACGTGGAGGCAGCCAGCAGCATTGCGCCGAGGAGCCAGCCGGTGTCCAGCCAGGTGCTCACCACGTCGGCGGAGGCAATCACCAGGTAGGCGAAATCCGCCAGCAGCCAGCACATGGCACCAGCCGCGAACACGACAGACATCCCCCTGAGGTGATGGCGTGTCGCTACCACCCGCAGGACGAGGGCGATCAGTACCGCATCGAAGGCGGGGTAGAGGGCCCACACGACCCGGCTGAGCACCGGCTGCGACGAATCCGTGACGAGGGCGCCGACTGACAGCTCCCACTCGACAAGCAGCACCAGGACCGAGATGACGGCAACGTCGACCAGGACGTCGCGGAAGGCTCCGTGACGGTGGCGAGTGAGGCGCAGCATCCGCAGCAGCGCAGCGGAGAGCGCGAGGTAGGAACACAGCCACGGTACGTCGGCCACAGAGACGTCCGGCGGCGAGTCGGTGAGCCACTCCAGGGCCTGGAAAACCCGGTCGCCGGCGGCGGACAGGGTGACACCCAGCGCGATGAGCCTGCCGACGGTGCGGTCGGCGACGGCCCGGCCGGCGCCGATCCAGGCGACGGCCGAGGCGCTGACAGCCACAGCCAGGTAGGACAGCTGGCCCATCAGGCTCGTGGGCTCCACCAGGTGCAGACCGGTCGCGACCAGGCCCAGCCCCAGCCACCACCAGGCCTGCCACGACCGGGTGAAGTAGCGGCCGATCGGCTTACCAGCGCCGCGCCCGCTGAGCGCGGTCCCCTTCATGCGTTCCTATCCCGTCGATGTGCTGCCCCGTTCCTGATCAGTCGACATGTGACGGTCGTCCCTTGAGTTCTGGCGCCGCCCGTGCCGGCAGGCGGTCACGCTGCGTAGCCGCCCGCGCGGCGCGCGACGCGATCGTCGGGCCGTTGGTGCTGACAGGGACTCGCTGAAGCAGCATGCTCTTGTCCATGGAGCCGAACCCGTATGCCGTGTCCCTGAACGTGTTCGAGCAGACCGTCGCCGTGGCACCCGCACGACGTCGCGAGATGGTCGGCATGCCTCCGGAGTCGACTCCGCTCTCGGGCGACGAGGCCTGCATGGTGCAGTGGAATGCCGGCGGCGGCCTAGGGCCGGCCGGTGATGACCTCGGCGGCTGCGAGGGAGACTGACCGCTGGCGACCGGCATCGCGATCGCGACAGGTCAGTCAGTTCTGACAACACGCGTACGGCGACGAGCATCCGCCGCCGTACGCGGGATAGCCGTCACTGGCCAGTGCGGCCGTCGATGCGCTCGCGCAGCAAGTCGGCGTGCCCGACGTGCCGGGCGTACTCCTCGACCATGTGCACGAGGATGTCGCGCACCGGGGTGGGGCCGTCGGCATGCGACACCTCCGCATCCATCGAAATGTCCCCCGCTAGCCACTCATCGGCGGCCGTGACCTCGCGACGCCATGTCGACCAGGCGTCCTGCACAACGGCCGGGTCGGCGACCGCACCGTTGAAGTCGAGGTCGCGATCGGCCTCGGTCCGATAGAGCCGAGGTACGTCGCGCCCCTGCAGGACACGCTGGAACCAATAGTGCTCCACTGCTGCGAGGTGGCGAACCAGGCCGAGTAGCGACATCGTCGAGGGCGGTACGGAATGCTCAGCCAGCTGTTCTGCGTCGAGCCCGGAACACTTCATCTCGAGGGTCAGCCGATAACGGCGCAGGTAGTCCCACAGCGTGTCCTTCTCGCCGACCGGATTGTCGCCGGTCTCGCGAGGATCCACCTCAGGGTCGACCCACATGTCGGGTGCCGTTCGCTCGCTCATGCACCAGACCGTGCTGTAGATGGCGTCGAGGGACAAGCGGATTTCGGCCCGACGCCGGGCGTGTTCACCAGGCTTCGGCGGCTAACTGGCACCGACGACCTTGAAGTCTCGGTCGACGAAGATGTGGTGCGGCCAGTTGACGCCGATGTAATGGACCTCGTACTCGCCGTTGCTCAGCTGCACCACACGGTCGACGACCCCCCCCGGGTAGGCGGCCAGCGCAGCTTCCGTCGCCTTGTTCGCAGCCGTTCCGCTGACGATCGTCCCCGACCCCTCGCTATAGGTCGCCGGGATCTGACCGACCTGCTTTGCCGCGCTCGGCGCACCGCGTTGGAAGGGAACCACCCCTGCCGCCGAGGACGTCGCAGATCCGGCGCCAGTCGGTTGAACGATGACCTGCGTGGCCATGATGGTCGTGCTGTCGGTCGTCCCCAGCACGAGGACGGATTCGCCCGTTGTGATGGCACTCGCGGCGATCGAGCTCGCCCCGTCCTTGTATGTCGTGGAGGGCGTCTCGTTGACCGTCACCGTCTCACCCGCTGACGTCGCGACTGTGAAGCCCGACGCGGACACACTGCTGACCGTGCCGGATGATCCCCCGGCGGCCGGTCCAGACCGAGCCTTGGATCCCCCGCCGCCGGATCCGGGACCGCCAGCGGCGCCGCTGCCTGGCGCACCGTTCGCTGCTGTCGCCGATGGGGACGTGGCCGGTGTCGAGGAGGGCGCGGCGGCATAGCCGGAAAGCCCGACCACCGCAGCCGTCAGTGCAGCGGCCATGATCCATCGCCCTTTCCTGTTCGGCAGCAATCGCCGTACCCCTGACCGGCGTGCTTGCGTGGCGTCACCTGATCTGCCAGCAGCCGACGGCCCTGCCGTCTCGCTCGCCTCGTGGTGGTTGGTTGGGTGGTCATCGTTCATGATGACGGTCCTCCTACTCAGGTCGTGACCCCGAGCGTGGCGGCCGTTCCTGTGAGGACTCTGCAGCGTTCATGCGAGGACCCTGTATGCGGGCCGGCGACTCCGAGTTGCATTTACCGCCAGCAGGAATCATTTACCGCCAGCAGGAATGCGGAACCCCCGTCAGCAGACAGCCACGATGGGCGGTGGTTGCGATGCCGTGGCAGGTACATCGCGCGACGCTGTTCTCGTCCCCTCCCCGACCCGCTGATACAAGACGTCTCGAGGCGTCGCGCTGGCAGCGGTGGTCGCGGCTTGATTCGAGGAGTTGTCATGGTCACACTCGCGCAATCGGCTTTCCCGCCACTCGCCCTCGGATTCTTTGGATTGGGCACGGGCTACCTGATCTATGGCCCGCACGAGCTGTTCGGGTGGCCGCCCAAGGACGAGCGAGTAGACCGCTCATTGGGCGTGTGGGGCATGTGGATGCCCGGCTTCTGCCAGCTAGTCACCGGAGCGATCCTGTTCGTCGGACTTTCGTGGCTGCAAGTGTTCACCGCGTCGCCGCTTCTCTACATGGCCGCGCTGGCATTCTCCGCTTACGGCATCCACTGGTTCGCGTTGGGCTGGAATCGTTATCGGGGCAACGACGCCCGAAGCAACGCGGGCATGTGTGTCGCCTTCATGGTCCTCTCGGCACTCGGTGCAACCGTCTTCTTCAACGGCGGGGACTGGCCAGTGGGCCTCTTGTTCCTCGGCCTCTTCGCGGTCTACCTCTTCGACTTCTTCGTCGCGGTGGGCATGACGGTGGCCGAACGAGCGCTCGGCCTGGTTCGCGTGCTCGTCGGTGCCTGGCTGATGTATCTGACCTTTGCTGTCACCGTTGACTTCGCCCTCGGTTACCACTGGCGTACCTAGCATGCGCTCGCCCCTGCCCTGGCAACGCGCCGTCACGGTCCAGGCCCATCGGCAGGACGCCAACACGCCGACACAACATGTGGTGCCGCGTTTTGCGACCGGCACCACATAGTGTGCGTCTCGCAGCTGGTTCGGCGCACCCTCCAGGTGGGCCGTGGCAACAGGGAATCCGGTGAGAGACCGGAACTGCCCCGCAGCGGTGAACGGGAACGAACTCCGACATCAGCACTGGACCGCAAGGTCCGGGAAGCGTCGGCAAGTAGGTGAGCCCAACGGCGCGACGGCGCCCAGGTCTCCTGCCCGTGAGTCCGAAGACCTGCCAGCGCACCGCACGCGTCCGCGTGCGGTGGACCAAGGCCGCGCGGGACGGCCGATGTCTGCGGGAGCCGTCGCGTGTTCTTGGCTCCCGCCGTCGTCGCCCTCGTGCAGCACGGTCCGTCCGGACCCAGCTCGCGAGGAGAGAGCCATGACGGTCACGACCACACCCGCCGACACAACGGCGGCGTCGACCACGGTCACGCAGGTGCGCCGGTCGCCCATGCAGGTACGTAAGCGCAACGGGGACACCGAACCCGTTGACGTGAACAAGATCGTGCGAGCGGTCGAGCGCTGCTCGGAGGACCTCGACGACGTCGACCCGATGCGGGTCGCCACGAAGACGATCAGTGGGCTGTACGACGGCGCGACCACCGCCGAGCTGGACCGCCTCTCCATCCAGACCGCAGCAGAGATGATCAGCGAGGAGCCGCAGTACTCACGCTTGGCCGCGCGGCTGTTGGCGGGCTACATCGACAAGGAGGTCCGCGGCCAGGGCATCGCCTCGTTCAGCCAGTCGATTGCGCTCGGGCACGCAGAAGGCGTGGTCGGCGACGACACCGCGCGGTTCGTGAAGGACAACGCGCGCAAGCTGGACTTCGCGATCGACGTTTCGGCCGATCGGCGCTTCGACTACTTCGGGCTGCGCACCGTCTACGACCGATACCTGCTGCGCCATCCCACGAGCCGGCAGGTGCTGGAGAGCCCGCAGCACTTCCTGCTGCGGGTTGCCTGCGGGCTGTCGCGGACACCGGCCGAGGCGATCAGGTTCTACCGGCTCATGTCATCGCTGGCCTACCTGCCGAGCTCACCGACCCTGTTCAACTCGGGCACCCGGCACACGCAGATGTCTTCGTGCTACCTGGTCGACTCGCCGCGGGACGAGCTGGACTCGATCTACGAGCGGTACCAGCAGGTGGCGCGCCTGTCGAAGTTCGCCGGCGGCATCGGCATCTCGTTCTCCCGGGTCCGCTCTCGCGGTGCGCTTATCCGAGGGACGAACGGGCAGTCCAACGGCATCGTGCCGTTCCTGCGGACGCTCGACGCGTCGGTGTCCGCGGTGAACCAGGGCGGCCGGCGCAAGGGCGCGGCCTGTGTCTACCTGGAGCCGTGGCACCCGGACATCGAGGAGTTCCTGGAGCTGCGCGACAACACCGGGGAGGACGCCCGGCGCACCCACAACCTGAACCTCGCCAACTGGATCCCGGACGAGTTCATGCGGCGCGTCGAGGCCGACCAGCTGTGGTCGCTGATCGACCCCGACCAGGTCCCGGAGCTGCCGGACCTTTGGGGTGAGGACTTCGATGCGGCCTACCGCGCCGCAGAGGCCGACGGGCGGTACGTGCGGCAGCTCAAGGCCCGCGACCTGTTCGGGAAGATGATGCGCACCCTGGCTCAGACCGGCAACGGCTGGATGACGTTCAAGGATGCGTCGAACCGGCTGTCCAACCAGACCGCCGATGCCAGCAACGTCGTTCACCTGTCGAACCTGTGCACCGAGATCATCGAGGTGTCCTCCGACGGTGAGACAGCCGTGTGCAACCTCGGCTCGATCAACCTCGCGCAGCATCTGGACGAATCTCGGGCTGGCGTGGACTGGCCGAAGCTGCGCGAGACGGTGCGGACCGCAGTGCCGTTCCTCGACCGGGTCATCGACATCAACTACTACCCCTCCGACCAGGCCGCGGCCTCCAACCCGCGCTGGCGCCCGGTCGGGCTCGGCGTCATGGGGCTGCAGGACGTGTTCTTCGCGCTGCGGTTGCCTTTCGACTCGCCGGAGGCGCTGGAACTGTCGACGCGGATCAGCGAGGAGATCTACCTGACTGCGTTGGAGGCCTCGGCGACGCTGGCCGAAGAGGCTGGCCCGCATCCCTCGTTCGCCGACACCCGAGCTGCGCGGGGTGACCTGCAACCCGACCTGTGGGGAGTGAGCCCGACCCAGACCGAACGATGGACCACCGTCCGGGAGCGCATCGCCGCAACAGGGCTGCGGAACTCGCTGCTGATCGCTATCGCGCCGACCGCCACGATCGCGGCGATCGCCGGCTGTTTCGAGTGCATCGAGCCGCAGGTGTCCAACCTGTTCAAGCGCGAGACGCTGTCGGGAGAGTTCCTGCAGATCAACACTGCCCTGGTGCGCGAGCTCAAGTCGCGCGGGCTGTGGACGGATGAGGTCCGCGATGCCATCAAACGCGCCGACGGCTCGGTCAACGGCCTCAGCGCCCTTCCGGCAGAGGTCCGCGAGCTGTACCGAACCGCGTGGGAGCTGCCGCAGCGGGCTCTGATCGACATGGCTGCCGCGCGTTCGCCGTACATCGACCAGAGCCAGTCGCTGAACCTGTTTCTCGCGGCGCCGTCCATCGGAAAGATGTCATCGATGTACCTCCACGCCTGGAAGTCCGGGCTCAAGACGACCTACTACCTGAGGTCGCGCCCCGCGACCCGCATCCAGCAGGCCACCGTCACCGCACAAGCGGTCGCGCCGGAGGCGGTACCCGTCACCGACGCGGTGGCGGTCGCGTGCTCCCTTGAGAACCCCGACACATGCGAGGCCTGCCAGTGACCACTACCGACACCCTCTCCGCCGCCTCTACAACCACGGCCCAAGCGCGGCAGATGCTGCTCGACCCAGGGATGGACCTGACACTGCGGCCGATGCGGTACCCGCACTTCTACGACCGGTTCCGCGATTCGATCAAGAACACCTGGACGGTCGAGGAAGTCGACCTGCACTCCGACCTCAAGGACCTGGCGAAGCTCTCCCCGGCAGAGCAGCACCTGGTGAGCAGATTGGTCGCCTTCTTTGCGACCGGCGACACGATCGTGGCCAACAACCTGGTGCTCAACCTCTACCAGCACGTCAACTCACCGGAGGGCCGCCTCTATCTCTCCCGCCAGCTCTTCGAAGAAGCCGTGCACGTCCAGTTCTACTTGACGCTGCTCGACACCTACGTGCCCGACGAACGGCAACGATCTGACGCGTTCGCGGCCGTGGAGAACATCCCGTCGATCAAGCGCAAGGCGGAGTTCTGCTACAAGTGGATCGACTCCGTCTTCGCGCTTCGAGAGCTCACGACGGCGGACGAACGCCGACGGTTCATCCTGAACCTGATCTGCTTCGCCGCGTGCATCGAAGGGCTGTTCTTCTACGGTGCCTTCGCCTACGTCTACTTCCTGCGCTCGCGCGGACTGCTCAACGGGCTGGCCTCGGGCACGAACTGGGTGTTTCGCGACGAGTCGATGCACATGGCCTTCGCCTTCGACGTCGTGGACACGGTCCGGACAGAGGAGCCCGACCTGTTCGACGACGACCTGTTCGCCCAGGTGAAGGAGATGCTCGCCGAGGCCGTCGAGTGCGAGGTGGCTTTCGCCGAGGACCTGCTCGAGCAGGGTGTCTCGGGCATGTCACTGGCCGACATGCGCGACTACCTGCAACACGTCGCTGACCGACGATTGGGCCAGCTCGGGATCGAGCCCCTCTATGGATCGAAGAACCCGTTCGCCTTCATGGAGCTGCAGGACGTGCAGGAGCTGTCCAACTTCTTCGAGCGACGAGTCTCCGCCTACCAGGTCGGTGTCAGCGGCGCCGTGGGGTTCGATGACGACTTCTGACCCGGACTAGCCCGGATGGCGCACCGTGGTCAATGGCAGTCCACACGGACTCCCAGTGCGACCGCTCGCGATCGGCACTTCCGTTCAGTTCGTGAGTGCCGGACCGCCGATGCAGTTCTGGCGCTATCGGGCGCCAAGCCCTGCGCTCGCAACAAGGGCGCTGTTGATGTCGGCCCACAGGTCTTCGACGTGTTCGCAGCCGACGCTGAGGCGGAGCAGGCCGGTC
>JAVEDJ010000404.1 GCA_030841025.1 Actinomycetota bacterium
TGCTGCTGGGCGCGCTGAGCGCGTGCAGCGCCGTGGCCGATGCCGTGGCGCCGCCCGGCCTGAGACGCGGCGTCGACGTACCGTCCCGCCCGATCAACGCCCGTCCCACCCCGCTGGGTGTGCCGGCCCTCGCCCCACCCGGTGAGGGCGGCTACGCGTTCCTGACGTCGCACGCCGACGGGACCCCCGTCACCTGGGACGCCTGCCGACCCGTGCACTACGTCGTGCGGCCCACGGGTGAGCCGGAGGGCGGTCGCGCGCTCCTGCGGTGGGCCTTCGCGGAGCTGGCGCGGGCGAGCGGGTTGCAGTTCGTGGAGGACGGCTCGACCACCGAGGCACCGGACCGGCAACGATCGGCGTTCCTGCCCGAGCGCTACGGCGACCGCTGGGCACCGGTGCTGGTGGCCTGGGCGTCACCGAGCGAGTCCGCGATGGTCAGCGACAGCACCTTGGGTCGGGCCGGACCGATACCCTTCGGCCTCGACTCCCGCGACGACCAGCGCTACGTCAGCGGCCTGGCCGTCTTCAACGCACCAGCTCTGGCGCAACAGCTGCGGACCGGCGACGACAACAAGGCCCGTGCGGTGCTGCTGCACGAGCTCGGTCACCTCGTCGGCCTCGGACACGTCCAGGACCCCTACCAGGTCATGTACGACACCAATGCCTATCCCGTGGCGGCCTACCGTGCGGGTGACCTGCGAGGGCTCGAGCTGCTCGGCAGCGGCCGCTGCTACACCGACTACTGATCGGCGCGTTGCCCGGTCGTCTCGCGCGGCACCAGCTCGAAGGGCTCGGTCACTCCCCGGGGCGGCGTGTCGGCTCCCTCGTCCAGCCGGGCCGCCAACAGCGCCACCGCCGTCTCGGCGATGCTCGCCTTGTCGGGCCGCACCGTGCTCAGCGTGGGGGTGCTGTACCGGCTCTCCTCGATGTCGTCGAACCCGATGAGCGCGACGTCGTCCGGCACCCGAACACCCGCCTGCAGCAACGTGCGCAGCGCACCGAGCGCGAGCAGGTCGTTGAAGCAGAAGACGGCGTCGGGAGGTTTCGGCAGCGCCAGCAGCGCGGCCATCGCAGTCGCGCCGTCGCTGCGGTGGTAGCTCTCGACCTGCATCACGAGTGCAGCGTCGCTCGCGAGGCCGCGGCCTCGCAGTGCCGACATGTAACCGCGCGCACGCAACCGCGCGGTCACCGCCGTACGTCGTTGCTGCTTGCCGATGGCAGCCACCCGGACCCGCCCCAGGGACAGCAGGTGGTCGACGGCGGCCCGCGCGGCGGCCACGTTGTCGATGCCGACGTGATCGATGGGCCCGCCGCTCACTCGTTCGCCCAGCAGGACCATCGGCGTCGAGTCGCTGCGAACGGCCAGCTCCGGAGCGCCCGAGGCCAGCGGGCTGAAAATGACCCCGTCGATGAGGTGCGCCCGGATGCCTGCGATGACCAGGCGCTCCCGTTCGGGCATACCGTCGGTCTGGTCGATGAGCACCGTCCACCCACGCCGCTCCGCCGCGCGCACGACGTGACGGCAGAGCTCGGCGAAGTAGGGCGCGTCCAGCTCTGGAACCGCCAGTGCGATGAGGCCGGAGCGGCCGCCGCGCAAGTGGCGCGCCGACATGTTCGGCCGGTAGTCGAGCTCGTCCAGGGCACGCTGCACGCGCTCGCGCATGGCCGACGACACGTGCTCGTAGTGGTTCACGACGTTGGACACGGTCTTGACCGACACGCCGGCCAGCGCGGCCACATCACTCAGGCTGGCGCGCCCCGCGGTTCGCATGGCGGGAGGCTATCGCCCCGCGGTTCGGAGATCCCAGTCCGGGCACGACTAGGACATCCACCCTTTACAACGTTGTAACAGAGGCGTAGAAAGGGCCCGTTCCGATCGAGAGGACCCGTGCAGTGAGCGAGTCGGCCGGCAACGACGCCGTGGCGAGGTTTGCACTGGACCCGGCGTTCGTCGTGGGTGAGGTCGACCGCCGGTTGTTCGGCTCCTTCGTCGAGCACATGGGCCGGTGTGTCTACACGGGCATCTATGAACCCGAGCATCCCACTGCCGACGCGCAGGGCTTCCGCCGCGACGTGCTGGACCTGACCCGCGACCTGGGCGTCAGCGTCGTGCGCTACCCCGGCGGCAACTTCGTCTCCAGCTATCGCTGGGAGGACGGCGTCGGCCCCCGCGACGAGCGGCCGACGCGTCTCGACCTCGCGTGGCGCGGCATCGAACCCAACGAGGTCGGCGTCAACGAGTTCATGGAGTGGGCCGGCAGAGTCGGCGTCGAGCCGATGATGGCGGTCAACCTCGGGACCCGCGGAGTGCAGGAGGCGGTCGACCTCATCGAGTACTGCAACCATCCCGAAGGCACCTACTGGTCGGACCTGCGTCGCTCGCACGGCGCCAAGGAACCGCACGACATCAAGCTCTGGTGCCTGGGCAACGAGCTCGACGGGCCGTGGCAGATGGGTCAGAAGACGCCGTACGAGTACGGCCGGCTCGCTGCCGAGACCGCCAAGGCGATGCGCATGGTCGACGGTGCCATCGAGCTCGTCGCGGTCGGCAGCTCGAACAGCCGGATGCCGACGTTCGGCACCTGGGAGGCAGAGGTCCTGGAGCACACCTACGACCAGGTCGACTACATCTCCTTGCACGACTACTACGAGGAGACCGAGGGCGACCTCGCCAGCTTCCTGGCTTCCTCCGTCGACATGGACGGCTTCATCAACGCCGTCGTGGCCACCGCCGACCACGTCGGCGCGAAGCGCCGCAGCCCGAAGAAGCTCAAGCTGTCCTTCGACGAGTGGAACGTCTGGTACCAGTCCAAGTTCGTGGGCCAGCAGAGCCTCGAGTGGACGTTCGCGCGGGACCTCATCGAGGACGAGTTCAACGTGGCCGACGCCGTCGTCGTCGGCAGCCTGCTCATCACGCTGCTGCGCCACGCCGACCGGGTCGGTGTCGCCTGTCAGGCGCAGTTGGTGAACATCATCGCCCCGATCCGCACGGAGCCCGGCGGGCCGGCCTGGCGCCAGACGATCTACCACCCCTTCGCGCACACCGCCCGGCTCGCCCGCGGACAGGTCCTGCGTGTCGAGCCGAGCAGCCCCCTGTGCGACACCGGCAAGTACGGCGCCGTGGCTGCGCTGGATGCCACGGCCACCTACGACGAGGAGTCCGGGGAGACGGTGATCCTCGCGGTGCACCGGGGCCAGGACGAGGCGCTCCCCCTGCAGATCGACCTCCGGCCGCTGGCGGCCCGCCACGGTGACCTACGGATCGCCGAGCACCTGGTGCTCAGCGACGACGACCTCTCGGCCACCAACAGCAAGGAGCAGCCCGACCGCGTGCGGGCGCGCGCCGGCGAGGACGCATCGATCGACGGCGAGCAGCTCGTCCTGCGCCTGCCGCCCGTCTCGTGGACCGCTATCCGACTGCAGCCGGCGAGCCGCTGACCCATGGAGACGACTGTGCGACGCTCTCGCGCCACCGGACTGTTCGCGTCACTGCTGGCGGCAGTCCTGGCCGTCACCCTCTGGCCCGGCTCGGGCCAGGCTCGTGCGACGTCGGCGCCGTCGTACAGCAACCCGGTCAGCCGTGACTTCGCCGACACCTTCGCCGACCCTTCCGTCATCCGCGGCAAGGACGGTTACTGGTACTCCTACGGCACGTCCGACCCCCTGCGCGAGGGCGAGCACACCGCGCACCGCATCCCGATCGTGCGCTCGACCGACCTGGTCGACTGGACTCATGTCGGCGACGCGTTCGGGGACGGCAACCTGCCGAGCTGGGCGGCACCCGACGCATCGATCTGGGCGCCCGACATCCGCTATGTCGACGGCGAGTACCGCATGTACTACGTCGTCACCCGCACCACCGTCACCCCGGAGCCGGACGACAACGCCGTCGGCATGGCGACCGCGCCCACACCTGCCGGCCCGTGGAAGGACAGCGGCGCGCCGGTCGTCGGACCGCGGCCGGGCAACGGTGGCGGGAACGACTTCCGCTGGACCTTCGACCCGAGTGCGGTCACGGACAGCGACGGCAGCCAGTGGCTGTTCTACGGGTCCTACTACGGCGGCATCTTCGTCACTCGGCTGACCGACGACGGGTCGAAGGCCGTCGGTGATCCCACCATGGTCGCGATCGACAACAAGTTCGAGGGCGCGTACGTCGTCCGGCATGGCGGCTACTGGTACCTGTTCGCCTCCACCGCCAACTGCTGCGCCGGCCCCACGACCGGCTACAGCGTGCAGGTCGGCCGCTCACGCGACCTGCGTGGCCCCTATGTGGACCGCGAAGGGACTCCGCTGACCGCCTCACGGGCCGGCGGTACGCCGACGCTCGTGCAGAACGGCAACCGGTGGATCGGTGCGGGACACAACGCGGTGGTCACCGACCTGTCCGGTCAGCAGTGGATCGCCTACCACGCGATCGACCCCGCCGATCCGTTTCTGGACGGCACGAGCGGCATCAACGAGCGGCCCATGCTCCTCGACCGGCTGGACTGGATCGACGGCTGGCCCGAGGTCCGGGGCGGTCGCGGCCCGAGCGAGGGACGCGAGCAGGGCCCCGTGACCGCCGGGACCGGGCGCACACAGACGACCGGCAGCTGGAGCACGGCGACCGAGGAGCAGTCGGGGAGCTACCAGCACTCCGAGCGGGCGGGCACGGTGACGGCCGCCGTCTCCGGTCGCGAGGTGCGGGTCGAGGCCGATCTCCGGTCCGACGGCACGGCGTACGGGCTGGTCGCGGGCGACAAGCGGTCCGGCGCTCAGGTGGTCGTCGACCCGGACGCGGGCACCGTGCGCCTCACCGAGCGCACGAGGGGGCGCACCATCGCCGGCGCCGTCACCGACCTGCCCGCGAACTTCGTCGCCGACGCCTGGCACTCCCTCAGCCTCGAGCTGCGTGGCGACACCATCGAGGCGACGCTGACGCACGCACGGTTGGCCGACCCGCTCGCGTCGTTGTCGCTGCGCCGCCGTGACCCGTCCAACGGCCGGCGGGCAGGCGCCTTGGCCGAGGGCGCCGGGGTGGACGTCGACAACCTCAGCGTGCTGCGCGCCCACCGACCACTCACGACGAAGGTCCGCGACGACGTACCACGACGACCCCTTCCCGCGGCGAGCGACGAGTTCGACGGCACCGCCCTCGGCAGCGGCTGGCAGTGGGTCCGACCGCGCGCAGATGCGCAGGTGGCAGGCGGGTCGCTGCGGTGGCCCACGCAGCCAGCGGACCTCACCGGCACCGGCAACGACGCCTCGGTGCTGCTGCGCGACGCGCCCCAAGGTGACTGGACGGTCGAGACGAAGCTGACGATCGACCTGGGCGCCGACACTGTCCGCAACTTCCAGCAGGGCGGACTGATCGCCTACGTCAACGACGACCTGTTCACCCGGCTGTCCCATGTCGCGATCTGGAACACGCGGCAGACGGAGTTCGGCAAGGAGATGCCGTA
>JAVEDJ010000433.1 GCA_030841025.1 Actinomycetota bacterium
ACGGCGAGGACCCCGGCTTCCGCACGCCGACCAAGCCGATCGGCCGCTACCTGAGCAAGGACGAGGCCGGCACGCTCATCGAGCACGGGCAGACCTGGCAGGACCGCGGCGACAAGGGCTGGCGGCGGGTCGTCGCCTCGCCCGAGCCGCTCGAGATCCTCGACGCGCCGGCGATGCGCGCGCTCGGCGAGGCCGGCTTCGTCGTCGTGGGAGCAGGGGGTGGCGGCATCCCGGTCGTCCGCGACGACGACGGCACCCTGCACGGTGTCGAGGCAGTCATCGACAAGGACCTGGCGGCCGCGCTGCTCGCCCGCGAGATCGGCGCCGACGTGCTGGTCATCGCGACCGACGTCGACAACGCGATGCTCGACTACGGCACGGGCACTGCCCGCCCGATCGGGCGCGTCACCACCGAGGACATGCGCGCCCACATCGCCGAGGGGCAGTTCGCCAGCGGCAGCATGGGGCCCAAGGTCGAGGCTGCCGTGCGCTTCGTCGAACAGGGCGGCACCCGTTCGGTGATCACCTCGCTGCACCGCATCGCGGACGCGGTCACGCCCCGCGACACCACGCCGGACACGCCCGCCGGCACCGTCATCGAGAACACCTGACATGTCGACGAAGGAGAGCCCCACCATGCCGGACACGCCTGAGCCCATCGCGGTGCACAAGGTCCCCCTCGAGAGCGTCTCGGACGCCTCGGGACTTGCCGACCTGATCGACAAGGGCCTGATCGAGGCCGACCGCGTCATCGCAGTCATCGGCAAGACCGAGGGCAACGGCGGTGTCAACGACTACACGCGGATCATCGCCGACCGTGCGTTCCGCGAGGTGCTCGAGGCCAAGGGCACCCGGCCGATGGCGGACATCAAGCAGATCCCCATCGTCTGGTCCGGCGGCACCGACGGGGTGATCTCACCGCACGCCACGGTGTTCGCCACGGTTGCCCGCGACAGCGTCGAGCAGACCGACGAGCCGCGGCTCTCGGTCGGCTACGCGATGAGCGAGCAGATCTTCCCCGAGGACATCGGCCGCCCGCCGATGGTCGAGAAGGTCGCCGCCGGCGTACGGATCGCGATGGAGCGCGCCGGCATCACCGACCCCGCCGACGTGCACTACGTGCAGACCAAGACGCCGCTGCTGACCCTGGAGACCATCACCGACGCCAAGCGTCGCGGGCACGAGGTCTGGACCGAGGACACCCTCAAGTCGATGGACGTGTCCAACTCGACCACCGCCCTCGGTGTCGCGGTCGCGCTCGGGGAGATCGAGATGCCGACCGCGGAGCAGATCCACAAGGACCTCTCGTTGTTCAGCGCCGTCGCATCCTGCTCGTCCGGCGTCGAGCTCGACCAGGCCCAGATCGTCGTGCTCGGCAACGTCCGGGGCATAGGCGGACGGCACCAGATCGGGCACAGCGTCATGAAGGACGCCCTGGACGCCGACGGTGTCTGGGAGTCGATCCGCAGCGCCGGGCTCGACCTGCCCGAGCGCCCGCACCCGAGCGACCTCAAGGGCCGGGTGGTCAACGTGTTCTGCAAGTGCGAGGCCGACCCGACCGGACGCGTGCGCGACCGGCGCAACATCATGCTGGACGACTCGGACGTGCACTGGCACCGCCAGATCAAGTCCTGCGTGGGCGGCGTCGTCGCATCTGTGACCGGCGACCCGGCCGTGTTCGTGTCCGTCGCCGCGGTGCACCAGGGCCCCTCGGGCGGCGGTCCGGTCATCGCCATCGTCGACCACGGCGCCTGATCGCGCTAGCCCTCGGCCAACGCACGCCGCACATCTTCGTCGGACAGCTGCTCGAAGTCGTCGTACCAGGAGCCCACCGCGCCGAAGCCGTCCGGCGCGAGCACGCTGATCGCCTCGTCGGCATCGGCGGCGAGCGACCGCAACGCGTCGGGGGAGGCGACCGGGACGGCCAGGACCAGGCGGCTCGGCTCCCGTCGGCGCAGCGCGCGCAGTGCGGCGCGTGCGGTGGCGCCGGTCGCCACCCCGTCGTCCACCAGTACGACGACGCGGCCCTGCACGTCCGGGAGCGCGCGGTCGCCGCGGTACGACGTGACCCGCCGGCCGATCTCGCCGCGTTCGACCTCCACCACGTCGGCCAGGTCGGCCGTGGACAGGCCGACGCGGCGCAGCAGCCCGTCGTCCCACACGGGTTCGCCACCCTCGGCGAGCGCGCCGAGCGCCAGCTCCGGCCGCCGCGGGTGCGCGATCTTGCGGGCGACGAAGACGTCCAGCTCACCGTCCAGCGCGCGGGCCGCCTCGGCGGCGATCGGCACCCCGCCGCGGGGGAGCCCTAGCACGACCGACCGCGGTCCGATCCCGAGCTCCAGCAGGCGTACGCCGACGCGTCGGCCGGCGTCACGCCGGTCGCGGAAGGTGTCGGGCACCGCTCGGGCCACGGCGCCAGCATGCGCTCGTTAGGCTGCCGCCGTGTCGTTGAAGCCGCTTCCCGATCCCGGTTTCGCCGGTGACGACGGGGCAGCCGACCCCGTCCTTGCGGCCGTGCTGGACGCCTACGGCTCCGGCGCGGGAGACGACGACAGCGTCATGTCGGCGGTCGCCGCCGCCCGGCTGATCGTGCCGGTGACCGCAGTGCCGGCCGAGACGGGAGGCCGCGCCGACGGGCGGGTCGGAGACGGGACGGTCGAGATGGCACTGCCGGTCATGATCGGCACCGACGGCCGCCGCGCCCTGCCGGCCTTCACCTCGGTGGCCGCCCTGGCGGCGTGGGACCCACGGGCGCGGCCGGTGCCCGTGCCGTGCCGCCGGGCGGCCCTGGGTGCGCTGACCGAGGACTGCGCCTTCCTCGTGGTCGACCCGTCCGGCCCGGTCACCTGGGTGGCCGACCGCGCCCAGGTCGAGCGGCTCGCTGGTGGCTCGCTGGAGGCCCCGCGCTGACCCACCCCGGGGGGTGGACTCGCCGGCGTACCCAAACTTGACTCATTCCAGATCTGCACTAGTGTCGGTGCCGTGCCGAACACTCCCGATCCCCCCGCGCTGCTGCGTGAGCGGGGGATGCGGGTCACCCGACCTCGGCTGGCCGTCCTGCGGGCGCTCCAGGAGGCGCCGCACACCGACGTACACCACTTGGTCGGGGCGGTCCCGCGGCGACATCGGCGCGGTCTCCGTCCAGGCCGTGTACGACGTGCTGCGCGCGCTCGCCGATGCCGGACTGGTCCGCCGGGTGGAGCCGGCCGGCAGTGCCGCGCTGTTCGAGCTGCGCGTGGGCGACAACCACCACCACATCGTGTGCCGGCGCTGCGGCAGC
>JAVEDJ010000004.1 GCA_030841025.1 Actinomycetota bacterium
AGGCGTGGGAGGACAACCCCGAGGGCTGGCCCGTGATCGGCGATGTCCGCGAGGGGCACCCGTCCGTGGCCGCCAGGCCTGCTGGTACTGGCGCTCGGACGCCGATGGCGTCGCCACCTGGGGCCCGACCAGCCGGCCCGTGCCGCAGTGGACCCGCCCTCGCGCGACCCCGTGGAGACCCTCGGCCGGCACGGCCGCCACCACTGACGCGCCTTCGTCGACGCTCTCTCAACGCGCTGGCGTGAAGACGCGTTCAGGCCGGCTGCCAGAGCTCGACCCGACTGCCCGCAGGATCGGTGACCCAGCCGAATCGACCGACACCCTTCATCTCCTGCGCTTCTTCGGACACGTCCGCCCCCTTGGCGCGCAACTGCGCGAGCATCGCATCCAAGTCGCGGACCCGGAAGTTGAGCATGGTCTGCTGGGTGCGGGACCCGAAGTAGTCGGTCCCGGACTCGAACGTCGCGAACACCGTGGGCCCGGCTTCCTGGTGCCACAGTCCGTTCTCATCGGCATCCAGGCCCAGGCAATCGCGATACCACGCGCTCAGGGCCGCCGGGTCGGCGGCGCGGATGAAGTACCCACCGATTCCAAGCACACGTTCCATGCCGCTATCTTGCCCGGACGGCGATCGGGCGGGTTGGCACCACATCACCGTTTCCATCGCGGGGGAACTCGTTCTAAGGGTGCTGGCTGTGATCCTCCCGAAAGTCCGCGACCCTCGTCTCGTGACGATCCGCCGCGGCGGGACCCTCAGCGATTCGGATCACCGGCTCCTCGCCCTGTGGGCCGCATCGTGCGCCGAGCACGTCCTCGACCGGTTCGAGTCGGCTCGGCCGGGAGACCGGCGAGCGCGACCGGCGATCGAGCAGGCCCGCGCCTGGGCGCGTGGTGAGATCACGATGTCCCAGGCTCGCACGGCGGGCGGCCATGCCATGGCCGCGGCCAGAGACCTGAGTGGGGCAGCACGCCATGCTGCGTACGCCGCCGGCCTCAAGCGCCGGGCCGCTCGGATTCGATCGCTCGACCGGCGTCGGGCGCGTCCGGTGGGCCGGTGACTGCGGCAGTCGGCCCGAGGCCATTGGGACTGGTGAGCGGGAGCACGACCTGCATGGCGGTGCCAGCTCCGGGCGGGCTGTTGAAGGTGAGTCGGCCGCCGAGTGCCTCGACCCGGTCGGTGAGGCCGATAAGGCCGGACCCGCGGGTCGGGTCGGCGCCACCCTGCCCGTCGTCGCGTACCTGGACCTGCAGGACGCCGTCGCTGGCGGCCGCCTGGACGTCGATGACGGTGGCGTTCGCGTGCTTGACCGTGTTCGTGAGCGTCTCGGCGACCACGTAGTAGGCGGCGAGCTCGATCGGCTCGGGCAGCCGCCCGGTGACATCGACGTCGAGGCGGACGGGGACCGCGCAACGGCGGGCCAGCGTCTTCAGCGCCGGGCGAAGCCCACCCTCGGCGAGAGCGGCGGGGTGCAGGCCACGGGCGAGCTCGCGCAGTTCGTCCACTACGCCGACGATCTCGGCGGCGACCCCGTCCAGCTGCGCGGTGAGCTCGTCGGCCCCGGACGGCACCGAATCCCGCATCGTGGTCCGTACGCGCAGGGCGAGGGAGACCAGGCGTTGCTGGGCGGCATCGTGCAGATCGCGTTCGATGTGGCGTCGGGTGGTGTCGGCTGCGGCCACGATCCGAGCCCGCGACGCGGTCAGCGCCGCCTGGGCCTCGGCGTTCGCGATTGCGGTGGCGACCAGTTCGGTGAAGTCGGCCAGCCGGGCCTCGGCGTCCGCCGGCAGAGGCTCCGCGCCGGTGGACATGGCGCTCATGAACCCCCACAGCCGGCCATCGACGCTGACCGGCGCGCCGACCGATGAGCGCAGACCCAGGCCACGAGCGGTACCTCCGGTCGGGGCGAAGGCGTCGGCGTAGTCGTCGATCCGTGCCGGCCGGCCGGTTCGGAGCACCAGCGTGTGTATGTTCCGCCCTCCGCGTTCCAACCGAAGGCCCAGCGGGATCGGCATCGCGGCAGTCTTCGACCATGTTCCGACGACCGTGGCGGTGCCGCCGGCGTCGTACCGGCTCGTGGTCGTGAGGTCGGCGGACAGCACCCGCCCGACCTCCGCGGTGACCGCGGCGAACACCTCCTGCGGCCGCGTCTGCCGGGCCACCAGAGTCGCCACGCGGCGCAACGCTCCCTGCTCAGCCGCGAGTTCGCCGCGGGCACGCTCGGAGGAGATTGCGCGCCGAGTGGCACGGCTCGTGGCCACAGCGACGATGACCGACATCACCAGGAACGTGCCGAGCACGAGCACGGTGTTCGCGTCCAGGACGCGTAGCGGCCGCAGCAGGTACCAGTCCAAAGCCAGGACGCTGGCCACGCCGACAGGCAGCGCGAACAGGATTCCGGGGCCTCGGGCGAGCACGACGACGACGACCAGGAGAAGGACCGCGAAGAGCGCCTCCGGAACGCGGGAGCGAGCCAGAGTGGCGACCAGCGCGGTGGCGGCGAAACCGGCGATGCCCGCAGCCAGCGCCAGGACGATCTCGTGCACGAGCCCCCGACCATGTGCTTGCGCTTCTGGGGCCGCCACGGCGCCTAGCCCGGGCTACGACGGGACTTGTCCGTCGCGCACAAGAGCAAGCGTCCCGCCATCCCGCAAAACTCTCACCACCTGCGACTTCGTGCAATCCCTTGCGAAGCCCGTTGTGGGACCGGCTCAGGCAGGGAGGAGCGAGAGGTGAGCTCACGTCCGGGGGTTAGCGGGTAGCTGCCCTTGCAGCGGCGGGGGAGCGTACGGAGGCCGGCCGGGTCGACTCGCATGGTGACGCTTGGCCGCGGCGTGCGCACGCGGATTGTTGCTGGCCGTTGTCCGAGCTGGGCGCTGGCTGCGCCGGCACCAGCTTGACGAGAGCTGATGGTGGCGGAGTGCGGGACGAGCCCGCGCAGGTCGCATAGGCGGAGGCGAGGACCAGGACCTGGGCACTGGGGGTCATGCGTGAGGCATACCGCACAGACCCGATGGCAGAGACGGCCACGGTGGCCGCCTCGCATCCGCTCGCGCCCGCACGTTGACCGTGCGTCCCCGTTGGGTCGCGCCGCGCAGGTGGCGACCGCCTGGAGCACGACCAGCCCGCCGCCGAGCCGGCGTGCTCGAGTGGCCCATGCGCAGATCCAAGACGGTGGAGAACGGCCACCGTGACGGCTTGGGTGTCCGCGTCGCCACCGGCTCACTCCTCGACTCGTCTCCGGTCGGCTCAACCCGGCTTACGCTCGAGGCCTGCTCCCGCTTCGCCATCCCATGTCTGGTGCCGCCGGGCGAAAGGCACTGCTCGCATTCGGAGGGCGGACCCGGGACTCGTCGATGTGGGCAGTACGGTGCCGCGGTGACCACCGCGCTGCAGACCACGACGATCACGGCCGGCCACGGCGGGGCTTTTCCCCTGCCGCAGGGAAGACAGCTGCGGGTGACCACGGTGGAGGGCAGCCAGGTCGTCGACACCTGGGCGCTCGTCCCCGCCGATCCCGGCGAGTGGCTCTCGATGGAGCACACGCGCGGCATGCTGTCGAAGGTCTCCCCGCATGCCGGTGACCTGCTCTACAGCAACCGGCGCCGACCGGTCCTCGCGCTGCTCGAGGACACCAGCCCCGGCGTGCACGACACCCTGATCGCCGCCTGCGACCAGGCGCGCTACGACCAGCTCGGCCACGTCGGAGCACACCGCAACTGCGTCGAGAACTTCCGGGCCGCCGTGTCCTTTTTGGGCGGCGCCGTGCCGGCCGTCCCCTCGCCCCTGAACCTCTTCATGCGCGTCCCCGTCGCCGCCGACGGCCGTCTCGAGCTCGCTCCATCGGTCGCGGGACGCGGTGACTCGGTCACCCTTGAGGCGCTGGTCGACGTGGTGGTCGTCGTGTCGGCCTGCCCGCAAGACCTGGTGCCGATCAACGGCGCCGCTCTCACGCCGACCGACATTGCGGTCGAGCTCCTGCCCTGAATCCGGCGACCAGCGCGCTATCATGGGTTCAGTACCGACCTGGGCAATGGGCCGGTCGAGCGATGTTTCTCTGTGCGGATGGTGCCCCGACCATCGACGCAGTCGCAGCGTCCCGCCTTGGGCAGGCCGTCAGGCCCCGGCGCGTCGATCTCTTGCAGATGCTGGAGACCGGCTCCCGTCTCGGAGCAGCCACCCACGGCCTGCTCCGCTCGACGTCCATCGCCCCGGCCGCTCGACTGCGTCCGGTACATCGTTCCATTGCGGCGAGCGTGCCGCGCACTCCGAAGGAGGGGTCAGTGGCTCCACGTGGCCAGCGCGAATCGGGCGCTCGCCGTAGTGCACCTCGCAACCAGCGACGTGCCCGCGACCGCGACAATGACGGCATCATCCCGGTGCTTGCGCGCGCCGTGCGCGAGGTCGAGGCAGCCGCGCAGCGCGGAGCCGTGAGGCCGTCAGTGCGCACGAAGTTCCAGGCCGTCGCACTGCTGGTGCGCGACGAGCGTGCCCGGGTTCAGGCGGACCAGAGCACGAACGAGAGCCGCCGCGGCGAGCAGGTGAAGCGACTCGACGGGGTCGCGACGATCCTGGCAAAGGCCGCAGTCCGGGACGCCGCGCTCCTCTCGCTGCTCGCCGAGGACGCCGTCGTCTCCGACGCGGCGCGGTCGCTGGCACGAGACATGCTGAG
>JAVEDJ010000064.1 GCA_030841025.1 Actinomycetota bacterium
CGGCGTCGACGACACGATCGACGAGGGCGGACACCGTCACGTCGTCGTCGAGCATCGTCACGATCGGTACGACGGTGTCGCGGTCGGCGAGCTCGACCGGCATCCCAGCGTCGATGAGGGCCCGCTCGAGCTCGTTGCCGTCGAGCCCGCAGCCGTCCAGCTGCAGGACCAGCTTGGCCGGGTCGTAGCGGCCCGGCGCGAAGTCCTCTGGTCCGGGCGTTCGCAAGCCAGGGATCTCCGCCCGCAGTCGCTGTCGCGCGTCGGCGGTCACGTGCGCGAGGCGGTCGAGCAGCTCGTGCGCCAGGGGGCTGGCGAGCAGCGCGCGAGACGCGTCGGTGCTGGCATGTACGGAGCCTGCGGGGCTGGTCGTCGCCGATGCCTCGAAGGCCCGGTCGAGGCGGTCGGCGTCCAGGCGTTGCGTGGAAGCGGCGATGATCGAGGCCTGGGAGTAGGCCGGGAGCGTCTTGTGTGCGCTGAGGACCATCGCGTCGGCTCCCATGGCGAGAGCGTGCGGCGGATAGGCGGGGTGGAAGCCGAGATGCGCGCCCCAGGCCTGGTCGACCACCACGGGGACGCCGCGTTGCCGCGCCAGCGCGACGATGGCCGGCAGGTCGGACAGCGTGCCGAGGTAACCGGGCTCGACGCAGAACAGTGCGACGGCGCTGGGGTTCTCGGTGAGCGCCTGCTCGACCGTGGCCACCGAGACCCCCGTCGGTATGCCGAAGCGTTCATCGAGCTCTGCGGGCAGCCACACCGGCCGCAGGCCCGCGAGCACCAGTCCCGACAGCGTGCTGCGGTGGGCCGCCCGTGACACCAGCACCGTGTCACCCGGTCGCCCGACCGCCAGGGCGACGACCTGGTTGGCATGCGTCGAGCCCCCGGTGGAGTAGCGACACCAGTCGGCGCCCCACAGCCGCGCGCCCAAGCGTTCCGCGGCCGCGAGCGTAGCGTCGGCCGTCTTGATGTCGGCCAGGCCGCCGAACAGGGGGACGTCGCCCTGCAGCAGCCGACCCAGCACGTCGGACAGCCAGCCGGCGCGGCGGTGGTGGCCGGGGATGGTGAACGGCGTCGAGTCGCCGGCCTCGAACCGCGCCCACGCCTGCAGCAGCGGCGCGTCCTGCGCGAAGTCGCTCGGCTGGTCGGTCATCGACCCCAGCCTGTCAGGCCCGGCCGTAGCAGGGCCCACTGAGCCGGGGCGCGGCGGCTGGGGGCGTGGCGGAAAGCGGTGACGCGCGGATCTTCGGGACTGCAACAGTGAGGGAATGACCTGGGACATGACAACCAGCAGGCCCCGCCGTCGTGGCGCGGTGGGATGGGCGGGCAGGCGCCTCGCCGGGCGCCGACGGGGTACGCCGGACCCCGGCGTCGCGCCCACGGCATGGCAAGCGAGCCCGCCCCCCTGGCTGGCCCGCGCGGCGCTGACGGTGACGGTCGTGGTGCTGGGGGTGCTGATCGCGCTCGACGTGCTGGGCCGGTTGCGCGGTCTGCTGATCCTGGTGCTCGTCAGCTTCTTCATCGCCTGCGCGATGGAGCCGCTCGTCAACCGGCTCGCCGCACGCGGTTGGCGTCGCAGCCGGGCGACCGGACTGGTGTTCGTCGGCCTGCTCGTCGTGCTGGCGGCCTTCGTGACGGTGATGGGCCGGCTGCTGGTCGGGCAGGTGCGCTCTCTTGTCGAGGCGCTGCCCGGGTTCACCCAGGAGGCTGCCCGGCTCGTCGACGAGCGGTTCGGCACCGACCTGTCGAGCAGCGAGGTTGCTGCCCGACTGGCTGGGCCGAACAGCCCGCTCGCGTCGCTCGGCAAGCAGGTTGCCGGCAACGTGGTCGGCGTCTGTGCCTCCGTCGTGGGGTTGGCCTTCCAGCTCCTGGCGGTCGCGATGTTCACCTACTACTTCGCCGTGGACGGGCCGCGGCTGCGTCAGTGGCTGTGCACCTTCCTGCCGCCCCACCGGCAGCGGGAGCTCCTGCGCCTGGCAGACATCGCCATCGACCGGACGGCGGCGTACTTCAACTACCGCATCGTCCTCGCGGTGCTGTCGACGGCCGTGCACACGGTGGCATTCATGGTGATCGGCCTGCCGAACGCGCTGGCACTGGGTCTGTGGGTCGGCGTGGTCTCGCAGTTCGTCCCGACTGTGGGCACTTACATCGCCGGGGTCCTTCCCGTGCTCGTCGCGCTCCCCGACGGACTGCGCCCGACCGTCCTCGTGCTCGTCGTCATTGTCGTCTACCAGCAGATCGAGAACTACGTCATCTCACCGCGGCTGAGCGCTCGCACGATGAACATCCACCCCGCGGTCGGCTTCGGTGTGGTGATCGCCGGTACGGCGGTGCTGGGTCCCGTCGGCGCTCTGCTCGCCCTGCCGATCACCGCGATCCTCCAGTCCTTCGGTGGCACCTTCATCCACCGGCACGAGCTCATCGCCGAGGCGGATGAGCTCGACGAGCACGCCCGCGCCGGCACCACCGCGGCGGCCGCTGCTGCCGGCAGCTGACCGCTCAGGGCTCGGTCACCGCGGCGACGTACCCCGCAAGGAGAGCATCGGCGACGCGGTCGACGGCGTCCTCCGGCGGCAGGAACCGCGGGTCGTGCAGGCCGGCACCACCGTCCACGCCGACGAACATCATCAGGGTCGGCAGCCGCTCGCTGTAGTGCGCGAAGTCGTCTGCTCCGAACGACCGGAAGTCCTCGACGACGTCGTAGCCCTCGGCGCGCAGCGCGGCGGCGG
>JAVEDJ010000142.1 GCA_030841025.1 Actinomycetota bacterium
CGTACGGTCGCCCTCTGCCGCTGCGGTCGGTCGGCGCTCAAGCCGTTCTGTGACGGCTCGCACCGCGCGGGGTTCAAGGCCGCGGGGGGTGACGAGCGGCCGCCGCGTCGCCGCTTCGCGCCGGAGGTAGGCGTTGCTGTGAGCGGCGGTGCCGAGCCGACGCCCCGCGTAGTGGACGCCGCCGAGTAGCGTTCGTTGCGCCACAGCGACCCAGGAACAGACGGAGCGTTCGGCGAGCCAGGCCGGAGCCAGCAACGAGGTGTGCGGCGGATACCAGCCGGCGCCACCTGCGCGCCGCCGCCCGACCTCGGCGACGAGGACTGAGCCGGCCAGGGCGACAGCAGTCACTCGTCGACCGATGCGGCCGCTGGCCACACCGGGCAGCACAGGCAGGAACATGGCCAGCCGCCATGGCTGGGCGACGTCATCGAACGCCTGCCGGACGCGTTGGGACAGGAATCTGTCCACCGTCGGTGGGTGGCGGAGGACATAGAGGTCGCGAGGTCGGACGACGGTGCCGCCATGCGCGCGCACGGTCCGCATCAGCTCGAGGTTCTCGAACAGTACGTCGCCGTCGTAGCCGCCCATGCGCACGAAGGTGGAACGGCGGACGGCAAAAGTTCCTGGATAGTCCGCGGAGAACGCACGGTTCAACAACGATCGGGCGCTGTCCCAAGCGGCATGCCACGGCATGGGATCGAAGACGTTCTGCGGCCCCACCAGATCTGCATCGCGCAGCAGATCGACAGTTCGTCGCAGGGAGGTTGCGTCGTAGCGCACATCATCGTCTGCGATGACCACCGCCTCCGCCGTCGCATGCCGCATGCCGGTGTGAACACCGGTGACCTTTCCGTTGAGGAAGGGAGATGGGTCAGGCGCCACGTGTGTGACCCACTCGCCCCACAGCTCGCGGTGGCGGCGGAACAACTCGGGCCCTGACCCGTCGACGACGATGACCCGGACGTGGCCGGACAGCCATTGCAGATACTCGGTCAGCTCGGCGGCTTCGAGCAGATGCTGTTGCGGACTCCATTTCACCGGCAGCACGTAGTCCACATCGTTCATCACGCGGCTCCGGCGGGCTCTACGGCGTCCCAGGTGTGAAGCAGCGCCTGGGCCGCCGCCGCGTCGACGGCGAGGCAGCACGCGGCGCCCCACAGCACGTCCTGCTCGAGCCGGGGCTCCGCTGCAACGACAGCACCGCACATGTCGACAGCAGCGATCTGCTCGTGCACGGCGTCGGCTTCCACGTGCTCGTCAAAGAACGCTGTCGCCCTGTCGTCGAAACCAAGTCGCCGGAGCCCGTTGCCATATCGGCGATTGGGCTGGGTCGAGGTCATCTCCAGCGCGGCGAGATGCCCGAGCGAGGCGCCTCTATGGCGGCGGTGGATGCCCAACATCGTCATCAGGTTGACGGCGGCATGAGTTTCGGGAAGTGCGGCCGGCCAATAGGCGCCGTATGCATCGTCGAGTCCGAGCGCCCGCATCGTCTGGGCGAAGAGAGTCGCGTGCATTCCCGCCAACCGGCCGCCGCCGTACTCGTCCATCTGGATCTCGACGAGCGCCGCCTTCGCGGGACCGCCCAGACGTGGAATCTGCCAGGTGTGAGGGTCGGCCTCCTTGAGGTGATAGATCGACCGCTGCACCAGGAAGTCCCTGAACTGGTCGGCATCGGCGTGGCGCATGAGGAAGGCGGACAGCGACGGCCCACGCTCGTCGTCGGTGACGGCTCTTAGCCCCTGGTCCACCGGCAACCCGGTAGGGCGACGAGACACGATCTCGCGCAGCGCAGCTTCGAACCGGCACTCCAGGGCTGCCACGACGCCGGCCAGCTCCGGGGACCACTCCAGCCGCTCATCGGCATCCTCGAAGCCTCGGTAGTGCATCTCGTAGCAGCATGCCAACGCAAGCTGCAGGTCCGCGTCTGTCAGAGGCGTATCCACCGAATCGACGTCTCGCGCGAAACGGACGAGGTCACGGGGCCGCCACGACGCCCCGGACAGCACCCGGATCGCCGCGGCGCTGAGCGGACCAGAGGGTTCGGGCAGGCGCATCGTTCTTCCTCCACTCGGACCGGTTGCGGTGGCCAGACCCGGCGTCGGGTGGTGGGAGCGGTTCCTGTCCCGACGCCGACATGATCAAGCCATGCCGGTGGTTCCCCGGCAGCGGCGGTTCAACCGAACGAGTGCAGGCGGTGGCTGTTCCTCTCGATCGAGTGCTCGGACGCGTCGAGGCCCTAAGTACAACGGTCGGAGACCGCTCCCTTGTTGGTCTGGGGCGCGCAGCCGTCGTCAGAGCCCCGGTTCAGCGCAACGGACACGGCGATCCAGACGACCACGAGCACGAGCAGGGCAGCCAACCCGACGAGCAGCAGCCGTACGGGCGGGCGGATGGACTGGCGTTTCTGTGGAATCTCGGGCATGCCGGCCAGGGTGACCGTGGGCATGACAGTCAAACCTGATGGTCACGGGTGCCTCCGCATGATCGGCGGTGCCGTGGGTAGTCCCGGATCATGACCGAGACCCCAGAGCTGCCGGCTGACCGCGGCCAGACGACCCAACGACACGGGGACCCGGTCCTCGACGCCGACCAGGCGGAGGCCACGCAGGTGGAGTCCACGGTGGTCGAGGACGAGCAGGAAGACGCCGAGCTCACCGACTGACCGCCCGGAACACGGCATGACCTCATGCTGTTGGCTCCACGCATGAGCGCCCCGACCCCCCACCGGCCAGACCCCCGCGAAGGTGCCGCCGCGCGCGCACTGTTGCGAGCGGAGCGAGATGGCGCTGCAGAGCGTCTCGCTGCGTTGCAGCGCGACTGGACGCGCATCGTGGAGTCGTCGACCTCGGTCGCGACCGACGACGAGCACGACCCGGAGGGCGCGACGATCGCGTTCGAGCGCGCGCAGCTCGAGACGCTGCTCGAACAGGCCCGGTCCCAGCTGGGGGACCTCGACGAGGCAACCCAACGAGTGCAGGCCGGTACCTACGGCATCTGCGAGAGCTGTGGCGAGCGCATCGCGTCCGAGCGGCTCGCGGCTCGGCCGGCCGCGCGCACCTGCATCTCGTGCGCGTCAGCCCGCCGCTGACCGCGTACGTCGCGTCAGATCCATGACTTCCACCACATCCGCCGCGCCCAGTCGGCGTACGGGATGACCTGGGCCGACAGGACGGGCAACAACCACAGGAAGTTCGCCACCGCCAGCAGCAGGTAGGACCCGGCGGCCGCGACGCCCCACTGCCGTCGCTGCCAGGCCTCGCGTGGACCGATGAGCAGCCCCAGCACCATGGCGATGGCCAACGCCAGGAACGGCACGAACGCGACGGAGTAGAACGAGAAGACCGTGCGCTGCTGGAAGAAGAACCACGGCAGGTAGCCGGCGGCAACGCCGGCCAGGATCGCGCCGGCCCGCCAGTCACGCCGGGCCGCCCACAGGAACAGCAGCACCGGCAGCGCCAGGCACGCTGCCCACCAGATGGCCGGCGTGCCAAGAGCGGTGATGGCCTGCGAGCAGGCGGCGACGTCGCAGCCGTTCTCGCCCATCTTCGGACCCTGGTAGTAGTACGAGACCGGCCTGGCCAGCACGAGCCAACCCCACGGGTTGCTGCGGTACGGATGGTAGGACTCGAGGTGCGTATGGAAGCTGAATGCCTGCTGGTGGTAGTGCAGCAGGCTCAACAGGGCGTCCGGCACCAGGCTCGAGCCGCTACGGTCCCTGGCCCAGTACCGGTTGTAGGCATGGTCGCCACCGAGGAACCAGCCGGTCCACGAGGCGAGGTAGACGGCGAAGGCGACCACCACCAGCGAGGCGAACGCCGGACCCACGTCACGGACCAGGGCGCCGAGCCACGGTCGTCGTACGCCCGCGGCCTTGCGTGCGCCGACGTCCCACAGCACCGTCATCACGCCGAAGACGACAACGAACCACAACCCGCTCCACTTCGTCGCGCAAGCCATGCCCAGGCACACGCCGGCCACCAGCCGCCACGGGCGCAACCCGAGGCTCGGTCCCAACCGGCTCAGCGGTTCCCAGCGCTCGGCGAGCAGCCGGCGTGACTTGTCCCGGTCGATCAGCAGCGCACCGAACGCCGCCAGCACCCAGAACATCAGCAGCGTGTCCAGCAGAGCCGCACGGCTCATCACGAAGTGCAGCCCGTCGACCGACAGCAGCAGCCCGGCGATGCAGCCCAGCAGCGTCGAGCGGAACAACCGGCGCCCGATCCGGGCGGTCATCAGCACGGTGAGGGTTCCGGCGACGGCGACCATGAAGCGCCAGCCGAAGGGGTTTACGCCGAACATCCACTCGCCGAGCGCGATGACCCACTTCCCACCGGGGGGATGGACGACGTACGACGGGCTGCCGGTGAACAGGTCGTGGAAGTCGCCCGCCAGGATGCGTTCGTTGGCGAGGTCCTTGGCCTTGTCCGCGCCCTTGACGAAATCCTGCTCGACGCCGAACTTCAGCAGCGCGTAGGCATCCTTGGCGTAGTAGGTCTCGTCGAAGATGAACGCCTTCGGCGTCCCCAGGTGCCAGAACCGCATGATGCCGGCGAACAGCGCGACCAGCAGCGGTCCGCCCCAGCCCCAGAGCCCGTCGTCGGGCATGCGCCGCACCAGCCGGTCACGCACGGCAGGGTTGGCCCGGGTCATCAGCACCCGGCAAGCCTACGGGCGGGGTCGGAGTGTGCCCGTCGCGTGTGACCGTGCCGGATCCTCCATGCTCTAGGCGACGGACCTGCAGGATCGGCGAAGGGTGGCGAGCATGGCGGAGGTTCCGGAGCGCGGTGTGCTGGTGCTCGCCGCGACCCCGATCGGCGACCCCGCCGACGCATCGCCGCGGCTGCGCGAGCAGCTCGCCGGCGCGGACGTGATCGCCGCGGAGGACACCCGCCGGCTGCGTCGGCTCACCCGTGACCTCGGTGTCGACGTCTCCGGCCGCGTCGTCTCCTACTACGACGCCAATGAGGCCTCGCGCACCGTCGAGCTGGTCGAGGCGCTGCGGGCCGGGCAGCGCGTGCTGGTGGTCACCGATGCCGGGATGCCGTCGGTGTCCGACCCTGGCTACCGGCTGGTGGCCGCAGCGGTGGAGGCGGGCATCCGGGTCACCGCCGTACCTGGCCCGTCGGCGGTGCTGATGGCGCTCGCTGTCTCCGGCCTGCCGGTCGACCGGTTCTGCTTCGAGGGGTTCCTGCCCCGCAAGTCGGGCGAGCGAGCGGCGCGGCTGCGCGAGCTGTCCGCCGAACGGCGCACCCTGGTCTTCTTCGAGGCGCCGCACCGGCTCGCGGCCGCGCTCGAGGCGATGGCCGAGTCCTTCGGGCCGGAGCGCCGCGCTGCCGTCTGCCGCGAGCTGACCAAGACCTACGAGGAGGTGCGACGGGGCGGGCTGGGAGATCTCGTCACCTGGGCAGCGGACGGCGTCCGCGGCGAGATCACCGTCGTCGTCGAGGGTGCCGCGGCGCCCGGGCCGGTGGACGTGGACGTCCTGGTCCCTCTCGTACTCGATCGCGTCACCAAGGGTGAGCGGCTCAAGGACGCTGCGGCCGACGTGGCCCAGGCACATGGGCTGGGGCGGCGCGAGGTCTACCAGGCGGTGCTCGCTGCCCGGGAGGCCGCGCGGGAGCCCCGTCAGCAGGGCTGACCGCGCCGGCCACCGCCCCACTCTGCTCGATCCCACTTGCTCGATGGGTGACTGGCGCAGCGGTCCCACCGGGTCTGCGCTGCGGAACTCGACCCATCTGCGGGTCGGGACGCCGCTCGGGCCTGAGGAACTTGTCCATCCGCGCGTCACTGCCGTGATCGGCCCCGGGTGCCCGACTAGCCTGACCCCATGGAGTTCCGCCGCATCGCCGGGTTGCCGCCGTACGTCTTCACGATCATCGACGGGCTCAAGCGCGATGCACGGCGAGCCGGCCGCGACGTCGTCGACCTCGGCTTCGGCAACCCCGACCTGCCCTCGCCCGACATCGCCGTCGAGAAGCTCGCCGAGGCAGCGCACAACAGCCGCAACCACCGCTACTCGGCCAGCAGGGGCATCCCCAAGCTGCGCGAGGCCGTGGCCGACCTCTACCAGCGGCGCTTCGACGTACGGCTCGACCCCGACACCGAGGTGCTCTCGACCATCGGCGCCAAGGAAGGCTTCAGCCATCTGATGTGGGTGCTGCTGCAGGCCGGGGACGTGGCGCTCGTGCCGTCGCCGTCCTACCCCATCCACATCTGGGGCCCCTACTTCGCCGGTGCTGATGCGCGCCAAGTAGCCGTCGGCACCGGCGAAGACTATGTCTCGAACGTCATGGAGGCCTGGGACTTCGGCTGGCCCAAGCCGCGGGTGGTGGTGCTGTCGTTCCCGCACAACCCGACGACGGCGACGGTCGAGCTGGCCGACCTGCAGCGCCTGGTCGACTGGGCGCGCGAGCGCGACGTCGTACTCGTGCACGACTTCGCCTACGCCGACGTGGCCTTCGACGGCTGGATGCCGCCCTCGATCCTGCAGTGCGAGGGCGCCAAGGAGTGCGCGGTCGAGCTCTACTCGATGACCAAGTCGTTCTCGATGGCCGGCTGGCGGGTGGCCTTCATGGTCGGCAACTCCGAGGTGGTCGGGGCGCTGGCCAAGCTCAAGTCCTATCTGGACTACGGCACGTTCCAGCCGATCCAGATCGCGGCGACCGTGACGCTCAACGAGGCGAGCGACTATCCCAAGGAGATCAACGCGGTCTACGAGTCGCGGCGCAACGCGCTCTGCGACGGGCTGGCGCGCATCGGCTGGGAGATCGAGCGGCCGCGCGGGACGATGTTCGCCTGGGCCCCGATCCCCGAGCCGTACGCCGAGCTCGGGTCGATCGAGTTCGCCAAGCTGATCGTCAGCGAGTGCGACGTGGCGCTCTCGCCGGGGGTCGGGTTCGGTCCCGGAGGCGACCGGCACGTGCGCTTCGCCCTGATCGAGAACGAGCAGCGCATCCTGCAGGCCGTCCGCCAGCTCAAGCGCGGCCTCCCCAAGCTCGGCTGACCGGCGCAGTTGACCACGTTTGGCACCCGGGGCGTCGCGTCAGCAGGTGTGCACGCCTGCTG
>JAVEDJ010000147.1 GCA_030841025.1 Actinomycetota bacterium
CACGCCGCTGAGCACGACCAGCTGACCGGACTGCCCAACCGCGGCGTGCTCATGGAGCGGCTGGAGGCGGCGCTCACCCGGTCAGAACGAGAGGGACGCGAGGTCGCCGTCCTGTTCATCGACCTGGACGGCTTCAAGACCGTCAACGACACTGCTGGGCACGCCGCCGGCGACGTCGTACTGCTGGAGACGGCTCGTCGCCTGACCAGCGCACTTCGCGATGGCGACATCGTCGCCCGGGTCGGCGGCGACGAGTTCGTCATCGTCGTTGAGCCGTGGCGCCGCCGCAGCCCCGCCGAGGGGGCGGTAGTGCATCCGACCGTGGAGGTGAGCGGCCCCGACCTGGCAGTGAAGGTTGCCGAGCGCGTCGTCCAGAGTCTCCGTCGACCCATAGCCGTCAACGGTGCGGAGCACGCCGTCACCGCGAGCATCGGCGTCTCCTACGGCACGCTCGCGCACGGCGACCCAGCCCATCCCGTCACCGCGGAAGGACTGCTGCACGCTGCCGACGCGGCCATGTACCTGGCCAAGAGCAGAGGCAAGGACACCATCCACGTCCACCATCCAATGGATGGTTGAGCAGGGCACAACCTGCTTTGATCGTGTCCGCACGTCCAGCGATCTGCGCCTCTGACTACCTGACGAGGAGAGGGCCATGACTCTGCCGAGCGGACCGGATCAGCCCAGCGGCACACCAGTGCCGGACTCAGCACACCGCATGAACAAGGGCTTCAGTCTGCGCTCGGCCTTCTCCCTGGCCTTCGCCGACATCTCGCCGATCGTCGCGCTCTACGCCATCTTCGCGCTCGGCCTCTTCGCTGCCGGCCCGGCCTTCTTCTGGGCCTTTCCGGTCGTCCTCGCCGGCCAGCTGCTGGTCGCCGGTGTCTTCGGCGAGCTGAGCTCCCGATGGCCCTTCGCCGGCAGCGTCTACCAGTGGGCGCGTCACGTGCACGGCACGTCGCTGGGCTGGTTCGCGGCCTGGGCCTACATGTGGGGCCTGACCATCGCACTGTCCGCGCTGGCCTACGGCGCGGCCGGGTTCCTGCTGGCCGTGTTCGATTTCGAGGACCCGAGCCGGTTCACCACGACGGCGGTGGCCCTGGCCATCGTCCTGGCCGGGACGCTGTGCAACGTCGTCGGCCGTTCGGTACTCAAGACGATGGTGACCATCAGCATCATCTGCGAGGTCGTGGGATCGGTCGGGCTCGGCACGGTGCTGCTGCTCTTCCACCGGGAGAACAGCCTCAGCGTGTTGTTCGACGGGTTCGGCACCGCGAGCGCCGGCGCCTGGCTGACCGGACCCTTCCTCGTCGCGATCGCCTACGTCGGATGGTCCTTCCTCGGCTTCGAGGCCGCCGGGTCCATCGCGGAGGAGGTCGAGGACCCGGAGCGCAACGTCCCCAAGGCGATCATCCTGTCGCTGTTGTTCGTGGCACTGACCGTGATGTACGCCGGGATCGCCGTGATCCTCGCCATCCCGAACCTTGAGCAGGTCATCGCCGACGCGAGCAGCGATCCGGTCACGGACACCCTGGTGGCCGCGTTCGGCGACGGGATCGGGCGACCGCTGCTGATCCTGTTCGTCATCGGCTTCCTCTCCAGCTTCCTGGCCGTGCAGGCCGCCGTCTCCCGCTGCGTGTGGGGCTCTGCACGTGACAACTCGCTGCCCGGCTCGAGGTTCCTCGGCAAGCTCGCCGGCCGGGAACGCCTCCCGGTCAACGCCATCGCTCTCACCGGCGCCGTCGCGGCCCTGCTGATCCTGCTGGCCGGGTCGAAGCTGTACGGCGTACTGATCAACTTCACCACCATCGGGTTCTACATCGCCTTCGGCTGCCCGGTGATCGGCGCCGCCCTGTCGCGGCTGCGCGGCACCTGGACGCCAGGCCCGTTCAACCTCGGCCGCTGGGGCGCTCCGGTGACCTATGCCGCGTCGGTGTGGATCATTGCCGAGACGATCAACATCGCCTGGCCGCGCAACGTCGAGGGCCAGGTCTGGTATCTGGACTGGAGCATGCTGCTGACGACGGTGGCGCTCGGTGCCGTGGGCATCGTGGTCTACCTGCGGATGAAGCCACACATCCTGGACCCCTACGGCCAGCGGATCGCGGCCGAGCAGCACGGGGCCAGCTCGACACCGCTCGACGCCACCCCATGACCGACGGCCGGGTCGCGGTGGTGACCGGCGCGGCCAGCGGCATCGGAGCCACCTGCTCCCGCAGGCTCGCCGGTCGCGAGTGGCGGGTCGCCGGGCTTGACCTCAACCCGAGCCACACCGACCTGTCGATGACCGTCGACGTCGCGGACCGCGACGCCGTCGCAGCGGCCGTGGACGAGATCCAGGCGCAGCTGGGCACGGTCGACCTGCTCGTCACCGCAGCCGGGTACGACGAGCGGATCCCGGTCGGCGAGATCTCTCGACAGAGCTGGGACAGGATCCTGGGCGTGCTGCTCGGTGGCACGGTGAACGCCTGCGCCGCCGTACTCCCGCACATGCGCCGACAGGGCTCGGGCAGCATCGTCGCGATCTCTTCCGAGCTGGGGCTGGCCGGCAGCGAGGACAACGTGCACTACGCCACCGCCAAGGGCGCGGTCATCGGGTTCGTCAAGGCCCTCGCGCTCGAGTGCGCCGCCGACGGCATCGCCGTCAACTCGGTGGCCCCGGGCCCGACCGACACCCCGCTGCTGGAGGACGGCTCGCCCTGGCGCGACCCCGCCTACCTCGCCACCCTGCCGCTGCGGCGGCTGGTGCACCCCGACGAGATCGCGGCGACCGTCGAGTTCCTCGCCGAGGAGCGTCACTTCTTCTGCGGTGAGGTCCTCTCCCCGAACGCGGGGGCCGTCATCTGATGGCCTCTCGTCTCGACGGTTCGCCCGTGGCTCTGGTCACCGGCGCCGCCCAAGGACTCGGGCACGCCATCGCGACCCGCCTCGCGCAGGACGGCCACCGCACCGTCGTCACCGACCGCACCGCCAGCGCAGCCCTCACCGCACTTTCGGGCCAGATCGGCGGCATCGCCATCCCCGCCGACGTCGCGGACCCGGACCAGGTCGCCGCACTTGTCTCGGAGGCCTCAGCACGCATCGGCGCCATCGACGTCCTGGTCGCCAACCACGCGGCGATGGCGATGGCGCCCTTCCTCGACATGGCACCCAGCGACTGGTGGCACCAGATCGAGGTCAACCTCTCCGGCACCTTCCGTCTGGTGCAGGCGGTG
>JAVEDJ010000153.1 GCA_030841025.1 Actinomycetota bacterium
TCTGCGGGGTCACGACGGCGAGCCTGCCAGATCGCACCGCCGCCCCGTCAGAGGCGGCCGCCACCGGCGGTCACGCCGCGCGCCGTCCAGAGACGAGCACGACCCGGTCATCCGGGGACATGACCGATTTGACGCAGCATTTACGGCCGCGTAACCCACGATCGTTCGACCCGACCTAGCGTGAGTGGTGCGTCCAGAAACTCCGGCGACGGCCGGATCTGCGGCGTCATAAGGAACTCGGGTCAACGCCGATCCCGATCCACCCCTCACACACAGGACCGCATCCCCGGGGGAGCCACGTCGTCGCGCGATGACGGGCGTCCCACCGCGGCACCACATCCCCTGCGCAACCGCTGGACCTGCGTGGCGCCTACGTCGCCGCCCCCCCGGCCCATGAACACCCAGCCAGTGCGGAGAACCCTTGTGACTGACACCCTTCCCACCGTTGCGGTGCGGACGGCGGATCCTCGCCACAGCGCTCCCGTCGATACCGCCCCGCTGTCCCGCAAGGCCACCCACGCGGACCCAACACTCATCCTGGCCCCAGATGCGCTGCTGCCGGCGCCCCCGACCGACGCCGAGCGCGACCTCTACCTGGGACCTCAGTGGCGGTGGGTCACGCCGCTGTCGTTCGTCGGCTACGTGCTGATCATGATCAGCATCTGCTTCTTCATTGCCCGTCATCCGTGGTCGGCCTTGCTGCTCGTGCCAGTGACGGTCACCACGATCGGCTCGCTGGTGTCCCTGCTCACCTCTTCGCGGCGGCGGCGGGACACCCTGGCGGGCCACCGAGCGTTCGTCGGCGCATGGCGACCCGGGCAGCACCCCAGCGTGGACGTGTTCCTGCCATCTGCGGGTGAGGACCTCGAGGTCCTGGCGCACACGTACCGGCATGTGGCCGCGTTGTCCTGGCCGGGCTCCCTGACGGTGCACGTGCTGGACGACTCGGGCCGCGAGTCGGTGCGGGCGCTGGCCCTGGTGCACGGGTTCCGCTACCTGTCTCGGCCGGACCGCGGCCACTTCAAGAAGGCAGGGAACCTGCGCTTCGGGTTCGAGAACTCCTGCGGAGACCTGATCCTGGTCCTCGATGCGGACTTCGTCCCTCGACCGGACGCCCTGCACGAGCTTGCCCCGTACTTCGACGACAGTGGCGTGGGCATCGTGCAGTCCCCGCAGTTCTTCGACGTCGACGCGAGGATGAACTGGCTACAGCGCTCGGCGGGTGCCACCCAGATGCTGTTCTACCGGTGGGTTCAGCCTTCGCGAGACCGCAGCGATGCAGCCATCTGCGTAGGCACCAGCGCCCTCTACCGTCGCCGCGCGCTGGAAGCGGCCGGCGGCTACGCGCTCATCGAGCACAGCGAAGACGTGCACACGGGCGTCAAGCTGATGCGCGCCGGCTACCGCGTGCGCTACGTCGCGACCGTGGTCACGAAGGGCTTGTGCCCGGACCGACTCGACCAGTTCCTGACGCAGCAGTACCGCTGGTGCAGCGGCTCGATGAGCCTGCTCTTCTCGCGGGACTTCCACCGCTTCCCGCTGACCGTCATGCAGCGGCTCTGCTACTGGTCGGGCTTCTTCTACTACATCACCACCGCTCTGAACGTGTTCACGATGGCGCTGCCGCCGATCCTGATGGCGTGGTTCGTCGCATCCAAGGTGACGGCGGCCAACTACGTGTTCGTCTTGCTGGCACTCGTCGTTCGTCAGACGGTCATTCCTGTCATCACGCTGCAGAGCGAGACTCTCACCGGGCTGGCCCGGGTGCAGACCACCTACTCGTTCTGCCATGCGCTTGCCCTGTACGACACCTTGCGTCGCCGGACGGATGCATGGGTGGCCACGGGTGCCAAGCAACGCTCGCGCACCGCCGCGCGCATCGGACGGCTCGTGCGCATCTGGTGCATCGGGGTGCAGGTCGCGCTGTGGAGCGCCATCGCCTGGTACGTGCCGGTCTACGGCGTGGGCCGCTGGTGGCTGATGATCGCGTTCGCCCTGATGAACCTGTACGTCGTCTATCCCCTGATCCTGGGGTCCGCGAGCGTCCCGACACTTGTTGACCTGCAGCGGCGATTCCGCGCAGCCCGGCTCTGGACGAGTGTCCGGCGTCTGGCCCCACCCCGGCTCAGTGGGGCTGCCCTGTCCCGGCTGCGCGGCGGCGGGCAGGCCCCCTCCGGGCGCACAGCGGCAGCCACCGCCGGCGCGGCCGACAGGAGCACACCATGACGGTCCGCCAGCTCACGCCCACGTCGCTGATCACCTCACCTGGATCGACGACGCCGGTGCTCGTCCCAGCAGCACGGGCCGGCAGCTTCCCGAACTCGGTTGACGTGATCAAGCTGCGTCCCAGGTCGGACGGGCCCCGCAGCACCGGCCGGCAGCACCGGCGCGGGTCCTGGATGCGCGTCCCGTGGCCCTGGCTCATGCTCATCTGCGCTGCGCAGGTGTTGCTCGCGAGGACAACGCGTGGGGTGTCCACGGCGTTCGAGGACGAGGGCCTGTACATCTTCATGGGCCATCGAATGATCGACCATTTCCTGCACGGCGTGTTCCTGCCGGAGTATCCCGGCGCGTACTTCTCCGGGGCGCCGGGGGTCTATCCGGTCCTGGCCGCCGTTGCCGACGACATCGGTGGTCTCCAGGCGGTGCGCGACTTGAGCCTGCTCTTCGTCATGGTGGCGACGGTCGGCACGTACGGGCTGGCCAGCCAGCTGTTCGGGCGATTCGCCGGGGTGCTGGCCGCCGCGTCGTTCGCCGTCTGCGGGTCGGTGATCTACCAGTCGCAATGGGCGACCTACGACGCGATGATGATGGCGCTGATGGTGCTTGGCGCGTGGCTGGCTGTGTGGAGCGCACGTCGCGACGGCCTGCTGTGGGCGCCGGCAGTTGCTGCCCTGCTCGCGCTCGCGGTGCTGACGAAGTACGCCGGCGCCGTCTACGTCCCGGTGATCGCCGCGCTGGTCGTCGCCGATCAGTGGGCCGTACGACGCTGGGTCATCGCCCGTCGGGCGGCCTTCATGGTGCTCAGCACGATCGGGATGACCTACTTCGTGCTGATGCTGTGGGGTCGCGACCTGCTGGCAGGTATCGCGCAGACGACGACGGACCGCCTCATCATCCAGGTGACACCGCGAACTGAGCTGGTGCGCGACGTGGTGCTGTGGTCCGGGCCGTGGCTGGGGCTGGCTGTGCTGGGTGCCGTGGTGCTGATGTGGCGCGAGCGCGGTCGCGCCCTGACCGCGCTCGTGCTGATCGCGGCGGCCCTGATCGGCCCGGCGCAGCAGGTGCGCATCGGGGAGCTGACGTCACTGGCCAAGCACCTGGCATTCGGCATCGTGTTCGTGGCGCCCCTCATCGGTTACCTGCTCGCCCGGCTGGTCCGGGCGAAGTGGTGGTTGGCCGCGGTTCCGGTGGCGCTCGTCATCGCAGCCCTGACGGCCCACGGGTTGCACTTCGCGAGCCTCTTCCGCACCGGGTACGCGTCGCAGGCGCAGCTGCAGCCGGTCCTCGTGCGGGCGATCGCCGACAACCCCGGCCGACCGATCCTCGGCGAGCAGCCGTCGCCGCAGCGGTATGCGCTGCGCACCGGGACCTCGCCGAAGCAGTGGAACGACACGTACGAGTTCAGCTACGCCGGGCTGTCCGGAGCCGAGGCCTACCGGCGCGCGATCCGCGACCACTACTTCGGGGTCATCTACCTGAGCTTCTCGACCGCCAATGCACAGCCGATCAGCGACAGCCTCGGCGCCGCGCAGGGGGCGGACCGCTACTACCACCTGGTCGGAAAGGTGCCGCGGTACATCCGTGGTGAACGCATCGGCGACTGGCTCGTCTGGGCTCCCCAGACAGTTCACCTGACCCCCATCGACTGAGGACGGACGTCCCATGGATCAAGGCGTCGACAGATCCGCCGCGCCAGTCGCGGGGGTCAGTGTGGTGGTTCCCACCTTCAACGAGGCGGGCAACGTCCCGCTGCTGCTCAACCGGCTCGGGCAGGTCGCCGCCGGCGCCGGCCTGCGGGAGGTCGTCTTCGTGGACGATTCCACCGACGACACGCCGCGGATCATCCACGAGCACGCTTCCCGATCCGAGCTGCCGGTGCGACTCCTGCACCGAAGGGCCGGGGAGCGCATCGGCGGGCTCTCCGGCGCAGTCGTCGCGGGCCTGCACGCGGCGCGCTGGCCGTGGGTCGTGGTGATGGACGGTGACCTGCAGCACCCACCGGAGGATGTGCCGCGCCTGCTCCAGGGCAGGGAGGGAATGGACCTCGTCGTGGCGTCGCGGTACTGCGCCGGCGGCGCAGCAGACGGACTCGCGGACACGCGACGACGTCTCGTGTCGCGCGCAGCGCGGGCGCTGGCCGCCGCGACCTTCCCACGGCGACTGGCGGAGTGCTCCGACACCATGACGGGCTTCTTTGCGGTCCGGCGGGCGGCCCTGGACCTCCCGGCGCTGCGGCCCAGCGGGTTCAAGATCCTGCTGGAGATCTTGGGACGTCACCAGCTGCGGGTGTCCGAGGTGCCGTTCCGGTTCGCGCATCGGCACAGCGGACAGTCCAAGGCGCAGCTGACCCAGGGAGTGCGTTTCGCACAGCAGCTCTGGCGGATGCGTTGGGACGCCTGGAACGCCGGCCTGCTGCGCCGAGTGGGCGCGTTCGCGGTCGTCGGACTGGTGTGCCTCGTGATCGACGTAGCCCTGTTCAACGCGCTGCTGCCCTGGGGAAAGCCGCTGACGGCGAAGTTCGTCGCGGCCACGGTGGCCGTAGTCGTCTCCTACGTGCTCAACGCACGCTGGACGTGGCCCCAGCGCACCACCGCGTCGCGGTCCCGCCAGCTGGCGCTCTTCGCGGCGGTGTCCGGAGTCGGCATCGGAGTGGCCGAGCTGTGCCTGCTGGTGTCGCACTACGGACTCGGACTCGACTCCGCTCTTGCCGACAACGTCTCGGCCAACGTGTTCGGCCTCGCGTTGGGAATGCTCTGGCGGTTCGTCGCCTACGAGCGGTGGGTCTTTCCCCGAGCTGGGGCACCTGTGCAGCCGGGCGCCGCCATCGAGCCGGTGTCCGACCCGGGTGGGCCTACCGGGGCGCCCGAACATGGCCCTTCGCAGCGCAGGCGTCGAGCTACCCGGATCCTCTGTGGGCTACCCGCCCAGGTGCCGGGTGCGGGGCGGCCCGTCCCGGAACGGTCCGCGTGATTCAGGGCGCAGCAGGCATCAGCCGGCGCGCGCCGCCCGTCTCGCTGCTGCGGCCTGCTGCGCGCGGTGCTTGCGCGCCGCCCTTGTGGCCTTCGCCTTGGCTGCCTTCTTGCGCCGTTGCACTGCCCGGGCCTTCTTCTTCTGCGCCGCCTCCTTGCGCGTCTTGGCGGTTGTCTTGCCCGCGGTGGCC
Organism: Actinomycetota bacterium; assembly: GCA_030841025.1. Taxonomy (GTDB): domain Bacteria; phylum Actinomycetota; class Actinomycetes; order JACCUZ01; family JACCUZ01; genus BP-173. Next base: position 5,384 of record JAVEDJ010000153.1, read on the forward strand.
GACTGCGCGGTGGCCGTGGTCGCGCTCGGGGCTGCTGCCCCCGGGCCCGTAGCGCCGGAGGTCGGGGCCGGCACGGTTGCCGGCACGGTTGTCGTCGTAATCGTCGTCGTCGTGGTCACCGGTGCGGGGCTCGCGGGCGGCGTGACCGTCGGCGCAGCGGGCCCGGCAAGGGCTGCAGCTCGCGCCTGCAGCGCGGCCAGAGCCGCCGAGAAGATCGTGTCCGATCGCACCAGGTCGTGGCTGAGCGCGGGGCTGTGAGTGTTGAAGTAGTGGTTGACGACGACGTTGTTGACGGGGTCGGCGATGAAGTCCATCATCCGGTCGATGAAATAGGGGTTGTCCCCTCCGCCGTGCCCGTCCGACCGCCACGTGACGCCCCACTCACTGATCGACATGGGCTTGCCGTGCTGGCGCGCGAAGGACGACCAGAACGTCAGGCCGTGGTCACCGTTGAGCACCCAGGACCAGGCCGACTGTCGCGCCTTCTCCACGGACACGCCCGACGGCGTCGGGTACCAGGTCCACGAGGTGTCGTAGACGTCGATACCGACGACGTCCACGTAGGCGTTCCCCGGGTAGGCCAGCTCGGCCGGGAACGTGCCCGCGCCGAGGTTGGGATTCCAGTTGAACGTGAAGCTGCTGCCAGGAACCGCTCGCATCGTCGTCACGACACGGCGGAAGCAGTCCACGAAGGCCTCGACCTTGCCGGCGGCGTTCCACTTGTACCAGGACCCGTTGAACTCCCACCCGGGTCGCACGACCGTGCTGGCCAAGTCGCCGTTGACCAGATTCCGTCCCAGGGTTGCCCACTGTGCGTCGTACTCACCGCGAGCGCAGCCCTCCAGCGTCCAGGCCGAACCGTCAGCGGCTACGCCGTCCGGCAGCAGAGGCAGGGAGTACTCCAGCGCCAGGCCGCTGCCGCGGTAGGGATCGAGCAGCCAGTGCTGGCCCGTGATGCCGGCCCAGCTGGACGTGGGCGGGAAGTCCACGACGTTGGTGATCGGCAGCCCGGTCTTCTGTGCGAAGGCAGCCGAGCCCGGCAGGTTCTTGGCACCCGGTCCGGTGTACACACCCCACGCCTGGGCGGGGACACCTGCCGTTGCCTGCGAGGGCGCTGTCACCGTCGCGGGGGCGGCGGTACCCGTCGTGCCCAGCAGCATGGCGCTCGCGAGCAGAGCCGTGACGGCCGGGCGCACGAGGGCGCGGGCGCGTGAGCGGGGGATCAACGAGGGGTCCTTCAGAGGGGGTGCAGCCGTGTCATTCGCGATCTCGACGGTACGGCGCGTCTTGTTGATAGGCCGATGGGGTGTGCCGCGGGTTCCCGGTGAACGGGCCGACGCGCCGGTCCGACGGCCCCTCGCCGCGGGCTAGATTGGGGCCTATGACCGGTCACCTCACCTCGCCCGATCGGGTGTCACACGCGAGCAAGGCCGCGGCCGAAGGCGGCATCGACGCCCTGCTGGTGACCCCCGGGCCCGATCTGCGCTGGCTCACCGGCTACGACGCGCTCCCGCTGGAGCGGCTGACCTGCCTGGTCCTGCCTGCGGCGGGGGAGCCGTTCCTCGTTGCTCCCACGCTGGAGGTGCCCGCCGTACGTGCCTCGCCGGTCCCTGATCTCGGCGTCGAGGTGGTGGGCTGGGGCGAGACCGACGATCCCTACGCCGTGATCGCCGCGCGGCTGGCGAACCCGTCCCGGGTCGCGCTGGCCAACCGCATGTGGGCCGAGCAGGTGCTGCGGATGCGCGCCGCGCTGGTCGGCGCCGAGCAGACTCTCGCGTCCGAGGTCATCGGCGACCTGCGCATCCGCAAGAGCCCCGAGGAGGTCGATGCGCTGCGCCGCGCCGGGCAGGCCATCGACCGCGTCCAGGCGCGGATGGGTGAGTTCCTGCGGCCGGGTCGGACCGAGCGGGAGGCCGGCCGCGACATCGCCAGGGCGATCCTGGACGAAGGGCACGTGACCGTCGACTTCGTGATCGTCGGGTCCGGCCCCAACGGCGCGTCCCCGCACCACGAGGTGGGCGACCGGGTCCTCGAGAGCGGTGACGTGGTCGTCATCGACATCGGCGGGACGACCGCCGAGGGCTACTGCTCCGACTGCACCCGCATGTACACCCTCGGCGAGCCGCCGCCGGAGTTCGTCGACTACTTCCGGGTGCTGCACGACGCTCAGCTGGCCGCCTGCGCGCACGCCCGCCCCGGTGTCACGGCGGAGTCGGTGGATGCCGCCGCGCGCCGGGTCATCGCCGACGCCGGCTACGGCGCACACTTCATCCATCGCACGGGTCACGGCATCGGTGTCGAGACCCACGAGGAGCCGTACATTGTCGAGGGCAACGGCCGGATGCTCGAGGCAGGCATGGCGTTCTCCATCGAGCCCGGCATCTACCTGGCCGGCCGGCACGGCGCGCGCATCGAGGACATCGTCGTGGCCACGGACAACGCCGACGGACGTCCCGGCATCGAACGCCTCAACACCACCGACCGCGACTACGTCGTCCTGGAGGACTGACCCGTGCCTGCCACCACCCCGTCCGTCGAGCGCCAGCTGCCCAGCGAGGAGGCCGCCGCACTGCTGGACCTCACGCGTGAGCTGGTCCGCCAGGAGCTCACGCCGAAGGCGGCGACGTACGAGGCCGAGAGCCGCGTCCCTCGCGAGGTGTTCCGCACGCTGGGCAAGGCGGGCCTGCTCGGGCTGCCCTACCCCGAGCAGTACGGCGGGGGCGGCCAGCCGTTCGAGGTCTACCTGCAGGTGGTCGAGGAGCTGGCGACTGTCTGGGCGTCCGTGGCCGAAGGGGTCAGCGTGCACACGCTGGCCTGCTTCCCCCTGGCGACGTTCGGCAGCGAGCAGCAGCGGGAGCGCTGGCTGCCGGACATGATCGGCGGCGAGCTGCTGGGCGCGTACTGCCTGTCCGAGCCGCAGTCGGGCTCGGACGCGGCGGCCATGACCACCAAGGCGGTCCGCGACGGTGACGACTACGTGGTCAACGGCACCAAGGCCTGGATCACCCACGGCGGCGAGGCCGACTTCTACGCGCTGATGTGTCGCACGTCCGACGACGGCTCACGGGGCATCTCCTGCCTGCTCACACCGGGTGACACGCCCGGTCTCTCTGCGGGCGAACCCGAGAAGAAGATGGGCTTCAAGGGGTCCACGACGGCACAGATGCACTTCGACGACGCGCGGATCCCGGCGGACCGGCTGATGGGCGAGGAGGGGCAGGGCTTCCGTATCGCGCTGGCCGCGCTCGACGGTGGGCGCCTCGGCATCGCCGCCTGCGCCGTGGGTGTCGCGCAGGGTGCCCTGGATGCCGCGCTCGCCTACGCCAAGGAGCGCGAGCAGTTCGGTCGACCCATCCTGGAGTTCCAAGGCCTGTCGTTCATGGTCGCCGACATGGCCACGCAGATCGAGGCCGCCCGGGCGCTCTACCTGGAGGCGGCCCGGCGCCGCGACCGCGGCCAGAGCTTCGGCAAGCAGGCCGCCATGGCCAAGCTGTTCTGCTCCGACATGGCGATGCGGGTCACCACCGACGCCGTACAGGTGCTGGGTGGATACGGCTACGTCGAGGACTACCCGGTCGAGCGCTTCATGCGCGAGGCCAAGGCGCTGCAGATCGTCGAGGGCACCAACCAGATCCAGCGACTGGTCATCGGCCGCCACCTCGCCCAGGGCACCTGACCCACACAGCACCTGACCCACACAGCACCTGACCCACCCACCAGCGACCTTCGGGTGCGACACGCCCGGCGTGTTGCACCCGAAGGTCGCTGGACGTACGCCGTTCCGGGGCGCGGGGACCGTTACGGTGTGGACCGTGGAAGATCTTGACCGCGCCATCGTGTCCCTGCTGGCCAGCGACGGACGCATGAGCTATACCGACCTGGGCAAGGCCACGGGCCTGTCCACGTCGGCGACCCACCAACGGGTACGCCGGCTCGAGGAGCGGGGAGTCATCCGCGGCTACGCGGCGGTGCTCGACCATGAGGCGATCGATCTGTCGCTCACCGCCTTCATCTCCATCCGGCCGATCGACCCCAGCGCGCCCGATGACGCCCCCGAGCGGCTGCGCGAGATGCCCGAGATCGAGGCCTGCCACTCGGTGGCGGGCGAGGAGAGCTACATCCTCAAGGTCCGCGTCCGCACCCCTTCGGACCTCGAGTCGCTGCTGGCCAGGATCCGCTCGGCGGCGAACGTGTCCACCCGGACGACGATCGTGTTGAGCACGCCCTACGAGTCAAGGCCACCCAACGTATAGGCCAAATCACGCACCGCTGTCGGCTAAGAGCCGGTAGTCGCCGTTGTCGGGCTCGGTGGAGACCCGCAAGTATCGGGCGAGGGGGGCATTTTCGCCCGATAACGTCCCCGAGGACCCACCGTGCGCCCTGCCCGTCGCTCCGCCAAGTTGTCCCTGTCCACCCTGCTGGTGAGCCTCGCGCTGGTGGCGAGCACCCTGCTGGCGCCTCCGGGCGCTTCCGCGACAACGACGCGCGAGGCCAGGCTGCTGAGCCGGATCAACACCGCGCGGGCCCATCGCGGGCTCGCCGCGTTGCGGCCCGACCCCGCCCTGTCGGCCTATGCCCACCGGCACGCGGCCGCGATGGCACGGCGTGGCTGGCTCGTGCATACCCGGAGCTTCAGCGCCGTGTGCTGCTGGCGGGCCATCGGCGAGAACATCACCTACGACCGGACCGTGCGGCGTGCCCACCGCGCGCTGATGCGCTCACCCGCCCACCGGGCCAACATCCTCAACCCGGCCTATCGCCAGGTGGGCGTCGGCATCGTGCGGGCGAACGGCCGGCTGTGGATCACCCAGGTCTTCCGGCGCCCCAGCTGATCTGATCGGCCCAGCTGATCGGCCCTAGGCCCTAGGCCGATGGATGCCTAGGCGATGGTCGCCTGGTCGCTGGCGGCCGCGCGTGAGTCGGCGGCCCGACGCGAAACCGCGGCGTGGTCGACGCCGGGACCGTGCTGGCGCCACCAGCCCTGGCCGGCCGCGGGCAGCGTGTGGATCGGGTCGTAGTACTCGTACCGCCGGCTCAGGGCGGCGGCCGGGTCGGCCTCACTGGCTTCCAGCCCGGTGCGGTAGTTCTTGGTCCAGTACGAGACGCCGCGCTCCGCGTCGTACTCCTCCAGCTGGTGCACCCACCGCTTCCCGACGAACGGCACGTCACAGATGATCCGTGGCGTCGCGAACCCGGGCAGGTAACCCATGATCCCGTGCTGGAGGCGCTGCGCCTCGCCGACCGAGACCCGCCAGTGCTCCGAGAACGGGATCATGTCGCACATGTAGAAGTAGTAGGGCATGATCCCGGCCTCGTCGAGCAGCGCGAAGCACAGGTCGAGCAGGTCGGTCGTCGTCGCGTTGACCCCGCGCATCAGCACGCCCTGGTTGCGCACATCGCGCACGCCCGCCTCGAGCATCGCCGCGGTGGCCTTCGCGACCAGCGGGGTGACCGACTGGACGTTGTTGACGTGGGTGTGGATCGCCAGGTGCACGCCGCGTGCGCGAGCGACGGTGGCCAGCCGCTCCATGCCGGCCCGTACGTCGTCCTGCAGCCAGTGCTGCGGCAGCCCCATCAGTGCCTTGGTGGCGAGGCGGATGTCGCGGATGTTCTCGATGTCGAGCAGCCGCGCGACGAAGGACTCGAGGTTCTTGAACGGCATGTTGGCCACGTCGCCGCCCGAGACGACGACGTCGCGGACGCCGGGGGAGCGGCGCAGGTAGTCGATCATCGCGTCGTAGCGGTCGACCGGCTTGAGGTCGAACTTCAGCTTGTCGATCACCGGCGTCGAGTTGCCGACCAGGTCCATGCGGGTGCAGTGGCCGCAGTACTGCGGGCAGGTCGGCAGCAGCTCGGCCAGCACCTTGGTGGGGTAGCGGTGCGTCAGCCCCTCGGCCACCCACATGTCGTGCTCGTGCAGCGAGTCGCGGCTGGCGTGCGGATGGCTCGGCCAATCGGTACGCCGGTCGGAGAACACCGGGAGCATGTAGCGGCGGACCGGGTCGGCGTACAAGGCCTCGGTCCAGCTCTGCCCGGCGGCGGGGCCGGCCGGGACCATGGTGTTCATCATCTGCGGCGGCACGAGCATCGACATCGTGGCCCGCTCGGCCTGGTCGCGCTCGAGGTCGGCGTAGAAGCGGTCCTGCGCGAGGTCGCCCAGCAGGGCCCGCAGCTGCTTGGCGTTCTTCACGCAGTGGGCGCGCTGCCACTGCGTGCTCGACCAGTCCTCGGCGGTGACGTCGCGCCAGCCCGGCAGCCGCGTCCAGTCCGGCTCCACGAGCTCACGCCGGCGGTAGACGTAGGGCTGCTCGAGCAGGGGCGCCTCGCCGGGAGGCACGGTGTCGAGGGCTACGGTCACGGGATCGGCTCCTGGGGACGAGTGGCGGCGTGCGCCGGGAGTTTCCGCCGTACGACGCGGCGGCGTACGTTCTCCCGGACCACCCGGCAGTCTACGGGAGATCGTCCGGTTGCTCCACTCCAACACCGTAGGATTTCCCGATGTCCCCACCGACCCCAGTCGATCATGCAGCAAGGGACACGCCGTCCCGCCAGAAGGGACCTTTCGTGACGACGACCCCCTCGACCTCGCCCGTGGGCCTGCACCGCGTCCTGGGACCGTCAGCGACCCTGCCGCAGGCGGCGCAGCGGCTGGACGCCGACCCGGCGATCGGCCCCGACGAGGTGCGGGTGCGCGTCGAGCTGCTCAACCTGGACGCGGCGTCGTTCCGGCAGCTGTCGACCAAGCACCACGGCGACGGCGCCGCGGTGCGCGCGGAGGTGCTCGACATCATCGCCGCGCGCGGCAAGATGCAGAACCCGGTGACCGGATCGGGCGGCATGCTCGTCGGCGTCGTCGACGAGGTCGGGCCGGAGTCGACCCTCGGGCTCGCCCCGGGCGACCGGATCGCCACTCTGGTGTCGTTGTCGCTGACGCCGTTGGCCATCACGGACGGTCTGGCGCGGTGGGACGGGCGCTCGGAGCAGGTGCCGGCCGAGGGGCACGCGATCCTGTTCGGCCGGTCGATCGCCGCCGTGATCCCGGACGACCTGCCCAGTGAGCTGTCCATGGCGGTCATGGATGTGTGCGGTGCGCCGGCGCTGACGGCGCGGGTCGTGGGGCAGTACGCCGGAGGGACGCGTCCCTTGCTGCATGATCAACGGGGGAGGGTGGGGGTGGGGGTGGCCGTGATCGGGGGCGCGGGCAAGAGCGGGTCGATGTCGCTCGCCGCGGCCCGCCGGGCCGGTGCCACCCGCACCGTCGGCGTCGTACCGGTCGAGCACGAGGCCGCGCTGCTGCGCGAGGCCGGGCTGGCCGACGAGGTCGCCCTCGCCGACGCCCGGGACCCGGTCGTGCTGGCCCAGGCCGTGGAACAGGCCCTGGGCGGACCGGCCGACGTGACCGTCGTCTGCGTCGACGTACCCGGCTGCGAGCACGGCGCGATCCTTGCCACGGCCGACGGCGGGACGGTCATCTTCTTCTCGATGGCCACGTCGTTCTCCGCGGCCGCGCTGGGTGCCGAGGGCCTGGCCGCCGACGTCACGATGCTCGTCGGCAACGGCTACGTCCCCGGTCATGCCGCGTACGCCATGGACCTGCTGCGCACCGACGGTGCCCTCCGGGCCCTCTACGAGCGCCGCATCGCCGGCGAGCACCCGGCCGGCTGACACAATCCCGCGGTGACCACGACGCTCTACCGCAACGGCCGCATCCTGACCCCCGAGCACCCCGCGGCGACGGCGCTGCTGGTGACCGACCAGACCCTGGCCTGGGCCGGCACCGACCAGGACGCCACCAGCCACGAGGACGCCGCCGACCGGGTCGTGGACCTCGAGGGTGCCCTGGTCACCCCAGCCTTCGTCGACGCCCACGTGCACGCCACGTCGACCGGCATCGCGCTGCAGGGCCTGGACCTCAGCGACAGCCCCAGCCTCGCCGACTGCCTCGCCCGGGTCGAGGCGTTCACCCGACGGGCCCGCGGCGGGGTGCTCCTCGGCCACGGCTGGGACGAGACCCGCTGGCCCGAGCACCGGCCGCCGACCCGCCAGGAGCTCGACCGGGCGTCGTACGGCGGCGTGGTCTACCTCACCCGGATCGACGTGCACTCCGCGGTGGTCTCCTCCGCGCTGCTGGCGGCCGCTCCGGAGGCCCGCGCCGCGGCCGGCTACGACGACAGCGGCCACCTGACGACCGAGGCACACCACGTCGTACGTCGGGTCGCGCACGAGTCGATCGGCGCCGGACAGCGGCGGGCCGCGCAGCGAGCGACCCTGCGCCGCGCCGCCGAGCTGGGCATCGGCGCCCTGCACGAGCTCGGCGGGCCCGACATCTCCAGCGAGGAGGACTTCCGCGACATGCTGGCCCTCGCGGCGGCAGAGCCCGGGCCGGACGTCGTCGGCTACTGGGGCGAGCTGGGCGGCGTCGAGAAGGCTCGGGAGCTCGGCGCCCGCGGTGCCGCCGGCGACCTGTTCGCCGACGGAGCCATCGGGTCGCACACGGCCTGCCTGCGCAGTGTCTACGCCGACGGCGACCACACCGGCCACGCTTACCTCACCGCCGCCCAGGTACGTGACCACGTCGTCGCGTGCACCGAGGCCGGGCTGCAGGCGGGCTTCCACGCGATCGGCGACGGCGCCCTCGAGGCAGTCGTCGCGGGCTTCCGTGACGCGGCCGACCGCGTCGGCGTGGACGCCGTGCGCGCGACCCGGCACCGCCTCGAGCACGTCGAGATGGTCGATGCGGCCATGATCGCGACCCTGGCCGACCTGCAGATCGTGGCGTCGGTGCAGCCGGCGTTCGACCGGCTGTGGGGCGGCGCCGAGGGGATGTACGCCGAGCGACTCGGCGCCGACCGTGCCCGCGAGCTCAACCCGTTCGCCGCCATGGCCGCCGCCGGGGTCGTGCTGGCGCTCGGCTCCGACGCCCCGGTCACCCCGCTTGACCCTTGGGGCACCGTGCGGGCCGCTGCCCGGCACCAGAGCCCCAGCCAGGCGATCGACGTCGCCGCGGCCTTCGCGGCCCACACCCGAGGCGGCTGGCAGGCCGCCAGGGTCGACGACGGCGGCGTCCTGCGCGTCGGCGCACCGGCCACGTTCGTGGCCTGGTACGGAGCTCCCGGCGGCCCTGCGGCGCTGCCCGCCCTCGCGCCGGACGACCCGCTGCCCGAGGCGCTGCGGACAGTCGTCCGCGGCTCGGCCGTCTTCGACCGGCAGGCGTCTGAGGGCTGACGGGTCAGACCTCGGCGGCCCACTGGTTGTAGCCCTCGGCGCGCGGCTGGCCGGTCAGCCCGGCGATGCGGCCCATCACCTCGTCGGTGAGCTGCCGGCGCGCCTGGCCGGGTGAGCGCCCCTCGGCGTACGCCTTGGGGTCGACGGGCTCACCGAAGCGGATCCGTACCCGCCGGATCCTCGGCACCCGGGCCCCCACGGGCTGCACCCGGTCGGTCCCGACCAGTCCGACCGGCAGCACGACGGCGCCGGTGGTCAGCGCGAGCCAGCCGACGCCGGTGCGGCCCCGGTAGAGCCGCCCGTCGCGCGACCGGGTGCCCTCGGGATAGATGCCGAACGCGTCGCCGCGCGCCAGCACGCCTGCGGCGAGCGTGAGCGGCGCCTGCGCGTCGCGCTGCTGGTCGCGGTCGACCGGAACCGCCTCGAAGGCCCGGAAGAAGGCCCGCCGCGGCAGGCTGGCCAGGGATCGGCCCTCCCAGTATTCCGCCTTGGCCAGGAACACCACCCGCCGCGGGACGGCGAGGGGGATCACGATGCTGTCGATGAACGACACGTGGTTGCTCGCCACGATCAACGGGCCCGTGGGCGGGATGTGCTCCCGGCCCTCGATGACCGGCCGCCACAGGGTGCGGAACAGCACCATGGCGATCAGTCGGGTGAGCCAGTAGAGCATGCAGGGGCTCCGGTCGCAGGGGGTCGTGGTGCGCAGGAGGCGCGGCACCCTCGACCGTATCCGGTGTCCACGGCGAAGGGTGTGCTGTCCGCGCCGTGGACGCGCATCCGCAGGTGCGGACAGCTGTCACGCACCTGCGGTACCTCACGCGTGGATCAGGGCTGATGGATCAGGGGCTGAGCTGCTCCCGCTGCGAGGACGAGGTTCCCGGCTCGCGCCAGCCCCGCCACGCCTCGGACTTCTTGAAGGCGGTCACTGCGGGCGCCGGGTAGCTCCCGTCGTCGATGCGCAGCTTCGAGTTGCGCCCGACGTAGAGCGCCAGCCAGGCAGTGGCGACCTGCTGCGACGCGTACTCCTCACGCCCCGGGTAGGTGTCCTGCGTGACCGCGACGTTCGGGTCGATCGAGTAGCTGCGGCCGTCACCCACGCCGTTGGTGCTGACCAGGCCGAGCTGGCCCCGGGTGTGCAGGACCAGCGCCTCGACCGGGTTCCAGGCGCCGGGGCCGCGGTTGCTGAATGCCGCTCCGTAGACCAGCGCGTGGGCGTCGAAGCTCATGAACGGTGCCCGGCGCACGATGCCCCAGTCCGAGCCCTGCGGGTAGTAGATGTTGTTCGTCCCCGGCTGGTAGATCGTGCCGCCCGGCTGGTCGTAGACGCCGCCCGCCGGCGACGGGCCGCCCGCCGGGAAGCTCAGCAGGCTCATCGAGTCGTAGACCAGCCCGGCGTTGTGGAAGGCCGCGCGCGGCGTGGCCTTGCCGGCCAGCCCCGCCAGGTCGGCCGCCCACCACAGGTGCTGGATGTTGGTGGCGTAGTCCGGGTGCAGGCGGCCGTGGTTGATGACGGTGCCGTCGTCGAGGGCGTTGGAGCCCTGCAGCCGCTGCGAGAGCGGGACGCCGTTGATCGGCGCCGGGTTCGACATGTCGGCCCGCGTCGCGTAGGCCGCCACCTCGAGCTCGATGGCCTTCGCCCGGTACGCCGCCCGCAGCGGCAGGTTGGGCATCATGTTGACCGCGAGCTCGAGGATGGTGGAGTTCCAGGAGTTCTCCTCCGCGCGGGTGTTGCCCTCGAAGCCGGGCTTGACGGTGCCGGCCTTGTCGGTCCAGTAGGTCGCGGGCTGGCCCAGGCGGAAGTTGGACTCCGAGACGATCATCGAGGCGACGTACTCACGCGTCTGCGGCGTGAGACGGTCCCAGATCAGCCAGGCCGCCATACCCGCCATCGACGCCCAGTGGGCGGTCTGCCAGCCCGAGCCCCAGCCCGCCGGGGTCACCGACGCGTGCGTGCAGGCGATGGAGCGCACCAGCCAGTCGGCGTACTGGGTCACCTCGTCGCGGGTGCGGCCCACGGTCTTGTCCACGTGGGCCTTGGTGGACACGGCCACCGCAGCCGTCAGCGCCGACATGGCCGGCCGCCGGATCGCGAACTCCTCGTTCCGGGAGGTGGCGCGCACATCGGTGAACGGCTCGTAGCGGTCACCCGCCCAGCGCTCGGCGTACTGCGCGCCCACGACGTACCGCTCGGTCTGCAGGAGGGCGTTGCGCGCGGAGTAGCCGGGCTCCGCCGTGCCCACGTGCGGCAACGACTTGTCGAGGATCTTGCTGGGCACGACGTACTTGGCGTAGGCCGGCACTGCCCGCTTGGCGGTGGGGCAGGCGGCTGCGGTGGGTCCGGCCTGCGTGCGCCACGGGGCGGGGACGCCGCCGGCGGGGCGCGTCACCACCCGGGTCTGCTCGGCCAGCCGGTCGCCGGTCTTGTTCCGGTCGCGCAGGTACCAGGTCGAGCCACGTACGACGCCGACCGTGTCGGTCTTGTCGGCGTTCCAGTCGCCCACGACGGCCACGTCGCCGGGGCGGAAGGTCGACGTCACCGTGGTCTTCTTCTTCTTGGTGCCCTTGACCTTCTTCTTGGTGATCTTGGGCACGCCGAAGGTCAGGGAGATGTCGGTCTTCCCGGCGGAGGGCGTCTGGCGCAGGAACCAGGCACCGCCACGCATGACGCCGATGCCGTCGACGCGGTCGCCGTTCCAGTCGCCGACGACGACCTGGTCGGTCGGCGCGCCCCAGACGAAGCTGCGCCAGGTCTTTTGCGGGGTGCCGGGTACGCCCGCGGGCACGGTCCCCAGCGACAGGGACCACTGGTTGCCCCGGACGATGCCGATGTCGGTCTTGCCGTCACCGTTCCAGTCACCGGCGATCGGTCGGTCGCCGGGGATCCCGAAGCTCAGCGTCGGACCAGGAGGTGGCGTGCCACCGATGACGGCGTTGTAGACCAGCCACTGCCCGTTGGTGAACACGGCGGGCGACGTCGTGCCGTTCCCGTCCCAGTCGCCCCAGACGGAGGTCGAGCCGGGCGGCGTGTCGATCCGGACACTGCCGTCGAGCCCGCCGTTGCCCGGCTTGACCCGGGTGCGGATGCGAGTCGGCGTGACGTAGGCGGGGACCGAGCTCTCGGGGAAGACCGCCTTCGTGTACGTGCCCGGCTGCAGCGACGCGGGCATCGCGATGGCGGCGGGCCTGGTCGCGGCCGTGGCGATGTCCGCTGCGGGCAGCAGGGTGGCCGTGAGCGCGGCCGCGGCCACCCCGGCCACCCCGACTCCTGCCCTGCGGGCGCGGGTCACCGAGCGCTGCGTGGACGTTGGGCGTACATGTACTGGTGCGGACACCGTTTCCCCTGTCGTGCGTGGTCGCGGGTGCCCGTGGCAC
>JAVEDJ010000192.1 GCA_030841025.1 Actinomycetota bacterium
GTAGGCCATGACGGCATTGTGGCCCGAGCCGCCGACAACCCCGAGGACTCCGACGACGCAGGCGCGGCCCCAATACCGAGCGATCAGGCCGTTGCGCCGGCAAAGCCCGGTCTCAGGAGGCGGGTGCGTAGCGCAGGTGCAGAACACCTGTGTCGAGCGCTGCGGAGGAGAGCAGCTCAAGCGGGTATGTCGACGCGCCCTCGAACAACCGCTGTCCTGACCCGACGGCGATGGGATGCACGAGCAGCGCAAGCTCGTCGAGCAGGCCATGGGCGAGCAGCCAGCGTGTCGTGGTGGCACTGCCGGACATCGTGATGTCGCCGTCGGTGTTGTCCTTGAGCTCCTGCACGCTGGCGGCAAGGTTCTCGGAGAGAACCGTCGTGTTCTGCCACGTCGGGTGCTTGAGCGTTGTGGACAGGACGTACTTGGGGATCGTGTTGATGAACTCGGAGAACGGAACATCCGGCTCCTGCTCGGGCCAGTAGGCGGACCACTCGTCGTACAGCTTCCGCCCCATCAGGAAGGCGCCAGTGGTCTCCATGCCCTGGCCGATGATCGCGCCCATCGCGTCGTCGAAGTACGGAAAATGCCACTTGTCGGGCGACTCCACAACGCCATCGAGCGAGATGAAGAAGTTGGACACGATCCTGCCCATGAAGCAGCTCCTCGGGATTTCGAAATTCTCTCAGCAAGGTAGACCGTGCGGGTCATCAAGAGTCATCGCCCGGTTCATGGCGGAACGGCCTCAAGCGCTGGCAACGGCCCCCAGACCGTGGTGGCCCAGGGCCTGGGACGCCTGCGCAGCGGCTCGACAGACGGCGTCGATCACCCCTGCCTTCCCAGTCGCGAACCGCTCGGCCGGCATGGAGACCGCGAGGGACCCGGCCACGTCGCCCGCAGATGAAAAGAACGGCGCAGAGACGCAGCAGACCGTGTCTGCGAAGTAGCGGTCGTCGAATGCCCAACCACGTGAACGAACCTCTGCCAGTTCGCCATGGAGGTTTGCCAGGATTTCCTTGCGCTCCTTGGCATTGAGCGCGCGCAGGGCGTTGTCCAGGATCTCGTTGCGTGCGGCATCCGGCAGGTGCGCGAGAACTGCCTTTCCGGATGCACGCATGTGCTCGGAGCCACTGAACCCGACGTACAGGCCCGTCACCCGGACCGCCTGCTTGCCCTCGACGACGGCCTGGATGACGACGCCATCGCCACTGAGGCTGGTCACATAGGCGGTCTCGTTCGTCTCGGCGGAGAGTTCTTCGACCACCGGGTGCAGGTCCCGCCCGAGCGCGAAGTTCCGCACGAGCCCGTTGTAGAGCACCGCCGCTCGGCCGCCGATGCGTAGCGAGCCGTCGCTGACGCGCACGAGGTAGCCGGCCTGGTGGAGCGTGTTGAACAGGTGGTAGCAGGTCGTGATGTTGATCTCGAGCGCGGCGGCGACCTCCTTGAGCTGCGGCGGCTCCGGGGACTGCGCGACGTACTCCAAGAAGGCGAGCGCGCGGGTCGCGGTCTGCAGCGTCGTCCGCGGCTTTTCACTATCTGAACGAGAGATCACCTGCTGACGGTAGGTCGATGGTCGCGCATCGGTCAACAACCCCGCCGTGGTTGTTTCCCCGACGTGAACAAACTCTTGACCGCACCCCGTCGACCGGACAGACTCCCGTTTGGAATAGCGACACTCATTTCAGATAGTGAAGCACTCGATCCTGTGGCCGGCGGTTGCGCACGGGCGAGAGCGCTCCGACCTCGGGAGCTCAGATGAGACCTGCCGAACTTCGCTACACCCGGGCCCTCACGACCGAGGACCTCGGCCAGCTCCTCGCACGGGGTGACGCGACGCCGATGGCCGGCGGTCAAGGGCTGATGCGGGACCTGCGCAACCGCTCCATGGTCGTCAGCACCCTGGTCGACATCTCACGGCTCACGGAGCTGGCGTACGTGAAGGAGGACGGCGACGCCCTCGAGATCGGTGCGGTCACCACGCTGGCAGCCGTCGCGGCTGACGGCCATGTCGCCGCGCGCTGTGCGGCTCTCGCCACCGCTGCCGCCCGTGTCGCCGACGTCCAGATCCGAAACCGGGGAACGGTCGGCGGCAATGTCTGCGGCTCCTGGCTTCCCTCGACGTGGTCGAACGACGTCGGGGTGGTCCTGGCAGCGTGTGACGGCTCGCTGCTCGTCCAGAACGGCGCAGAGGTCCGCACCCTCAACGCCCGCGAGTTCCTCGCTGCGCGCAGCAACCCGCTCGCCGCAAGGGACTTCATCCGGGCTCTCCGCTTCCCGCTGGCCGCCGGGTCGGCGTATGTGCGCCTGTCCCGGCGGTGGGCCGACGCCAGCATCGGCAGCGCCGCCGCCTTCGTCGACCGGGTGGACGGCCGTCTGCGCGTCGGCCTCGCCGTGGGCCGCATCAGCGAACGCCCGCTGGCCCTCGACTCGGTCGCCCGCACGATCGAAGCCGACGGCATCGACTCCCCCACCGTGGGGGAGGCGTGTGCCGCCGCGACGTCGTCGGTCGAGTTCGCCGACTCCGTGCAGGCGGACGCCGAGTACCGCCGCTCAGTCCTACCTGTCATCGTCACCCGTTCCGTCCGCGAGGCCATGACCGCCGGAGGCATCCAGTGAGCACGACCACCGACCACGCATCCCTGGCCTCCAGCGACGATGAGGCGGCACCGCGGAACACAGTCATTGTCGAGCTGACCGTCAATGGAGAACGCCGGCGCGCCGAGGTACCCGGGCGGCAGCTGTTCTCGGACTTCATCCGCACCGACTGCGGGCTCACCGGCACCCACACCGGCTGCGACGACGGCCGCTGCGGTGCTTGCACCCTGCACGTCGACGGGCAGCCCATGAAGCCCTGCATGATGTTCACCGCACAGGCCGACGGCTGTCAGGTGGCCACTGTCGAGAGCCTCGGCACGCCCGAGCAGCTCAGCCCCCTCCAAGCGGCCTTCAAGAAGCATCACGGCCTGCAGTGCGGCTACTGCACTCCCGGCATGCTCATGTCCGCGCAAGCTCTCCTCGAGCGCAACCCGTCGCCCACCGAGGACGACGTCCGCAAGGCCATCACCGGCAACATCTGCCGATGCACCGGCTACCAGAACATCGTCGACTCGATCCTCGCGGCTGCGGCCGACGCCCGTGGCGAGACCTACACCCCGCCCAGCGGGGCTGGTGCACATCCCGCCGAGAGCGACGGCTGGGTCGGCAAGGGCATCGAGCGCCCGACGGACAACCGCCTGCTCACCGGCTATGGCCACTACACCGCCGACGACCTACCGGTCGGCACGCTCTATACCGCAGTCCTGCGCAGCCCGCACGCGCACGCACGCATCGTGCGTGTCGACACGTCGAAGGCCCTCGCCATGGATGGCGTCGACTATGTGCTGACGGGACAGGACGCCAAGGACACCTGGAACCCGTTCCCCCCGACGATCAACCTCGGCTACGTGCTCAACGAGTCGTGGCCGCTCGCTGTCGACAAGGCCGTCTACCAGGGCGAGCCCATCGCCGCCGTCGCCGCACGCGATCCTTACCTGGCCGAGGATGCCCTCGCTGCGATCGAGGTCGAGTACGAGATCCTCACTCCCATCACGACGATCGAGCAGTCGCTCGAGGGCAGCGTCAAGGTGTACGACGACTGGGACAGCAACATCGGGATGGACGTGGCCTTCGAGGACGGCGACGTCGACGGTGCCTTCGCCCGGGCCGCCCACGTTGTCAGGCACTCCTTCCACCATCACCGGTACACCGCCGCACCGATGGAGGCCCGGGTGACGCTCGCCTCCTATGACCGCGGCAGCGGCGACCTGCGGATCGACATGTCCACTCAGAGCGCTCACCAGTGCCGGACCTTGTTCTCGCAGATCCTCGGCATGCCCGAGGCGCGGATCCAGGTGGTCGTCAAGGACGTCGGCGGTGGCTTCGGGATCAAGTTGCAGATTTACGACGACGTGCTGCCGGTGATGCTGTCGCTGAAGACCGGCAAGCCGGTGATCTGGGTCGAGACGCGCGAGGAGAACTTCCTCTCCGGCATCCACGCCCGCGACTACGACGCGGACCTGGAATGCGCCTTCGACGAGGACGGAAGGATCCTTGCGCTCACCGGCGACTGGATCGGCGACGCCGGCTGCGACGGCACCAACCGTGCCCATGGCATCGGTCAGATCCACGTCGCGCTCTTCTACGGCAGCGGCAACTACAAGGTGCCGGCGTACCGTGCCCGCGGCCGTGGCGTGGTGACGAACAAGGCACCGTACGGCCCGTATCGCGGCTACGGCAAGGACGTCGCCAACCAGAGCATCGAACGGCTCATGGACGTCGCGGCCAAGCAGATCGGGCTGGAGCCAAACGAGCTGCGTCGCCGCAACTTCATCCAGCCCGGAGAGTTCCCCTACGAGATCCTCACCGGCCCCATCTACGACTCTGGCAACTACCCCGAGCTGCTCCGGATGGCCGAGGAGGCCATGGGGCACGTCAACTTCAAGGCACGGCAGGAGGCGGCGTTGGCCGAGGGCATCTACCTCGGACTGGGCTACGCCATGATGCTCGAGCCCGCCGGCGGATCGGTGCCGAACTCGGTGTTCAACGCCAACGAGACCGCGACCTTGCGGATGATGCCCGAGGGAGACTTCCTGCTGCTGACCGGCATGCAGGACATCGGCCAGGGCATCACCACGGCCTACGCCCAGATCATCGCCGACGAGATGAACGTCGACCCTTCGGACGTGAAGGTGATCTGCGGCGACACCGACAAGGTCCCCTACGGCCTAGGTGCGTGGTCCAGCCGCGGAGGCGCCTTCGGCATGTCGTCGTCCGCCGAAGCGGCCCGGGCACTGATGGAAAAGCTGCGCAAGATCGCCGCACACATGCTCGAGCTCGACCCCTTCGACCTCGAGCCACGTCACGGTGGTTTCGACGGTCCCGACGGCAAGTCGATCGACTACCGCCAGATCGGCAACGGCGTGCACCTGTGGCCCGGCCCGATCGCCACTGTCCCTAAGGGCGTCATGGCCAACCTCGAGGAGACATATACCTGGCAGTCGAAGATGGTGCGCTGGATTCCCACGGACAAGGGATCCCTGAGCATCTACACCAACCACTCCAGCGGCTGCTTCGCTGCCGAGGTCGAGGTCGACGTAGAGACCGGCCAGACCACGGTGACCCGCATCTACGCCGCTCACGACTGCGGCAAGGTCGTCAACCCGACGATCGTCGACGGGCAGGTCCACGGTGGCATCGCGCAGGGCATCGGCGCGATCCTCAACGAGGAGCTGCGTTACGACGAGCAGGGCAACCTGCTCAACACCAGCCTGTGGACCTACATGGTCCCGCAGGCGACGGACGTGCCACGCATAGGAGTCGGACACCTCGAAAGCCCGTCACCGTTCACTACGCTCGGCACCAAGGGCATGGGAGAGGGTGGCCCGGTCGGCACCCCGGCGGCGGTCATGAACGCCGTCGAGAACGCGCTCGCGCCCCTCGGCGTCGAGCTGACCGAGACACCTCTGTCGCCGGACCGGATGCTCAAGATGATCGCGGCCGGGCGCGCGACGAGCTAACCCGCCACGACGACCCGTCCATCTCTACCCAGAACTCGCCGCCCTTGATCGTGCTCGACGGCGGCCACACCGCGCAGCGAAAGGCCCACCGTGTACAAGGTGCACCCACTCGTCGTCGGGCAGGCGCACGTCGGTGCCGTTCTCGATGTCTTCTGGAGCCTGACCAAGGCGCAAGGTCAGGTTGAGGTGCCGATCCTTGCCTTCCTCATCGAGGGCGGCCCGGAGCCGATCCTCGTCGACACCGGGATGCGCGATCCCGACCGGGCACAGACGGTGCACCGGCTAGGGGTCCACTCGACCACCCGCGAGCAGAGCTTGCAGGCTCAGCTCGCGCGCCACGACCTGGGGCTCG
>JAVEDJ010000248.1 GCA_030841025.1 Actinomycetota bacterium
GCTCCCTGGTGACCGCCATCGTGCTGCTGGCCCTCGACCTGGGCGCCACCGTGGTGGCCGAAGGGGTCGAGGACGAGGCTGAGCTGTGCGCGCTGGCAGATCTGGGCGTCCACCTCGCACAGGGCTACCTACTCGCTCGCCCCGCGACCGAGGCAGCGGTCCAGGCGTCGTGGGCCCGCCGGGACTGGCGCCTGGCTCTACCGTCAGCCATGTGATCGAGGCGTACCCGTGGTGGATGGAGCAGCCTCCGGGGCGATGTTCCGGCGCTGTGCCGGCGCGGTCAGGGGTTGACGGCCAGGAACAGGAACGCCGCCAGCAGGACCAGGTGGATGCCGCCTTGCAGCCGGGTGGCTCGGCCAGGCACGACGGTGAGGACGCCGACCACCACCGTCAGGACCAACAGGACCAGCTGAGTGGCTTCCAGGCCGAGGACCAGCGGGCCGTCGATCCAGATGGACGCCACAGCGATCGTCGGAATCGTCAGACCGATGCTTGCCATGGCCGATCCCAGCGCCAGGTTGAGACTCGTCTGCACCAGGCCGCGGCGGGCGGCGCGGAAGGCCGCCAGCGTCTCCGGCAGCAGGACCAGCAGAGCGATCACCACGCCGACGAACGATGGGGGGAAGCCGACCGCCTTCACGCCGGCTTCGATTGCCGGGGACTCGACCTTCGCCAGTCCGACGACGGCGACCAGAGCCAGGACGAGCAGGCCAAGGCTGGTGGCGGCGGCTTGCGCCGTCGGCGGAGCGGCATGTTCCTCCGCCACGGGAGTGTCGCCCTGGCGCACCGGCAGGAAGAAGTCTCGGTGACGCACCGTCTGAGTGACCACGAACATGCCGTACAGCGCGAGGGACGCGACCGCCGCAAAGGTGAGCTGACTGGCGGAGAACTCGGGGCCCGGCTGGCTCGTCGTGAAGGTCGGCAGCACCAGGCTGAGAGTCGCGAGGGTGGTCACGGTCGCGAGGGCCGCGCCCGTCCCTTCGGCGTTGAACATCGCGACGTGCTGGCGCAGCGCTCCGACGAACAGCGACAGGCCGAGGATGCCGTTGCAGGTGATCATCACGGCGGCGAAAACGGTGTCGCGGGCCAGGGAGGCAGTCTCCGGTCCGCCCGACACGATCAACGTGACGATCAGCGCGACCTCGATGACGGTGACCGCGACTGCCAGGACCAACGAGCCGAACGGCTCTCCGACCCGGTGCGCCACCACCTCGGCGTGGTGCACGGCCGCAAGGACCGCCCCCGCGAGGACCGCCGCGACCACCGCCACCAGGACTGGAGCAAGGTCGCGCCCCCACACGGCGATGAGCACGAGGATGGCGAGTGGTGGCAGAGCCGTGGTCCAGGACACGGGCAGCGAGGGACGCGCCGGGGTCATGGTGCTGGATCACCGCCCGGCCCTACGGCGCCCGACGAGCTGCCCGCGAGCGACAGCGCGCCGGGGTCGGCGCCAGCGACCGTGGCAGGCGTCGCGCCGGAGGCAACGGCCGCGGCGAGGCCGAGTCCGACACCCCCGAGCACCTGCAGCACGGGTCCGACCGGCGAGCTGAGCTCATGGGCGCTGACCAGGACGTAGACCGGTCCGAAGACGGCACCGACGACAAGTCCCAGGTGATTCGGTGTCATTGGCGGCATTCTTTCAGCAGCACGCGGACACCGAGTTGGCGGCGGCGGCGCGTCGCGGCGATCGAGCCGACCGCGGTGCGGGTGCTCCGGCTCGCCGAGGTGGACCCACAGCGCGTTCTCGACGAGGGTGAGGGTGAGACGTCGGTGGCGGAATGGCGGGCCGGGCACGAAAGGTTCTGGCACAGCCCGGAGGTGCGCGCGGAACCGGGCGACGCCGGCTTCACTGTGAACGATGACACTTTGGTACTGGCCCAGCGGTTCCGGCTGGTACACACCGCCCACGACCTGTGATCCTCCGTCAGGGGCCGCCGCAGAAAGGGAAGACACCATGCGAACTGCCAACCTGAGGGACCTCGAGGTCTCACGCATCGGCCTCGGCGCGATGGGCATGTCCGGCGCCTACGGCGCCGCCACTGACGAGGCCGAGTCCATCCGGACGATCCACCGGGCACTCGACCTCGGCGTCACTCTCCTCGACACCGCCGAGATCTACGGGCCCTACCACAACGAGGAGCTCGTCGGCCGAGCCATCAAGGACCGCCGCGACCAGGTCGTGCTGGCGACCAAGTTCGGCTTCATCTCCCACACCGGGGGCGAACCGGGGGACCTGGACAGCAGCCCAGCGAACATCCGCACCGCTGTCGAGGGCTCGCTCAAGCGGCTGGGGACTGACCACATCGACCTCTACTACCAGCACCGGGTAGACCCGAGCACCCCGATCGAAGACACCGTCGGCGCCCTCGCCCACCTCGTCACCGAAGGGAAGATCCGCCACATCGGGCTCTCGGAGGCCGGGGTGGACACCATCCGGCGCGCTGACGCCGTGCACCCCATCACCGCGCTGCAGTCGGAGTACTCACTGTGGACCCGGGACCCGGAGGAGCGGGTGCTGCCGCTGCTGCGCGAGCTGGGCATCGGCTTCGTGCCGTACTCCCCGCTGGGGCGCGGGTTCCTGACCGGTCAGATCCGCTCGGTGAGTGACCTCGAGGACGACGACTTCCGCAAGACCAACCCGCGGTTCGCCGGCGAGAACTTCGAGCACAACCTGGGCGTCGCCGACGAGGTGCGCCAGATCGCTACCGAGGTCGGTGCGACACCCGCGCAGGTGGCCCTGGCCTGGCTGCTCGCCCAGGGCGACGACATCGCCCCGATCCCCGGCACCAAGCGCGTATCCCGCCTCGAGGAGAACGTCGCCGCCGACAGCGTCCGGCTGACCCCTGAGCAGGTCGACAAGCTCACCAAGGTCACGCCGCCCGCTGGCGACCATCACAACGAGGCGCAGATGCGCATGCTCGACCGCTGACCAGCGATCCCGACCGTGTGGCCGTCCGCGTCACAGCTGCAGGGTCGGTGCACCGGAGCCGGCGATCGTCGGCACCTCCTCCTGGCCCGAGGCAACGCCGCCCGATCCGTCGCTGTCGTCACCACGGTGACGGCGGCGATGGCGGGAGACCATGCTCGCCACCACGGGACCAAGGACGACCAGTGCCGCGACGACGTACAACCCCACCGCGATCGGGCTGGACACCAGCGTCGAGTAGTCGCCGTCGGAGATGGCCAGCGCGCG
>JAVEDJ010000307.1 GCA_030841025.1 Actinomycetota bacterium
TCATGCCGATGCGCCGGTGGATGCGCCAGACGGGCAGGTCGATGGCCGCCTCGATCAGCGCCGCTCGCCAGGCCGTCACGTGCTGGTAGACGCTGTCGATCAAGGTGCCGTCGAGGTCGAACAGGAAAGCGGGAGGAGATGCGCTGCGCGACACGTTGGCCTCGTCGTTGATGGGGGCCGCTTATGGGGCCGCTTGTGTGGGTCACCTGTGGGGAGCGGTACGACGCCCATCGTGCACCCGTTTGCCAGATCGGTCAGGCGTCCCTCCGGGGCCGGCCGGTGGCCGTCCGGTGCCCCGATGACCCGGTCCCGGCGCGGGACGGGGCCGGGTCCCGGGTCCGGGTGCGAGCCCGGCATCTGGACGGACGGAATTGGGGCCGAGCCGACACGTTGGGCACAATGAACGCGCTCCCCACCGAATCGCGAGGTCCCTCCCGCATGGCTGCTGCTGACACCGTCGTCGCACCCGACCCTGTCCTGGATGCGCTCGAGGCGGAGGCGATCCACATCTTCCGGGAGGTCGCGGGCGCCTTCCGCCGGCCGGTCCTGCTGTACTCGATCGGAAAGGACTCCTCGGTCCTGCTGCACCTGGCGGTCAAGGCCTTCGCCCCGGGGCGGGTGCCGTTCCCGGTGCTGCACATCGACACCGGCTGGAAGTTCAAGGAGATGATCGAGTTCCGCGACCGCACGGCGGCGGAGCTCGACCTGGACCTGCGGGTGCACACCAACGAGGAGGGCCGCGCCGAGGGGGTGACGCCCTTCACCCACGGCACCCACGAGTACACCCGGCTGATGAAGACGGTGGCGCTTCGACAGTCGCTCGACGCCGGTGGGTACGACGCCGCGATCGGCGGGGCTCGTCGCGACGAGGAGCGGTCCCGGGCCAAGGAGCGCGTGTTCTCGCTGCGCGAGCCCGGCCACCGCTGGGAGCCGCGCAAGCAGCGACCCGAGTTCTGGCGCACGGCCAACACCCAGCTCTCCGAGGGGCAGACCATGCGGGTCTTCCCCCTGTCCAACTGGACCGAGCTCGATGTCTGGCGGTACATCCAGCGGGAGAACATCCCCGTGGTCCCGTTGTACTTCTCGGCTCCGCGCCCGGTCGTCGACCGTGGCGGCCAGCTGATCATGGTCGACGACGACCGCTACCCGCTCGAGGACGGCGAGCAGCCCGAGCTGCGCGACATCCGGTTCCGCACCCTGGGCTGCTACCCCTTGACGGCCGCCGTCGAGTCGCAGGCCAAGGACCTCGACGCGTTGCTCGCGGAGATGCTGGTCGACCGCAGGTCCGAACGGTCCGGGCGGCTGATCGACGGCGAGGGCGGCGGGTCGATGGAGAGCAAGAAGACCGAGGGGTACTTCTGATGGCAGCGGTTTCGAAGGACTCCGACCGTACGACGGCGGGTGTGGACGCCACTGCCGTCGACTCGGCCGCGGTCGACCATCCCATCGTCCGCGTGGTTGCGTGCGGCTCCGTCGACGACGGCAAGTCGACGCTCATCGGGCGCATGCTGGCCCAGACCGACAGCGTTCCGGACGACGTTCTCGACTACGCGCGCAACACCCGCCGGAGCGGCTCGACCATCCCCCAGGGGGAGGTCGACTACTCCATGCTGACCGACGGCCTCGAGGCCGAGCATGAGCAGGGCATCACGATCGACGTGGCCTACCGCCACCTCTACCTGCCGTCGGGTCGGCGGGCGATCATCGCCGACGCGCCCGGCCACGAGCAGTACACGCGCAACATGGCGGTCGCCGCGTCGACGGCCGACGTGGCGATCCTGCTCGTCGACGCCTCGCGCGGCATCCGGCCGCAGACGCACCGGCACCTGACGGTCTGCGCGCTGATGGGCGTGCGCACCATCATCGTCGCCATCAACAAGATGGACGCAGTCGGCTTCAAGCACGTGGCCTTCGAGCAGTTCGCCGGTGAAGTGCGATCGGCGGCCGCCCGGTTCGACCTGGATGACGTCACCGTGATCCCGGTGAGTGCTCTCACCGGCGACAACGTCATCGCGCGCACCGAGGCGATGCCGTGGTACCACGGGCCGAGCGTGCTGCAGGCGCTCATGGCGTGGCAGCCGTCGCCGGTCGCCGACGACAACGCCGCGCCGTTCCGCCTTCCGGTGCAGTACGTCGTGCGGGCCGACGACTTCCGGGGCTACGCCGGAACGGTGGTGGCCGGAACGGTCCGGCCGGGTGACAAGGTCGCGGTCAACGCCACCGGGGCGCCCGCAACCGTGCAGCGCATCGTGACCTACGACGGTGATCTCGAGGAGGCGCACGCCGGCACTGCGGTGACTCTGACCCTCGAGACCGAGACCGACGTGACCCGTGGCGACCTGCTCGTCGCACAGCCCGACGCAGCCACGGACGACAACTTCCCGCGGCCGGCCACCAGCTTTGCCGCAGACCTCGTCTGGACCGGTGAGGAGGAGCTACGCCACGGCCGGTCCTACCTGCTGGTCGCGGGATCGATGGCTGTGCCGGCTGTCGTCACCGCGATCCGGCACCGGCGCGACGTCGTCACGGGCGACGAGATGGCCGCCCGCACCTTGAAGATGAACGACATCGGGCACGTCGAGGTCGCCACGGACACGGCCGTGCCGCTCGACCCGTACGCGCTCAGCCGCGACACCGGCGGCTTCCTGCTGGTCGAGCGGGTCAGCCGCGACACCGTCGCGGCCGGGCTGGTGCGCCACGCCCTGCGCCGCGCCCACAACGTCGTACCGCACTCGTTCTCCGTCGACCGCGACGCGCGCGCCCGGCTCAAGAGCCAGCGCCCGCGGGTGCTGTGGCTGACCGGCCTGCCGGGAGCTGGCAAGTCGACCATCGCGGACGCCCTCGAGCGGGAGCTGCACGGCTTGGGCCTGCACACCTACGTCCTGGACGGCGACGGGGTGCGCACCGGCCTCAACAAGGACCTCGGGTTCACGCCCGAGGACCGGGCCGAGAACGTCCGCCGGGTGGCGGAGACGGCCAAGCTGATGATGGATGCCGGCCTCATCGTCGTGGTGTCCCTGGTCTCCCCGTTCCGTGGTGACCGGCGGGCGGCCAAGGCCCTGTTCGCCGAGGGCGAGTTCCTCGAGGTGTGGGTGGACACCCCGTCCGACGTGGTCGTGCAGCGCGACCCGAAGGGCCTCTACGCCAAGGCAAAGGCCGGCACGTTGCCCAACATGACCGGCGTGGGCCAGATGTACGAGCCACCCGAGCACCCCGACCTCGTCGTCGCCGGTGACGGCGAGATCGGCGACGCCGTCACGCAGCTGCTCGACGTGCTCGAGGTCGCGCATTGAGGACGGTGCCCGGGCGGCTCACGGCATCCGCCTCCGCGGGTCGACCACCCGGCCACCCGACCGCCGTCCAGCCCCAGTAGGTTCCAGCCCGTGGCCGAAGCCGTCTATACACCCGTGATCGCGCTCGCCCGCGCCGTCTTCCGGGCGCAGGGGCTGCAGTTCTCCCTCGAGGGCACCGAGCACGTGCCTCGCCAGGGCGGAGCGGTGATGGTGATCAACCACATCGGCTACATGGACTTCACCTATGCGGGCCTGACGGTCCTGCCGGCCGGTCGACTGGTGCGGTTCATGGCCAAGAAGGACGTGTTCGACCATCGGGTGAGCGGGCCGTTGATGCGCGGCATGCACCACATCGCGGTCGACCGGGAGGCCGGATCTGCCTCGTTCCGGGCGGCGATGACGGCGCTGAAGGCAGGGGAGATCGTCGGAGTCTTCCCGGAGGCGACGATCAGCCGGTCCTTCGAGCTCAAGGAGTTCAAGGCGGGAGCGGTCCGGATGGCCGCCGCTGCTCGAGTGCCGCTCCTGCCCACCATCATCTGGGGGTCGCAGCGGGTCTGGACCAAGGACCACCCCCGCCGCTTCGGACGCACCCGGACACCGATCACCGTGCGCGTCGGAGAGCCCATCCCGGTGGCTCCGCGCGACGACGCGGCCGCGGTCACGGAAGCCCTCCGCGCGCGGATGACCGAGATGCTGCACTCGGTGCAGGAGAGCTATCCCGAGACCCCGGCGTCGGGCGCGGACGCCTGGTGGCTGCCCGCGCGGCTGGGCGGGACGGCGCCGACCCCGGAGGAGGCGCTGCGCCTGGACGAGTCGGAGCAGGCCGACCGCCGGCGGCGCCGAGGCACCGCGGCTGCGGGATGATCACCGGGATCGCGGTCGCGACACGCTAGCCTTCGGGCGTGAACGTGCTCGACCTGCCGCCGACCACGGACAGCGTCCCCGCCGCGCGACGCTTCATCCGCGCCCGGCTGCCCGAGGGGGTCGTCGACATTGACACCGCCGCGCTGCTGGTCTCCGAGGTCGTCACCAACGCGATCCTGCATGCCCGTACGCCGGTGACCTTGACCGTTCAGGAGCTCGGGACGGTGGTCCGCATCTCGGTCCGCGACGGCTCACCGGTCGCGCCCCGGACGCACGCCTTCTCCACCACTTCCACGACCGGCCGCGGCCTGCGGCTGCTCGAGGAGCTGGCGATCCGCTGGGGGGTTCAGCAGGACGCGAGCACCGGCGGAAAGATCGTGTGGTTCGAGGTCGGTCCGGAGGATGCCGAGGGCTCCGGCTCCGGGCTCGCTGCATTCTCAGGTGATTGGTTTGAGGGGGTGTCCAGTGAGCTCTGATCGCACCGACGGGCGAGGGGGCACAGCGGCGCCACCGGCCGAGACCGGCGAAAGCGAGCTGGTGATGGTCCAGCTGCTGGGCTATCCACTGCGGCTGGGGCAACGCTCCATCGAGCACTACAACGACGTCTTCCGCGAGTTCGCGCTGCTCGCCTCCGACGACACGGTGGAGAGCGAGGCGGCTCCGCGGCGCCTGCTGGACCTGATCGACGCACTGGGGCGGAGGTATCCGCCACAGCAGGCGCACGAGGAGGAGCGCGAGGCCGCGCTCGCCCGCGGCGAGCGTTCGGCGGACTTCGTGATCTCGGTCCCGCGGTCGGCCGGCGAGGCCAGCGCGACGCTCGACCTGATGCTGGATGAGACCGACGAGTTCTGCCGCGCCGGCAAGCTGCTGACCCTGGAAGCTGCGGAGGACGTGCTCGCTTTTCGGCGGTGGTACCTCCAGCAGATGACTGTCCAGACGAGCGGCGGACCGGCCACGCCCTGGTCCGGTGATCTCGACTGAGCCGACGAGCTGATGCCGTGATCTGTCATCATCGGGTCACGTCGAGAGCCCGGCGTCTACACCTCAGCCCCTGAACCACCTGCCGACGGGAGCACGCTCGGCGTGAGCGAGACAAGCGCGGGACCCCTGGACATCCATGTCCCGCCCGGTACCCCGGCTACGACCCGCGTGCTGCTCGTCGAAGATGACGAAGGCGATGCCTTCCTCGTGCGCGAGCTGTTGCTCGATGCAGCCCCGGACATCGAGATCGAGCGCGTGCGCACGCTGGCCGAGGCGGCAGTGCTCCTGCCGGGTCGCTTCAACTGCGTCCTGCTCGATCTCGGGCTCCCCGACGCCGAGGGCCTCGACGCCCTTCGGCTGGTGCTCGAGTCCGCCCCGACGCTGGCCGTCCTGGTCCTGACGGGGCTGGTCGACGAGTTCCGCGGCATGGAGGCCGTGGCGTCGGGTGCCCAGGACTATCTCGTCAAGGGCAACATCGACGGTGAGCTGTTGCGGCGGGCCATCCGCTACGCGGTCGAGCGCAAGCGCGCTGACGAGTCGATGCGCAGGCTGTTCGAGTCGGAGGCTCGGGCGGCCGAGAACGCCCGTCTGGAGCGAGGCCTGCTCCCGCAGCCGCTGGTGAGCAGTCAGGGCGTCACCGTCGTCGCGCGCTACACCCCGGGCCGTCACCAGTCCGTGCTGGGTGGTGACTTCTATGACGTCGTGGAGTGCGACGACGGCGCGCTCTTCGTGCTCATCGGCGATGTCGCGGGACACGGGCCGGACGAGGCGGCGCTCGGTGTCTGCCTGCGCATCGCCTGGCGCACGTTGGTGCTGGCCGGCGTCGACCCGGAGACGATCCTGCCCTCGATGGCCGCTGTGCTGTCCAGCGAGCGCGCCTCGGACGAGGTGTTCGCGACGGTGACGATGGCGCGCATCGACATGCACCGCGGCGTGGCACGGTTCTGGCTGGGTGGCCATCCGTTGCCGGGGCTCGTGACCGACGCCTCGGTGAAGAGCCTCCCGGTCGAGGCCACCGGAATCGCCCTGGGCATCGATGACGGCTCGACGTGGACGGGTGTCGACGTCGAGGTGCGTCCCGACACATCGCTGCTGATGTTCAC
Source organism: Actinomycetota bacterium (assembly GCA_030841025.1). Taxonomy (GTDB): domain Bacteria; phylum Actinomycetota; class Actinomycetes; order JACCUZ01; family JACCUZ01; genus BP-173. The sequence goes on from JAVEDJ010000307.1 coordinate 6,242, forward strand.
CGACGGGCTGATCGAGGGTTATGCCGATGACGACCATTCGGCGCGGCTCGGGGACGACGGCATGCATGAGCTGTTGAGCGCGCGGCTCGCGGCCGGCGCTCGTGGTCGTGACCTGGTGGAGGGTCTGCTGCAGGACGTACGGGACAGGAACGGCGGCGACCTGACCGACGACGTCGCCATCCTCCTGGTCTCGTGGCCGGGTCTGTGACCGGTCACTGCACGAGAGCCAGCACATGATCACGTGGCCACTGCGGCGCGTGCTGGGTGCGGTGTTCGGCGTGCTCGGGGTGGTCCTCGTCGTCGTCGTGATCCTGGTAGCCACCGCCCTGGTCCGGCTCGACACCGCGCGCAGTGAACGGGTGGAGCGGTTCGGGCCCGCTCTGCTGGCCACCGAGTCCCTGGCGAAGGCCTACTCAGACCAGGAGGGGGGGCTGCGAAGCTACGTCGCTGCTCGTCAGCCCGAGCTCCTCCGGGCTTACGAGCAGGGGCTGGCCGCCGAGCGGGCGCAGGTCAAGTCATTGCGCCGGCTTCTTCGCGGCAACTCCGAGCTGCTCGGCCGCCTGGACCCGGTCACCGACGCCGCCGGCATCTGGCATCGCACGGTGGCCGCTCCGGCGATCGAGAAGACACAGGCGCGGGAGCCGGCCGCGGAGACGCTGCAGGACCTGGACGCGGGCGAGAGCCGTTTCAACGCCGTGCGGGCCGAGCTCGACCAGCTGCAGCAGCCCGTTCGGGAACAGCGTGACCGTGCCGCGCGCACCTTGAGCAACAGCCTGCTGCTGCTGCGGATCGTGCTGCTCGGCTCGCTGCTGCTCCTTCTCGTGCTGGGCGGGCTGACCTGGCTGGCGCTGCGACGCTGGGTCACCGACCCGCTGCGCCGGCTCGGCGCAGAGGTCGACCAGGTCGAGCAAGGCGACCTGTCGCATCGCATCCAGATCAAGGACGGACCCGCCGACATCCGCACGCTGGCGGAGCAGATCGACCGGATGCGGATCCGTGTCGTGCAGGAGTACGCCAGCGCGCAGCAGGCCCGCGAGGACGCGCTCAGGGCCAGGGCACTGATCCACGAGCAGGCCGTCGACCTCGAGCGGTCGAACGCAGAGCTCGAGCAGTTCGCCTACGTCGCATCGCATGACCTCCAGGAGCCGTTGCGCAAGGTAGCCAGCTTCTGCCAGCTGCTCGAGCGTCGGTACAAGGGGCGGCTGGACGAGCGCGGCGACCAGTACATCGAGTTCGCGGTCGACGGGGCCAAGCGCATGCAACAGCTCATCAACGACCTGCTCTCCTTCTCGCGCGTCGGACGGCTCACCACGGGCTTCGTCGACGTCGACCTGGAGGAGGCGCTGGCACAGGCAGAACGACAGCTGGCGGCCACCGTTGAGGAGGCCGGAGCCACCGTCACCTACGCCCCGCTTCCGACGGTGCGGGGCGAGCCGACCCTGCTCGTGCAGCTGTTCCAGAACCTCGTCGGCAATGGCATCAAGTTCCACGGGGACCAACCGCCACGCGTAGACATCGCGGTCCGTCAGGACGGTGACATGTGGGAGTTCTCGTGCTCCGACAACGGCATCGGCATCGAACCGCAGTACGCAGACAAGATCTTTGTGATCTTCCAGCGGCTTCATGGCCGCGACGTCTACGGTGGCACGGGCATCGGCCTGGCCATGTGCAAGAAGATCGTGGAGTACCACGGCGGCCGGGTGTGGCTGGACGCCGATGCCGGACCAGGCGCGACGTTCCGGTGGACCCTTCCGGTGACAGTCACGAGCACGAACACGAACGACGGCGAGAGGACGACGGATGACCATGCCGCAGCCGGCACGGCAGATCGAGGTGCTGTTGGTGGAGGACGACCCGGGTGACGTGCTGATGACCCGGGAGGCCTTCCAGGACTACAAGGTCGCGAACCGGCTGCACGTCGTTCATGACGGCGCCGACGCCATGGCGTTCCTGCGCTGCGAAGGTGACTTCGCCGGCGCGCCGCGGCCCGACCTGGTGCTGCTGGACCTCAACCTGCCGCGCATGGACGGGCGTGAGGTCCTGCAGGCGATCAAGTCCGACGCGGAGCTGGCGAGCATCCCCGTGGTCGTGCTGACGACGTCGGAGGCCGAAGAGGACGTGCTGCGCAGCTACTCCCTGCACGCGAACGCCTACGTGACGAAGCCGGTCGACTTCGAGCGCTTCATCGAGGTTGTGCGCCAGATCGACGACTTCTTCGTCACCGTGGTCCGGTTGCCCAACCGCTGAACCAAGCTCCCCCGCCCCTCGTCAGCGGTGGTCGTCCTTCTGGGCAACCGTCCAGCGCTCGAGCCGCTCCATCCCGAGGAGCAGGCCCATCAGGGCGAGCGGCATCAGCAACAGCATCATCATCATGACTTGATCACCTTCCGCCGGTGATGTTGCCCAGGCTGGCGGGGTGAAAACTCCCCGTTCCGAGTCGGCGCGGGCCGCGTCGTACGGGGACGCTCACGCCCCGCGGCCGCCATCTGGGACGATCGTCCCCATGGCAAACCTGCCCAGCGTCTCGTACTCGATGACCGTGCGCCTCGAAGCTCCTGCTCACGGTAGCGCCGTGAGTCAGCTGACCGCCGCGGTCGAACAGGCCGGTGGAGTGGTCACGGCCCTGGACGTGACGGCGTCCGGGCACGAACGGCTGCGGATCGACGTCACCTGCGCGGCGAGCGACACGTCGCACGCCCAGCAGGTGGCCGACGCCCTGGCGCGCGTCGAGGGCGTCACGATCCTGAAGGTCTCTGACCGCACCTTCCTGATGCACCTGGGCGGCAAGATCGAGATCCAGCCCAAGGTGCCGATCCGCAACCGCGACGACCTGTCGATGATCTACACCCCCGGCGTCGCGCGGGTGTGCCTGGCGATCGCGGAGAACCTCGAGGACGCCCGTCGTCTCACGATCAAGCGCAACACCGTGGCCGTCGTGACGGACGGGTCCGCCGTGCTGGGTCTGGGCAACCTCGGCGCGTTGCCGGCCCTTCCGGTGATGGAGGGCAAGGCCGCGCTCTTCAAGAGGTTCGCCGGCATCGACGCGTTTCCCATTTGTCTCGACACCCAGGACGTCGAGGAGATCGTCCGTACCGTGCAGCTGATCGCGCCGGTGTTCGCCGGCATCAACCTCGAAGACATCTCCGCACCGCGCTGCTTCGAGATCGAGCGCCGGCTGCGCGACATACTCGACATCCCCGTCTTCCACGACGACCAGCACGGCACGGCGATCGTCGTGCTCGCTGCCCTGCTCAATGCGCTGAAGGTAGTCGGCAAGGAGCTCGGGGCCGTGCGCATCGTCATGTCGGGAGCGGGCGCCGCCGGCATGGCGATCCTCACCGTCCTGCTCGAGGCCGGTGCCCGCGACGTCGTCGTCGCCGACAAGGACGGCGTCATCCACCGCGCACGTCCCGGGCTGGCTGAGGAGCTGAAGTGGGTCGCTGAGAACACCAACGAGGCGCAGGTGCAAGGTGGCCTGCGCGGTGCTCTGGCCGGGGCCGATGTGTTCATCGGCGTGTCAGCACCCAATCTCCTGAGCGGCGACGACATCGCGACGATGGCCGGGGAGAGCATCGTGTTCGCGCTTGCCAACCCGGTGCCCGAGGTCGACCCCGTCGCAGCGTCTCAGCACGCGGCTGTGGTCGCCAGCGGTCGTAGTGACTTCCCCAACCAGATCAACAACGTGCTGGCCTTCCCGGGCGTCTTCCGAGGACTGCTGGACGCGCATAGCCGCTCGGTGACCGTCGAGATGCTGATCGCGGCAGCGCGCGCGCTCGCGGCAGTCGTGACGGACGAGGAGCTGAACGCGAGCTACATCGTGCCGAGCGTCTTCCATCCCGACGTCGCCTCGGCGGTCGCCGCCGCCGTCCGCGAGGCAGTGCGAGAGATCGGCGACGTCGCCGTGTCCGATCCCGACGCGTTCAACGCCGACGACGAGCTGTCGGGACTGCTGCCGGGGGACCCGTCGTACGCCTCGGGCACCGACCCGCAGTGACCGACGCTGCGACCCAGGGACCCGCGGGCCGCACTCTGCTCCGATGGGCCCCGTTCGTCCTTGCGGTGACGGTCAACCTGCTGGTGCTCTACTGGCCGCGGCAGGTGTCGGGCGCGCAGCTGTTCCCCGGCGTCGACAAGGTCGTGCATGTCGGCGTCTTCGCGCTGGTCGCCCTCACCGGCGTCCGGGCCAGGGTGCCGCTGCGCTGGCTCGTGGGGCTGCTGGTGATCCATGCGGTCAGCAGCGAGCTGGTGCAGCACTGGCTGCTGCCGCGACGCAGCGGTGACCCCGGCGACGTCGTTGCAGACCTGGTCGGTGTGGGACTGGGGATGGCCCTGGGTGTCGCAACGCCCCGAGCCGGGGGATCATGGCTGCATGGCCGAGCCCGAGCCCGACGTGGTGACCGAGCTGACCGGCTCCCTGCTGGTCGCGACGCCGGTGCTCGGTGACGCCAACTTCGCACGCGCGGTCGTACTGATCCTCGATCACGACGAGAGCGGGGCTCTCGGGGTCGTGGTCAATCGGCCGACCGCCGTGCCCGTCGCCGAGGTGCTGCCCGGCTGGCAGCCGTTCACGACGGCGCCGGGCGTCCTGTTCCACGGCGGTCCGGTCGCGCTTGACTCGGCGCTGGGTCTCGCCGTCCTCCCGGGCCAGGGCGACGAGGAGCCGCTCGGGTGGCGCCGCGTCGTCGACGGCCTGGGGTTGGTGGACCTCGATGTCCCGCCCGAGGTGCTCGCCGGAGGCATGGCCGACCTGCGCATCTTCGCCGGCTACTCGGGATGGGGGGCCGGCCAGCTCGAGGCCGAGCTGGGGGAGGGTGCTTGGTACGTCGTCCCCGGCCAGGTCCGCGACGCGTTCAGCGCCGAGCCGGCGCTGCTCTGGCGCACGGTGCTGCGACGCCAGGGCGGCGATCTCGCGATGGTGTCGACCTATCCGCACGACCCGACCCTCAACTAGAGCCGAGTCCGCGCGCGAGCAGAAGGCGTCACACGGCTGCCCGTGCCACCGGGCTGCCCGACGGTGGCGGAGCGAGACCTCTCTCCCTCGATGTCGGGAGCCACAGGACGAAGACGCTGCCGACACCGAGCTGCGAGTGCAGCCGCACCAGTCCGCCGTGCGCCTCCGCCACCTCGCGGACGATCGAGAGGCCGAGCCCCGCGTGCCCGTCCTGCTCGGTCCCGGGCGGGTCCGACCGCCAGAAGCGGTCGAAGACCCGACGCTGGTCCTCCGGGGCGATGCCGGGGCCCTCGTCGCGGACGGCCACGAAAGCCCACGGGGCGCCCGGCGAACGGCCCACGCTGGTGGCGACCACGCTGCCCCGGGGAGCGAGGCGCACGGCGTTCGCGAGCAGGTTGTCGACGACCCGGCGCACGGTGTCCGGGTCGGCCGGCAGGACCACGTCATGGTCGAGCTCGACCACCAGCTCGAGCTCTCTCTCGACGGCCAGGGTCGTGAACTCTTCGACCTCCTCGTGCACCACCGCCGAGAGGTTGACGGCCGGCTGGACCCGCATCGGAGCCGCCGACCTGGCCGCGGCCAGCATGTCCTCCACCAGGCGCGTCATGCGGTCGACTGCTCGGTCGACCACCGCGACGGCGCGGCTACGTTCGTGCTCGGGCACGTCGGGGCGCGCGAGCACGGCGTCGACATTGGTGCGGATCACGGCGAGCGGCGTCCGCAGCTCATGGGAGGCGTCGTCGACGAACTGGCGCTGGCTGGTGAACACCTCGTCCAGGTGGGCGAGCATTGCGTCGATCGACTCCGCGAGCGTCCCGAGCTCGTCGTCACGGTGCAGGGCGACGCGACGCGACAGGTCACCGGCCTGCACGTCCTTGGCCGTCGCGGCGATGTCGCGGACGGGACGCAGCGCCCGCGCGGCGAGCAGCCAGCCCACGGCGAGGCTTGTTACGAACAGCCCGGCCAGTGCGTAGACCGAGTACGCGCGCAGGCTGGCCAGCGTCTCGGCGTTGACCGCGGCCTCGATGTCGGCCACCTCGGCCACCTCGATGCGGCGCAGCGGCTTGAAGGTCCCGTCGGTCCTGTCGATGCCCTCGATGGCCTGGAACGTCTCGGTAACCGGCTCGTTCTGCACGTTGTGCGCGACGGCGAGGTAGATCCCTCCCACGACGGCGGTCGCGATGAACAGCAGGACGGTCGACGACAGCATCGCCAGCCGGAAACGGATGGACCGCATCCACGCCGGACGCCGAGCCCACAGCTGTCTCATGAGGCCTCCCGAAGCCGGTAGCCGCGTCCCACGACCGTCTCGAGCGGCGTCGGATGGTTCCCGGCTGCCAGCTTGCGCCGCAACGTACCGACGGTCACCCGAACGGTCTGCGTGAATGGGTCGGCGTTCTCGTCCCACACGTGCTCGAGCAGCTCCTCGGCCGACACCACCGCACCCTGGCGGGTCATGAGGTACTCCAGCACGGCGAACTCCTTGCGCGTCAGCGACAACGGTTGCTGATGCCACCAGACCTCGTGTCGCACGAGGTCGAGCTCGAGTGCGCCGCACACGAGCACCGAGCCCGCGGTGCCGTTGTCCCGGCGCAGCAGCGCACGGACGCGCGCGAGCAGCTCGGGAAAGGCGAAGGGTTTGACCAAGTAGTCGTCGGCGCCCTGGTCCAGCCCGTGCACCCGATCGGCGATACCGTCGCGGGCCGTCAGGATCAGCACCCGGGGACGGGTCTGCAACGCGGTGACGCGACGGCACAGCTCAAGCCCGTCCATGTCGGGCAGACCGAGGTCGAGCACCACCAGGTCGTAGGTGGTCTGGGTGGCTTTCGCGAGCGCCTCGGTGCCGTTCGGTGCCCCGTCGACGGCGTAGCCGGCGTTGGACAGGCCGAAGTGCAGGGGGTGCAGCAGGTCGGGCTCGTCCTCGACGACCAGCAGCCTCATCCTGTGACGCTAAACCACCCAACGAAAGCCCGCCGAAAGTTCGCGTTTCCGAGGGTTTTCGGGTTGGTCGATTGGGATGCCACCATGACATCTCAGCCCGCCATGCCGCCCGAGACACTCCGGATCGAACGGGCGCTCTTCGAGATCAAGCGGGTCGTCGTCGGCCAGGACCACCTCGTGGAGCGGCTGCTGGTGGCGCTGCTGTCGGGCGGGCACTGCCTGCTCGAGGGGGTCCCCGGGGTAGCCAAGACCCTGGCCGTCCGGACGGCGGCCACCGTGGTGGGCGGCGAGTTCCACCGCATCCAGTTCACCCCGGACCTGGTGCCGTCGGACATCGTGGGCACCC